>NZ_CBBQHX010000045.1:0-31238 GCF_964946895.1 Stagnihabitans sp. | reverse complement strand
AGCGGAGATCGCATTGAGGCTGCGGTGACTGCCAGCCGCATCGCCGCTTCTGAAGGAACAGCCGCCGTGTTTGCCCCGCTGGCCATGGGTGGAGCCGGAGGCCTTCGAGCGGGGGGGCCGCCCGAGGTTCGCCTGCTGCGTTGGCTCGACGGGATGGAGAGTGCGATCCTGACGGCCATGCGCCATCTGGACGAAATCGCAGCATGGTCGGCCAAGGCAGGGACTGTCATGTCGCCTTTGTCGGGCCGGACGCCAGAGTTACTTCGGGCTGTTCTCGTGGAGTGGCCCATGGTCTCGGCACCTATGGCCGAGATGATCAGCGGCGTCAGCCGCGCCGCCGTGCAAAGGAACATAGCGTGGATGCAAGACCACGGGCTGGTCCGCGAGGTCACAGGTCAGGGGCGGTTCCGCATGTGGCGTGCGGCAATTTGAATTCAGATCCCGCAATCATCTGCCCCATCGTCAATAAAGGTAGACACCCGGCGTTCGGGGTTGCGAAGCTTCGTGCATGTCGGATTTTGACACCGGTCACTCGGAGGCGATCAGGAATGCCTTCCGTACATCGCGTTGTAGCCCTTATGAAACCGGGCGATGCCAAGTGTCACTTTGATCAGATGAAAAGATCAGGAAAACTGAAAGGCATCGTTTGATCCAAATCAGGTCGCTCTTGGCGTGGCCCGGCTAGGGTACCTGGGCGAAGCCGTAACGCTTGGCCGCCAGATCGGAGCTTTCCTTGACCAATTCACCCGACCCCGATCTTCCGCTTGAAGTGATCCGGCGTGCAGGGGAAGTGCCCGCCAAACCGAGCCGCCGATTCCGGTTTCGTGCCGCTTATCTCCTAGTGCTCCTGGTTCCGGTTCTGATGTTTTCGGGCGGGGTGATCGGGATGTACTACCAGCCGTTGCCCTTGCAAAAGTTCTATGCGTTGTCCGGACTGCAACCAGGTGCGGGTTCAACCTCGCCCATCGCGTTGCCGCCGGGCATCAAGTTGCCCAAAGAGATGGTCGAGACGATGCAGGTCAGCGATGTGGTCGGTCTGGCTCGGCTGATGCCGCATGGCGATGTGTCGATCGTGGCACCTCCTTACGGCGCGGGCGACGCCCGGATTGCCGAGATCCTCGTGTCTGTCGGCGACCGCGTGCAAAAGGGCGCGGTTGTGGCGCGGCTGGACAATCAGGGGCAACTGGAAAGTTCGGTGTTGCTGGCTCAGGCCAACGTCGCGATCCGGCAGGCGGCTTTGGTCCAGACGCGGACGGCCGTGCAGAATTCGTTGGACGAGGCCCGCGCCGGAGTGAAGCAGGCGCAATCCGCGGCGACTGAGGCGGACAGTCAGTTGGCACGCGAGACCGAACTGTTCTCGCGTGGTGTTGCTACTCAAGCCGCACTCGATTCTGCTTCTGCTGCGACCCGGCAGGCAGCTTTGTCCGTGCAGAAGGCGGAAGCGACGCTCGCCCGTTTTGCCAGCGACGATGTGGACCAGCAACCCGATGTGATCGTGGCGACCCGCAACCTTGAGGCAGCCGAAGCCGATCAAACCCGCGCTGCCCGCGATCTGAGCCGGTCAGCGGTCTTGGCCCCTGTCACTGGTGTGGTCCTGAACGTGAACGCCCGCGCTGGCGAAAAACCGCCCGCGGCTGGCATCATGGAGATGGGCGACACCGACCACATGATGGCCGAGGTTGAGGTCTACCAAGACCGTATCGCCGCCGTTGCCGTCGGCCAGCCGGTGGAATTGGCGGCTGGTGCTTTGTCACAGACTTTGCAGGGCCGCGTGCAATCCATCGGGCTGACAGTGGGGCGACAAGGCCTTGTTTCGGATGACACAGCCGCCAATACCGACGCTCGGGTCATAACTGTCATGGTGGAACTCGATCCGGCCTCCTCGGCTCTTGCCGCGCGGTTTACCAATCTTGAGGTTGTTGCACGGATCGACACGCGCCTGAAAGCCAGCCAATGACCCGTTTGCTGCAATGGCTGTTTGGCCGGTTGCCGATCGGCTGGCTTCAACTCAGCCACAACCGCACCCGGTTTGCCGCTGCCTTGGCCGGGGTGGCCTTTGCCAATGTGCTGGTGTTCGTGCAGTTGGGCATCATGAACTCGATGGCCGTGGCCACGTTGAAACCCTACGGCTTCTTTCGCGCCGATGTGATGATTTCAGCCTCGGACGCCAATTCGATGACCGAGGGCGGCAATGTCGCGCGGCAATGGCTGTTTCAGGCGTTGGCAGACCCGGATGTGACCGCTGGCACCGGGATTTTCGTTGGCAATGTCAGTTGGGCGCGCGGGGAAAGGACGCTGGGGCTGACCACGTTCGGCGTGGACCCGACGCTGACCGGTTTTTTGTCGCCTGATATGGCCCGCAAGGCCGCGACATTGCAGCTTCAGAACTCTGGCATTCTGGACATGTAGAGCAGGGGCCTGCCGCGTGCCGAAGCCCCGCGATACGCCCGCAAAGCCCGATCTCGTTTGAAGTCTCGGGCAAGACCTTGACATTGTACGACACCTTCGCGGGGGGTGGGGGGTTCGGAGGAGACGGCTTCATGATGGTGTCGGATCAGACCTATCTGAACCTGTTTCCGGCGCGCAAGTCTGGTGCGCCTGACCATATTCTGTTGCAGATCGCCCCCGGTGCGAACCCGGATGTTGTGGCCGCCCGGCTTCGCGATCTGGTATCCGACAAGACCCTACGCATTCGGTCCTATGCGCAGGCCGGCGCCGAAGATCTGAGCTATCAGCAAACCCGCCGCCCGACCGGGATCATCTTCGGCTTTGGGGTGATCATCGGAATTCTGGTTGGGATCGTGATCGTCTATCAGGTTCTGTCAACCGACGTGGCCGACCACCTCAGCGAATACGCGACCTTCAAGGCGATGGGCTATCGCCAGCGTTTCTTTCTTGGCATCGTGTTCGAAGAGGCGCTGATTTTGGCCGTCCTTGGCTTTGTGCCGGGGTTTCTTGTTGCCTACGGCTTGCTTGCGGGCATGAAAGCCGCAACGACGCTGCCTTTGGCCATGACATCCAGCATGGCGGGCATGGTCTTTGTGGGAACGCTTGTCGCCTGTTCCGTCTCAGGTGCGATTGCCACCCGCAGGCTCGCCTCGGCTGACCCGGCAGATCTGTTTTGAAGGCGCATCATGTCGGATGAATTCCCCATATCAGTGGCCGGCCTGAATCACTCTTTCGGGCAGGGCGAGGCGCGCAAGCAGGCGATCTTTGACGTGTCCATGCAGATCAAACGAGGCAGTCTGACCGTGTTGATGGGACCCTCGGGTTCGGGCAAAACCACGGTGCTGACGCTGATGGGCTGTCTGCGGGATGTGCAGGAGGGCTCTGTCCAGCTTTTAGGGCATGAACTGTTCGGGGCGAACCGGGCGCTTTCGGAAGAGTTGCGGCGGCGGCTGGGTTTCATCTTTCAGGCCCACAACCTGCATGGCAGCCTGACCGCCCTGCAAAATGTACAAATGGGGCTGCAAGTGCATGGGTCGGGCGAACCTGGGGAGCAACTGGATGCTGCCCGACATGCGCTGACGCTCTTGGGCCTTGGCGACCGGCTGGATTATCTTCCGGCCAACCTGTCTGGCGGCCAGAAGCAGCGGGTTGCCGTGGCGCGCGCCTTGGTCGGCAACCCAGATGTCATCTTCGCCGACGAGCCAACTGCGGCGCTTGACCGTGACGCGGGCATGACCGTGGTCGCCATGTTAAAAAAGCTTGGAGCCCTGCGCGGGACCACGACGGTCATGGTCACACATGACAACCGCATTCTGGAACTCGCAGACCGCATAATCACGCTAGAGGATGGCCGGATCGTCGCGGATCGTTGAAAGCAGCCAGCCCGCATTGCCCTTGAACAAGCCAAGCCTTGGCACCAATGGTTCGATGGACCTTCCTTCAAACCCGACGAAATTCCGGCTTGCTTAGGCGCTCTCCAGCCTGATCAGACGGCGAGCGCCCGCTCGACGATCTGTTCAGATCGCGGCCACGGCCTTTGCCAGAAGGTCACGCACCTGTCCTGCAACGGCATGCAAAGCCGGGTTGTCTATGGCCTGCATCGACGCGACCGGATCAATGGCGCTGACCTCAACCCCGCCGTCAATTGCACGCAAGATCACGTTGCAGGGCAGCATGGCCCCGACCCGTGGTTCGATCCCGATGGCCTGAAAGGCCATCTTCGGGTTGCATGCGCCAAGGATACGGTAGGCGGGCATCTCCACGCCCAATTTCTTGTGCATCGTCGCTGCAACGTCGATTTCGGTCAGGATGCCAAATCCGGCATCTGCCAGCGCTTTTCGGGTGCGGGCATCAATGTCTTCAAACGAATGTCCTGCGAAGGTGCGGTCGACTGTATAGGCCATCATCTCTCTCCTGGTCATTTGTAAAGATCGCTGTTGAGGACAGCTTTGGGCGGGCCTGCAAGCCCGCCTAATTGCCACCTCGGACAGCGAGTCCCGGCCAAGCTGACCGGGAATAGGGGTGCATCAGTTTGCTTCCATCATCCCTTTGTCGTCTTGCATGCCCCGGCCCATGCCGTCCTGCATGCCGCTGCCATCCTGCATGCCCTGCATTCCATCATGCTGGCCCGCCATATGACCGTGCATGCCACCCTGCATCATGCCGCCATCTTCCATGCCGCCCTGCATGCCTTGCATGCTGTGCATGTGACCCATCGTCTGCCGAGCGACGACCGGCACTGCCACGGCTGCCACGCCAAGAGCTGCCACCACACCAAGGGCGATAAGAGTTGACCGTTTCATCTGAGATCTCCTGATCCGTTGTTTGATGCAGCCAATTTGGGCGACAGATGTCTTTGATCTTTGTCAGTCCGGAGTGTGAATTGTATCAATCTGTCGCAAGCCCGGCCTCTGCGACATGTTGCGACAAAGTTCTGCAACCTGTTCGCCCGTTTCGTGATTAGTCTGGCAGGCAGGAGAGAAGACATGACATCCACACCGCACATCCTTGTCGTCGATGACCACCGCGAGATCCGCGATGCCTTGGCCAAGTATCTGGAGCGCAACGGAATGCGGGTCAGTCTGGCTGCCAATGCGGTGGCGATGGACGCGGCGTTGGCGGCCGGGGCCTTCGATCTGATTGTGCTGGATGTGATGATGCCGGGCGAGGATGGCCTTTCAGTCTGCCGCCGGTTGCGCGCCAGTGGCAGCATTCCGATCCTGATGCTGACCGCACTGGGCGATGAAACGGACCGCATTGTCGGGCTGGAGATGGGGGCGGATGACTATCTGTCCAAACCCTTCAACCCGCGCGAATTGCTGGCGCGGATCAAGGCGATCCTGCGCCGCACTGAACGCCCCGCGCTGGCGGGTGGGGCGCTGGCGAGGCACCGGCTGGTGTTTGACCGCTGGACGCTGGACACCGACCGCCGCAGCCTGACTTGCGACGACGGGACTGAGGTATCCCTGACAACGGCCGAATTCAAACTGTTGAGCGTATTTCTGGAACGGCCGCGGTTCGTTCTGACACGGGATCAGTTGCTGGACCTGACCTCGGGCCGGGCGGCGCAGGTCTTTGACCGCACGATTGACAACCAGATCAGCCGCCTGCGCCGCAAGATCGAGCGTGACCCGGCGCAGCCTGCGCTGATCACCACGGTCTGGGGTGGCGGCTATGCGCTGGCCGCCGATGTAAGGCGGGTGGGATGAAACGCTGGCTTCCGCAATCGGTGGGAGGGCAGTTGCTGGCTTTGCTGGTGCTGGCACTTGTGGTGACACAGAGCTTCAGCCTGTTCCTGCTGAATGACGAACGCAACCGCGCCATCCGCGCCGCCTTGGGGTTCGAGACGGCAGGGCGGGCCGCGCAGGTCGCCCTGTTGTTGCAGGATGCGCCGCCGGATCTTTACCCCTCCATTCTAAGGTCCGCCTCGTCACAGCTTGCCTCTTTTGAGGTTGGGGCGGTCCCCAATACCTTGGAGAGCAGCGCCGAGGCCGACCCGTTTCTGGCGCAAATGGCGGATGTGCTGGGGGAGGGGCATGACATCCGGGCCGACGTCGAGGCCGTTCCCGCACCTGCCGGGATGCAACCTGTCCACAAGATGATGATGGGCGCTATGACGGAACCGGTTCAGATGAACCTGTCGATCCGGCTGACTTCGGGTCAATGGCTGAATGTCCGGTCCACCTTCTTGCGGCCCGGTCTGCAGTGGACTCCCCGTGCGCTGCTGCCGCTGATCCTGATGGTGCTCGCCGTGGTGGCGATTGCCTTGGTCACCACACGCCGGATCGTCGGCCCTATGAAGGCGCTCGCACAGGGGGCCGACCGCTTAGGCCGCGGCCTTGACGCCGAGCCCCTTGCCGTAACCGGGCCGAGCGAGGTGCAGCAGACCACTCGGGCCTTCAACCAGATGCAGTCGCGGATGACGCGCTTCGTGGCTGAGCGGACACGGATGCTGGCCGCCCTTAGCCATGACCTGCGCTCGCCGCTGACGGCTATGCGCTTGCGGGTCGAAATGCTTGAGGAGGACGACGACAGCACCCGCCTCAAAGCGCTGGTCGAGGAAATGCAGCAGATGCTGGACTCGACACTGGATTATGCCCGAGCAGCTTCAGTCCAAGAGCCTGTGACGACGGTTGATCTGGCGGACCTTCTAACCAAGCTGGCAGCCGATGTCGGAGCGCGCGCCGCCTTTATCGGCTCTTCCGCGATCGAGGTCCCGGTCCGGCCTGCAGCCCTGACGCGGGCGCTGCGCAACCTGATCGACAACGCGGTCCGCTATGGCGGCTTGGCCGAGATTGCCCTGACCCGACAAGACGGTCTCGCCGTCATTTCCATTGCAGACAAGGGGCCGGGCTTGCCAGAAGACCAGCTTGAACACGTCTTCCATCCCTTCGTGCGCCTCGAATCCTCGCGCAGCCGCGAGACTGGGGGTGCTGGCCTTGGCCTGCCAATTGCCCGCACGGTCATTCGGGCGCACGGCGGCGATGTGACCCTCAGAAACCGTTCCGAGCGCGGTCTGGAAGCCCGGGTGACGCTTCCACTTTGAGATTTTGGCAGCTTCCCGGATGCACTTCGGTGGCATCCGCAAGAATCTTCACCTTACATATTCCATTTTTAGAATGTGATGATATATAGGTCTGAGCCTATGGTGATGGAGATTGCTATGAATACTCTTGCCCCGACTTATCCGATCTCGATGGACGTTGTGCCCCAAGTCAAAGCGTTCTTTGACGCTGGTACCAATACGATTAGCTATGTGGTGCGCGACCCGGACTCGACCGCCTGCGCGGTGATCGATTCCGTACTGGACATCGACTATGCCGCAGGGCGGATCACGCACGACAATGCCGACCGGATCATCGCCTTCATTCAGGACAAGGGCATGACGCTGGAGTGGCTGATCGAGACCCATGTCCATGCCGACCACCTCTCTGCCGCGCCCTACATCCAGGCCAAGCTGGGCGGCAAGATCGGCATCGGCGACCAGATCACCGTGGTGCAGGACGCCTTCGGCAAGGTCTTCAATGAAGGGACCGAGTTCCAGCGCGACGGCTCGCAGTTTGACGCGCTGTTTGCGGAAGGCGACACCTACCGGATCGGAGGCATGACGGTCTTGGTGCTGGCCACTCCCGGCCATACGCCGGCTTGCATGACCCATGTCATCGGCAATGCGACCTTCGTGGGCGATACCCTCTTCATGCCGGATGGTGGCTCGGCCCGGGCGGATTTTCCGGGCGGCGATGCCGGAGTGCTTTATGACAGCATCCAGAAGGTGCTGGCCCTGCCCGACGCGATGCGCCTCTTCATGTGTCATGACTACGGCCCGAATGGACGCGACATCCAGTGGGAGACTACGGTGGCCGAGGAGAAGGCGCACAACATCCATGTGGGCATGGGCTCGACCAAGGACAGCTTTGTGGCCTTCCGCACCGCGCGGGATGCAACGCTGGGCATGCCACGCCTGATCATCCCATCTCTGCAGGTCAACATGCGCGCCGGTGAGGTCCCGACCGATCCTTCCGGTCGACCCATGCTGAAAGTGCCGCTGAACGCCTTGTAAGAAAGCCCCGCCATGTCCGCCTTGAACCGCTATTTCCCGATCTTGACCTGGGGCCGCACTTATGACCTTGGGGCATTGTCCAACGATCTGGTGGCGGCGCTGATCGTCACGATCATGCTGATCCCGCAGTCGCTGGCCTATGCTCTGCTGGCAGGCTTGCCGCCGGAGATGGGGCTTTATGCCTCGATCGTGCCGATCCTCGCCTATGCGGTCTTTGGCACCTCGCGTGCTTTGGCAGTGGGGCCGGTGGCGGTGGTGTCCTTGATGACGGCGGCGACGGTGGGGCAGATCGCCGAGGCGGGAACGGCGGGCTATGCCATGGCCGCGCTGACGTTGGCCTTCCTGTCGGGGGCGATCTTGCTTGTGATGGGGCTGTTCCGGCTGGGGTTCGTCGCGAATTTCCTGTCGCATCCGGTGATTGCGGGCTTCATCACGGCCTCGGGTCTTCTGATTGCCGCCAGCCAGTTGGGGGCGCTTCTGGGCATCAAGGCGGATGGCCATACGCTGCCCGAGATGGCCGTCTCGCTCTGGTCCCATCTGGGCGAGGTCAATCTGGTGACGCTGGCTTTGGGTGCGGGGGCGGTGGCATTCCTGTTCTGGGTGCGTCGGGCGATGAAGCCGACCCTTCTGCGGGTGGGCGTGCCGCCCCGGCTGGCCGATGTTCTGACCAAGGCGGGACCCGTCGCGGCGGTCGTGGTGACGACGGCTTTGGTCTGGGGCCTCGGTCTGACGGACCAAGGCGTGGCCGTGGTGGGCAAGGTTCCGCAAAGCCTGCCCCCGCTGACCCTTCCGTCGTTCGACTTGGGGCTGGTGCAAAGCCTGTTCCTTCCTGCCTTGATGATCTCGGTCATCGGTTTTGTGGAATCGGTCTCGGTCGCGCAGACGTTGGCCGCCAAGAAGCGCCAACGCATCACGCCGGATCAGGAATTGATCGGTTTGGGTGCCGCCAATATCGCGGCTGCATTCACCGGAGGCTTTCCGGTGACGGGTGGCTTTGCCCGCTCCGTCGTGAACTATGACGCTGGGGCCGAGACGCCTGCAGCTGGCGCCTTCACCGCGATCGGGCTTGCCATCGCCGCCGTGGCGTTAACGCCGCTGATCTTCTTCCTGCCCAAGGCCACATTGGCCGCCACGATCATCGTCGCTGTCCTCACCCTTGTGGACTTCTCGGTGCTGACCCGGACCTGGGCCTATTCCCGCTCTGACTTCGCTGCCGTAGCCGTGACGATCCTGCTGACGCTTGGGGTGGGGGTCGAGGCTGGTGTGGCCGCCGGGGTTGCAATGTCGATCCTTTTGTTCCTTTACAAGACCTCACGCCCGCATGTGGCAGAGGTGGGCCTTGTCGCGGGCAGCGAGCACTTCCGAAACATCTTGCGCCACAAGGTGCAGACCGATCCACGCCTTCTGACCTTGCGGGTGGATGGCAGTCTGTATTTCGCCAATGCCCGCTTTCTGGAGGATTACATCCTGAACCGGATCAGTGGCGACATCGCCCTGAAGGACGTGGTGTTGATGTGCTCTGCCGTCGATGAAATCGACATGAGCGCTTTGGAATCGCTGGAGGTGATCAACCACCGGCTTGACGAAATGGGCATAAGGTTCAACCTGTCCGAGGTGAAGGGTCCAGTGATGGACCGCCTGAAACGGTCGGATTTCCTGCGAGCACTGACAGGGTCGATCTATCTGTCGCAATATGATGCATACTGTGCCCTTGGCGCGGCGGATTGCAGGAAAACTGCCGCGTGAGCGGAAAGGAAAAGACATGTGGAATGAACGGTTCAGCGGCAATGACTACCTTTTCGGGACCGAGCCCGCAGACTTTGTTAGACGCGAGGCAGCAAGACTAGCGCCGAGCCAGAAGGTCTTGTCGGTCGCCGATGGCGAGGGGCGCAACTCGGTCTATCTGGCTGGACTTGGCCACCTCGTCACCGCCATGGATGGGTCCGAGGTCGGCGTGGCCAAAGCCCAAGGGCTCGCGTCGGAAAAGGGCGTTCAGGTCGGTTTCAACGTTGCGGATATCGCTGAATGGGATTGGCGAGCCCGTCCCTATGATGTGGTACTGGGTGTCTTCATCCAGTTCGCAGCCCCACCCCTTCGGGCCGAGATCTTTGCCGGGATGCAAACCGCCCTGCGCCCCGGTGGCCTGTTGCTGCTGCACGGCTACACGCCAGAGCAACTCTCTCACGGCACCGGCGGGCCGAGGGCATTGGAGAACCTATACACTGCCAACCTTCTTACAGCTGCCTTCGGCACCATGGAAATCCTGCATCTGAACGCCTACGAGGCCGAGATCTCCGAAGGCGCAGGCCACAAAGGCCGTTCGGCCCTGATCGACCTTGTGGCGCGGAAGCCGGAATAAACCTCAGTTGGTTACCGTCTGACTGCCTGTACCGCTGCGGCTTCATCCGCCAAGTCTCGGCGGTGCACCTGACTGCTCCACGAAGGAAGACTCGCCATGCCGACCGCAAAGTTGCCCTCCCAAGGTCCGGCTCAGCGAGCACTCTTGCCGCGTTGGACAAGTCTACGGCGCAAAGCGCGTGACTCTGAGGCGGTCCTGATTGCGATGGCCGCTGCGTTGGGGGCGGTGGTTGGACTGGTGACGCTTGGCCTCAGGGATCTGGTTGGCTATCTGCATCAAGTCGACTTTGGCTTGTCCAGCGGATCGTTTCTCAGTGAGCAGACAGCACTTAATCCGTGGCGTTTGGCGTTGGTCCCGGCTTTGGGTGGGCTGGCCTTGGGGCTTGTAACACTCGCCCTCAATCGCTGGCGCCCGACAGAATTGATCGACCCGATCGAGGCGAATGCGCTTTACGGAGGGCAGTTGTCGCTGCGTGACAGCGGGCGTTTGGCGGGCCTGACCCTGATTTCCAACGCGGCAGGGGCCTCGGTTGGGATGGAAGCTGCCTACAGTCAGTTTGGCTCGGGAGTGTTCGCCACGGTGGGGCACTTCTTCCTGCTCCGGCGCGAGGATCAGCGGATCATGGTGACCGCAGGTGCTGCCGCTGCGATTGCTGCGGCCTTCAACGCGCCTTTGGCCGGAACCTTCTACGGATTTGAACTGATCCATGGCAGCTATTCCGGGCGGTTGCTGGCCCCGGTTACGGCGGCGTCGCTGGCGGGTGTCATGGTGGTGCGGGTTCTTGGCTCCAGCCTGCCGCTGTTCCAGATTGCCGGCCCCTTCGATATTCCGAACATCTATTATCTGCTCTTCGCTCTGATCGGCCTCTTGGCTGCTGGCCTTGGCATTCTGACGATGAAGTGCGCGACTTGGGTGGAATGGGCCTTTCGCGGCGCCAAAATCCCTGTCTGGGCTAGACCCGCCTTGGGCGGTGTGGTCTTGAGTCTGCTGGCGCTGGCTTCCCCCCAAGTTCTGGGCAGCGGTCATGGCGCCATCGAACTGCATCTCGAGGCACGATGGGCGGCCTTGCCTTTGGCGGTCTTGCTCGGGGGCAAGGTGATGGCATCCTCCGTGTCGCTGGGCGCCGGGTTCCGGGGCGGCCTGTTCAGTTCTTCTCTGTTTCTGGGCTGTCTGTTGGGCGCCTTGGCGGTTGAGGCCTTGGCCCTTTACGATCCGGTGTTTCTGACCGATCGCACTGCCTTCATGCTGGTGGGCATGGGTGCTGTGGGAGCGGCCATCATCGGGGCACCTTTCACGATGGTGCTTCTGGTGCTGGAATCGACCGGGGATTTCCCAGTGACGCTGGGTGTCATCATTGGGGTGGTCGTGGCCTCAACCATGGTACGCCTGACCTTCGGCTATTCTTTCTCGACCTGGCGTTTCCACCTGCGCGGGCTGCCGTTGCGGGGCGGGCAGGACATCGGCTGGGTATCCGACATGACCGCCGCCAAACTGATGAGGACTGATGTGCGCAGTGTGCCCCTGAATCTGTCCCTGGCCGAACTGCGGGCGCAGGTGCCTTTGGGCAGCGCCAAGTGGCTGTTTGCGGTTGACCGGCATCGTCATTACGCCGGGATGATCGACGTGGCCTCTGCCCATGACCCTGAACTGTTGGACCTGAAAGAATCCCTTGTGGCTGCTGATCTGGTGTCCGGGCATCAAAGCTTCGTCTTGCCCGACAACGATATCCGCACCATCCTTCGCGTCTTCACCAAAGCGCGAGCAGAGACACTGCCCGTCGTCCGCTCTAGGGAGGATCGGCAGGTCATCGGTTCTGTGTCCGAGGCGTTTTGTCTGAAGCGATACGCGCAGGAACTCGAGCGGCGCCGGCATGACGAATTGGGCATGCCACAGGTCTAGGAAAGAGCCACCCCGCTCTTGTCGGGCAGGGTGGCGATGGCCTCAGCCAAACTTCGCGAAGAGCTTCGAATAGGGAACCTTAAGACCCCCCACGGCGGCCTTGGCGGCGGCCGCATCGCCTGCGTGAACGGCGGATTGCAAAACTTCAACGCTCTTGCTCATGGCCTCCAGTGCTGGGCCATAGGCCGGGTCGGCGGCTTCCGGCGCGGGATGTGCCACGATATCGGCGGTCAGGTAGGCCAGAACAGCAGCGCCATCGGCCAAGGCTGCAAGGCCGCCATCGGGCTGCGCCGAAAGGTCTAGACCGATGATCTCTTCCATCTTCGCGTGATAGGCGTTCATCCGGTCCGAGAACGAGACGATGCCATTGCGGTCATGCAGGGCGCCAACATCAGCACGCAGTCCTTCAAGCGTGACATGGACCTTGGCCAGATCGCCGCCCGCAACCTCTTGAGAGGCTTGGGCAATCACGGACTCAATGGCCGTCAGAGTCTCAGCGTAACCCGCATCATCAGCGTATTGCGGCGGCGGCGCTTTGCCCCAAGTGGCTTCCAGAGTTGTCCACTTTTCTGATAGCGACTTCAGCGCCTTGGAGGTCGCGTCGGCATTGCCCATGTTGCTTTGGAAAAGTGCGGTCCGGTACTGGCCATAGGCGTCCCGGAGGTCGTGTTCGAAGTCAGCGAAGGGCCCTGCGAAGGCCGCAACGGTGGTGGCGAGGGTGGCCGCAAGGCTCAAGGCCGCAAGATGCTTTTTCATGATTAGCTCCAGATGATTTCACATTCCGTATTATGAATATAACGTTGGACGGCCGTTCGGCGCATGATCTGGATCAGGTAAGACGCCGAAATTCTCACATAAGCTCGTCCAAACGACCCCCGCGACCGAGCTTGAGCGGTGGCGATGCGGCCATTGGCGGCATCGCCCTGCAAAATAGATATTTACAAATTCATATCTTCGAATATGTATGCTGCACCGAAGTGAGGACCTGAATCATGCGCTCTACCCTGCAAGGCCTTTTGTGCGCCCTGTTGCCCCTGTTTGGCAGCTTGGCTCACGCTGACACGCCCGCCCTAAAGCCGACCACGATCATCGAGTGGAAGGCGGTTTATGGTCAGGTCGAGGCGCGTGACCGCATCCCCGCGCGGGCTCGTCTTGGCGGCACATTGGTTGAGTTGACCGTGATCGAGGGCGATATGGTCAGGGCGGGGCAGCCCATTGGCCGGATCGAAGATGAAAAGCTGGCGTTTCAACTTTCCGCCCTGACGGCGCAGCGGGGAGCCTTAGCCTCACAGTTGACGAACGCGCAGGCGGAACTCACACGGGGCGAAAGCCTGCTGAAGCAGGGGGTGACCACGGCACAGGGTCTCGACGCCTTGCGCACGCAAGTTGATGTGTTCAAGGGCCAGATCGCGGCCCTGGATGCGCAGACCGAGGTGATCAACCAGCAGGTCAAGGAGGGCACGGTGCTGGCGCCTGCCGATGGGCGAGTGCTGGATGTGCCCGTCTCGAAAGGCGGGGTGGTGATGCCGGGCGAGGAGGTTGCCCTGATCGGCGGTGGCGGCACGTTCCTTCGGATTTCGATTCCCGAGCGTCACGCGCCGAGCCTGCATCAGGGCGACAAGATCGAGATTTCGGAAGGCGATGCGACTCAGACCGGCACCCTGTCGCGGATTTATCCGCTGATCCAGAACGGACGGGTGATTGCCGATGTGGAACTGGCGGGCCTGCCGGATACCTTCGTCGACGCGCGGATGCTGGTGCGGCTGCCGGTCGGCCAACGGAACGCGCTGATGGTGCCGGTGGGCGCAATCTCGTCCACCGCCGGTCTGGACTTTGTCCGCGTCGAAGAGGCCTCCGGTCCGGTTCAGCGCAGCGTCGTGCCCGGAGAACACGCGACGATCGACGGGGTCGAGATGGTGGAGATCCTGTCAGGCCTTGAGGCGGGCGACCATGTCCTGCTCGGTGCCGCGAAATGAGTGATCTGTCCGACAAGACCGCAGACATGCCTGCCAGCGGGTCAGCAGACAAACCCTTGGGCATCGCCGGTCGCCTGACTCAAGCTTTCATCAAATCCGCCCTGACACCCTTGTTCATTCTGGCCGCCTTGGCGGCGGGCATGCTGGCTGTCGTCTCCCTCCCGCGCGAGGAAGAGCCGCAGATTTCCGTGCCGCTGGTTGATATTCACGTGCAGGCACAGGGTCTGAAGGCTGAAGACGCCGTCAAGCTGGTGACCGAGCCGCTGGAGGTGATCGTCAAGGGCATCAACGGGGTGGAGCATGTCTATTCCTCGACCCGCGATGACAGTGCGATGGTCACCGCCCGCTTCGCCGTCGGCACCAATGCCGATGAGGCGATGCTGCGCGTTCATGACAAGGTACGGGCCAACATGGACCGGATTCCGCTAGGCATTCCGGAGCCGCTGATCATCGGGCGCGGCATTGATGACGTGGCGATCCTGTCGCTGACACTGTCCTCGGCCCCCGGTCAAAACGTGTCAGCCGATGATCTGACCCGCATCGCCCGCACCCTGCAAACGGAGGTCGCCAAGGCCGACAACGTGGGCCTGACCTATCTGGTGGGTGACGCGCAGGACGCCATCCAGATCCAGCCCGATCCGGACCGCTTGGCGCTGTATGGCGTGACCCTGCAGCAACTGGCGCAGAAGGTGGGGCAGGCCAATCGCACGCTGAACACGGGCAAGCTGCGCGATCAGGGCCAGCAGATTGACCTTGTCGCGGGCCAGACCCTGACCGCGCCCGCAGCGGTGGCGCATCTTCTGCTGACCACGCGGGACGGTCGGCCGGTCTATGTCTCGGACGTGGCCAAGGTCGCCTATGTGGCGGATACCTCTGACCATATCGTCGCCAACATCACCCGCAATGCAGATGGGTCGATCACCCGCACCCCCGCTGTCACACTGGCCGTTGCAAAGCGCGCTGGTGCCAATGCCGTGGTGGTGGCCGAACAGGTCCTGACGCAGGTCGAGGCGCTGAAGGGCCGTCAGATCCCCGATTCCGTCACCGTCACCGTTACCCGCGACTATGGCGAGACGGCGAACGAGAAGGCCAACGAACTCTTGTTCCATCTTGGCCTTGCCACCGTCTCGATCATCATCCTCGTCCTCTTCGCCATCGGCTGGCGCGAGGCCATCGTGGTGGCCATCGTCATCCCGGTGACGATCCTGCTCACGCTCTTCGCAAGCTGGATCATGGGCTACACGCTGAACCGGGTCAGCCTGTTCGCGCTGATCTTCTCCATCGGTATTCTGGTCGATGACGCCATCGTGGTGATCGAAAACATCGCCCGTCATTGGGGGATGCGGGATGGCCGCAGCCGCTCTGCAGCCGCCATCGACGCGGTGGCGGAAGTTGGCAACCCGACGATTGTCGCCACCCTGACCGTTGTCGCGGCGCTGCTGCCGATGCTGTTCGTGTCTGGCCTGATGGGGCCCTACATGTCGCCCATCCCGGCCAATGCCAGTGCCGCGATGATCTTCTCGTTCTTCGTCGCTGTCATCATCACCCCCTGGCTGATGGTGAAGATCGCCGGCCGCGCCGATATGACTGTGCACGGCCACGACGATACCTACGGCGGCCACCACGGCGGCTGGATGGAGCGGGCCTATAACCGCGTCGCTCGCCCGCTTCTGAAGACCAAGGCTCGGTCGCTGACCTTCCTTCTGGTGACGGCAGCGCTGTCCTTCGGCTCCTTGACGGCGCTTTACACCCGCGATGTCACGGTCAAACTGCTGCCCTTCGACAACAAATCCGAACTCTCGGTGATGATTGACCTGCCCGAGGGCAGTTCGGTTGAGGCGACCGACCGGGTGGCGCAGGACGTGGCCAAGATCGTCATGCAGATGCCCGAGGTCACAACGGTGCAGACCCATGCCGGCACCGCTGCGCCCTTCAACTTCAACGGTCTGGTGCGGCACTATTACCTGCGCCAGGAACCGCAACTGGGCGAAGTGGCGATCAACCTGACGCCCAAGGGGGACCGCGCCCGGGCCAGCCATGCCATCGCTTTGGACATCCGCACCCGGCTGGCCACTCTGAACGTACCGCCCGGCACCAGCCTGAAGGTCGTCGAACCGCCGCCCGGTCCGCCCGTCATCTCGACGCTCCTGGCTGAAGTCTACGGCCCCGATGCCGCCACTCGCCGCGCCGCCGCTGCCGAAATTCAAAAGGCGTTCGCGTCCGTCCCCTTCATCGTCGACGTCGACAACAGCTATGGAACCCCGGCCCGGCGTCTGCGGGCAACCGTGTCGACCGACAATCTCGACTTCTTCGGCGTTCAGGAACAGGACGTGTTCGACACCATCGCTCTGCTGAACGGCGGTCAGACCGTGGGCTATTCGAACCGGGGCGAGGGGCGGTTCCCGATCCCCCTGCAGGTGGCGCGAGCCAAGTCCGACCGTGTGATGGACGAACGGTTCATGACCACGCCGATCCCGGCCAACGTGCTGCCAGGGGCAAAGTCCGTGGTCGAACTTGGTGACGTGGTGACCGTGGCCGAAGAGCCCGCCTCTTACCCGATCTTCCGTCACAATGGCCGCTATGCGGAAATGGTGACGGCGGAACTGGCGGGTCAATTTGAAGCCCCCCTCTATGGTATGCTGGCCGTCGCGGATCAGATCCAGAAACAGGACTGGCCGAACGGCAAGCCCACGATCAGCCTGCACGGCCAACCGCAGGACGAAAGCAAGGTCACCCTTCTGTGGGATGGCGAGTGGGAGGTCACCTTCGTCACCTTCCGCGATATGGGCGCGGCCTTCGGTGTGGCGCTGCTGGGCATCTACATCCTTGTCGTGGCCCAATTCGGCTCTTTCCGGCTTCCCCTCGTGATACTTACACCGATCCCGCTGACCTTCCTTGGCATCATGGCAGGCCACTGGCTGTTCGGCGCCCCCTTCTCGGCCACCTCGATGATTGGCTTCATCGCCTTGGCGGGGATCATTGTGCGGAACTCGATCCTCTTGGTGGACTTCATCCGCAACTCAGGACCCGTCACCATCGAGACCCTGATCGAGGCCGGGGCGATCCGCTTCAAGCCGATCCTGCTGACCGCCATCGCTGCCATGATCGGCGCCGTGGTGATCCTGTCGGACCCGATCTTTCAGGGTCTGGCGATCTCGCTGCTGTTCGGGCTGCTGTCATCGACGCTGCTGACCGTGCTGGTCATCCCGGCGATCTACCGGGTGTTCAAGACCTGACGCCCAATAGAAGGCCCGTGCGGCGGAGGAGGCCGAACGGGATCACCATGCTCAAGGGAGAGGAAGACCAATGGCACATGTCGTTGTACTGGGAGCGGGACTTGGCGGGGCCATCATGGCCTACGAACTCAAGGACCAGTTGCGCCGCGAAGACACGGTCACCGTGGTGACCAAGGACCCGACCTATCACTTCGTGCCCTCCAATCCGTGGATCGCGGTTGGCTGGCGCAAGCGCGAAGAGATCACCGTCGATCTGGCCCCGACGATGGCCAAGAAGAAGATCAACTTCATCCCGGTGGCGGCGGAACGTCTGCACCCCCAGGAAAACCGCATCGAACTGGTGGACGGCCAGTCGGTGACCTATGATTACCTTGTGATCGCCACCGGCCCCGAACTCGCCTTTGACGAGGTGCCGGGCCTTGGGCCGCACGGCGGCTTCACCCAATCGGTCTGCCACATCGACCATGCGGAAAAGGCTGAAATTGCCTTCCAGCAGCTTCTTAAAAACCCCGGCCCGGTCATCATCGGCGCGGCACAGGGGGCCTCATGCTTCGGTCCGGCTTACGAGTTCCTGTTCATCCTCGAAACCGCGCTGCGCAAAGCGAAAATACGCGACAAGGTGCCGATGATCTTCGTCACCCCCGAACCCTATGTCGGCCACCTTGGCCTGGACGGGGTGGGCGACACCAAGGGTCTTCTGGAATCGGAAATGCGGTCAAAGACCATCAAATGGATGACCTCGACCCGGATCAAGAAGGTCGAAGACGGCAAGATGACGGTGGAAGAGGTCGGCGAGGACGGCGTTGCCAAACCTGAAAAGGTGCTGCCCTTCGCCTATTCGATGATGCTGCCCGCCTTCCGTGGCATCAAGCCAGTGTCGGGGATCGAGGGCCTGTCCAATCCGCGCGGATTCACCCTCGTCGACCAGCACCAACAGAACCAGAAGTTCAAGAATATCTTCGCTGTCGGCGTCTGCGTCGCGATCCCGCCTCTGGCCCCAACGCCGGTCGCCTGCGGTGTGCCGAAAACCGGTTTCATGATCGAAAGCATGGTCACCGCGACCGCCCACAACATCGGCAACCTCGTGCGCGGGGCAGAGCCGGATCAGGTCGGCACATGGAACGCCATCTGCCTTGCCGACTTCGGCGACGGGGGCATCGCCTTCGTCGCACAACCGCAAATCCCGCCGCGCAACGTCAACTGGTCGTCCTCGGGCAAATGGGTCCACCTCGCCAAGGTCGGCTTCGAGAAATACTTCATGCGCAAGCTGCGGCAGGGCAAGTCCGAACCCTTCTACGAAAGCCTCGCCCTCAAGGTGCTGGGCATCGACAAGCTGAAAGAAGTCAAAAAGGGCTGACGCCCGCCGCCGGGGCGCCAAGCCCCGGCCTTCACCACAAGGTAGCTGAAATGACCCTAGACCGTTCTGTCCTTCTCTTTGCCGGCCTGATGACCTTGCTCAGCGTCATGCTGACCGCCTTCGTCTCGGCCTATTTCGTCTGGTTCACCATCTTCATCGGCGCAAATCTGATCCAGTCATCGCTGACCGGCTTTTGCCCCGCAGCCACGGTCTTCCGCGCGTTCGGGATCAAGAAAGGTTGCGCCTTCGAGTAGGACAAAGCTAAAAATGAGCACCCGCAGACAAAGGAGCTGCCATGTCGACACCAGTTCTTGACGCGGAAGGATTTGGCGGTAGCCCAAAAGCCGTGGCCAATGCTGTAACCTTCCTTAAGACACTTTCGCACGAGGGCCGCCTGCAAATTCTTTGCTTGCTTCTGGATCGGGACCTATCGGTTGGCGCTTTGGCGGATGCTCTTAGTCTAGCCCAGCCGACCGCGTCCCAGCAACTGATGCGGCTGCGGGCCGAAGGCTACGTTGGCACGCGTCGAGACGGAAAGACCGTGATCTATCATCTGTTGCGGCAGGATGTGAAACCGGTGATCGCCGCACTGCGGGATGCGTTCTGTCCCTCACCTGCGGGCCACGGAGCCGCATCAGGCTAGGGTGCAAACCTGCCGCGGGGCCTCGACGAGACTCAGTAGGGCCCCAAGGGCGCAGTTGCCACGCACAAGGTCGTCCACAGTGACCATGTCCAACTCGTGATAGAACGCCTCGACCGCGCGCGATATGAAGCCTCGGAGGCGGCAGGCCTCGGTCAAGGGACAGGTGTTTTCGTCCGCCGCAAAGCATTCGGCAAAGGGCACGCTGGATTCGAAGATGCGAAAGACCTGTCCGATGGAAATCTGGCTGGCGTCACGGGTCAGGCGCAACCCGCCAGCGCGGCCACGCAAGGTCTGGACGAAGCCGTGCATGTGCAACTGCTGAACTACCTGCGCCATATGGTTGCTCGAGGCGTTACAGGCTTGGGCAATCTCGGTAGACCGCACGGTTCTTCCGGCATTCACGCCGCAGAACATCAGAACGCGGGCGGCAAGGTTGGTGCGGGTGGTCAGGCGCATCGGGCGGCTCGGCTTGTTGACATCGGACATGCGTTGCATAGCTGACGTGGAAAGCGCCGTATCTGATCTAGATCACGTCAGGCGCCGGAAATTGCAGATAAGACGCATGCGGCATGTGGGTTAAGGAATGGGAATGGCGCACGGCGCGGGACGAGATGAACAGGTGCTGACGGCGATGTTGCGGCCCCTGCGGGGACAATTGCGGCTGGCAGCGGGTTTGTCGGCGGCCTCGTCGCTGATCTGGCCCGTGCAGGCAGCGCTTGTGTCCTCGGCCTTGGCCGGGTTGATGGACGGCGCCTTGCCCTGGCTTGCCGTTGCAGGCTTTACACTGGCCGGGGTCTTGCGCGCGGCCCTGACCTATCTGGCGGAAGGCCGGCTCTTTGACGCAGGCCTTCAGGTGGTCATCACCGCACGGGCGCGCATCGTCAACCGCGAGGCCCTGGCGACCGATGGGATGAGCGCCGGGGCGGTAGCGGCGCTGTCCAGTGAGAAGCTGGATGCCGTTCTGCCCTATGTCACCCGCTATGCCCCAGCGCAGGGGCGGGTGATGGTGGTGCCCATCGTGATTCTGGGGCTGGCCTTCTGGCACTCGTGGGCGGTGGGGCTGGTCTTCCTTATCACCGGGCCCTTGATCCCGGTCTTCATGGCGCTGGTCGGCATGGCCGCGAAGGAAGCCAGCCAGCACCAAATGGCCGAGATCGGAAGCCTGAACGACCTTTTGGTCGAACGCCTGCGGGCGCTGGTCGACATACGGCTGCTCGGTGCGGGTGAGGCCGTCGCCGCCAGTTTTGCCGAAGGGGCAGAGCGGCTGCGGGCACAGACCATGTCGGTGCTGCGCGTAGCCTTCCTGTCCTCGGCGGTGCTGGAGTTGTTTGCGGCCATCGGCGTGGCGATGGTGGCGGTCTATGTCGGCTTTAATCTGCTGGGCATGCTGCACTTTGGCAGCTATGGCGCGACGCTGACGCCCAGATCCGGCCTTTTCCTGCTGCTGTTGGCACCGGAATTCTACCAACCCCTGCGCGACCTATCCGCCGCCTGGCATGACAAGGCAGCCGCATTGGCGGTCGCTGGCGAATTGGACCGCTGGGAAGCTGCCGAGGCTCCGGCGCTTCTGGGTACTGGTGCATCGGCGGCCCGCTTGGTCGGCGCGGCAGAGGTTGCCGTCCATGGCGTCCGGATTCAGCGCGGCGGGCGGGAGGTCGTCTACCCGGATTTCACCGTCAGCCCGGGGCAAACAGTGGCGCTGCTGGGCCCAAGCGGGGCGGGCAAAACCACCCTTCTGCGGCTTCTGGCCGGGATGGCGGTGCCGGATGCTGGACAGATCTCGGTCGCAGGGCAGGTCCTGTCGTCCGAAACGGCCGATGGCTGGCGTGCCCGTCTGGGCTGGATGCCACAGGCGCCGCACTTCCTGAACGCCACACTGCATCATAACCTCACCTTCGGACGCTCCGGTGACGTGGCTCCCGCTCTGCGCATGGCCGCGGTTCAGGATGTTGTGGCGGCCCTTCCAGCAGGCCTGTCGACCCTCCTGGGGGAAACCGGAGGAGGTCTTTCTGGCGGCGAGGCGCGGCGGTTGACCCTCGCCCGCGCCATTCAGGCAGTACCGGATGTCTTTCTGGCCGACGAACCCACCGCCGATTTGGATGAGGAAACCGCCGCCAAGGTGACCGAGGGGCTGATGGCCCTCGCCGCCGCCGGGTGCAGCCTGATCATCGCCACCCACGACGAGCGGCTTGCCGCCCGGATGGACCGCGTGATCCGGATCGGTGCGGCGGCATGACCGAACTTTGGCAGATCTTCGCGCTGATCTGGCGCGACCAGCGCGTGGCCATGCTGCGAGGTGCAGCGCTTGGGGTCTTGGTACTGGTCGCCGGTATCGGGCTTCTGGGCCTGTCTGGTTGGTTCATCACCGCGTCGGCTGTGGCCGGGCTCGCCGGAGCGGGTGCGGTGTTCGACGTCTTCCGCCCCTCAGCCCTTGTGCGGTTTCTGGCGCTGGGGCGGACCGTTGCACGGTATGGCGAGCGGGTTCTGACCCATGACGCCACCCTGCGCGCCTTGGCCGGGCTGCGGGTGCGACTGCTGCAGGCCCATGCGGCGGAACCTTACGACAAGCTGGTAAGGCTGCGCGGGCCGCAGCTTCTTAACCGGCTGACGGCGGATGTCGATGCCTTGGATGGCGTGCCTTTGCGACTGATCCTGCCCTTCACCTCAGGGCTTTTGGCGCAAGTGGTAGCCTTTGCGGTGGTCTGGGCCTTGCTCGGGCTGGCCGTTGCTTTGTGGTTGGCCGTGGGCTTTGTGGCGGGCGCGGCAGTGACGATGCTTTGGGCCGGGCGAAAGGCGCTTTCCCCGTCAAGTCGGGCCGAGACGGCGGCGCAGGCCTTTCGCAGCGGCTTCATCGACCTTGTGCAGACCCGCAGCGATCTGGCGGTCTACGGGCAACTTTCCGTGCAGGCGCAGGCCGTGCTGGAGGCGGACCAGGACAGGCAAGCCGACCGCGTGACGCTCGACCAGATTGAGCGACGCGCCGGGCTGGCGCTGTCCTTGCTGGGCACCGTGATGGCCAGCGGCACGCTGGCCCTTGGCATGGCCTTGGTCAACCGGGGCAGACTGACCCCGGCCTATGCCGCAGCGGGCTTCTTTGCGGCACTGGCCCTGACGGAGACCGTGGCTCCCCTGCGCCGCGCCGTGGCCGAATTGGGCCGGATGGTCCTTGCCGCCCGCCGTGTCGGCGAGACTTTGGCCGCAGTAGGTCCGGTGCCCAAGGGGCAGAGCGGCGTAGCGGATGGGCTGCGCCTGATCGATGTTGGGTTCAAACGGCCCGGTGCACAGGCTTTCGTGATCGAAGGGCTTGGTTTCAGCGTGCTGCCAGGGCAGACGCTCGCCCTTGCCGGGCCAAGCGGATCGGGCAAGAGCACGGTTTTGCTGATGGTGGCCGGGTTGCTGGCTCCAACCGCCGGACAGATCCGTCTGGGTGCGCTGGAGGTGCATGCTTGGGATGAAGCCACGCTGCGGGCCCAGATGGTTATGGTGCCGCAACGCGCGGCCCTGATGGCGGGCACCCTGCGCGAGGCGCTGACTTTAGCCGGACCGCAAGCCGATGCAGCCCTGCGGGCGGCGCTGAGGGCCGTAGCGCTGGATGAAGTGATACAGGCGAAAGGCGGGCTGGATTTCATCCTTGGCCCGCAAGGCGCTGGCCTGTCGGGCGGCGAGGCGCGGCGGCTGGTTCTGGCCCGCGCCCTGCTGCGCAACCCCATGATCCTGCTGCTGGATGAGCCGACCGAGGGGCTGGACGAAGCGACCGCTGCTCAAGTTCTGACGGGCATCCGCCACTACCTGCCCCACGCCGCCATCCTGACCGCGTCACACCGTCGCGTCGAACTGGATTGGGCGGACAGGGTGCTAGATCTGGCTTAAAGTCGTATCTGTGATGTGGGTTATTGATCCATGTCAAAGAGGCTTTCAGAATGTGTCGCTACACACATTCAAGAATATATATCTGTGAGGCCCGACGCCCCACATTCCTTAGGAGCGCAAGACAATGGACTTCGGCATCGTCGAGCTGTCACGGCTGCAGTTTGCCACGACAGCGATGTATCACTTCCTGTTCGTGCCGCTGACACTCGGCCTGTCGATCATCGTCGCCATCATGGAGACGGTCTATGTGATGACCAACCGGCCGATCTGGCGGCAGATGACAAAGTTCTGGGGCACGCTGTTCGGCATCAACTTCGTTCTGGGGGTCGCCACCGGCATCACGATGGAATTCCAGTTCGGCATGAACTGGAGCTATTACAGTCAGTATGTCGGCGACATCTTCGGCGCGCCGCTCGCGATTGAAGGGCTGATGGCCTTCTTCCTTGAGGCCACCTTCGTTGGGCTGTTCTTCTTCGGCTGGGACAAGCTGTCCAAGACGGCCCACCTGATGGTGGCTTGGCTGGTGGCCATCGGTTCCAACTTCTCGGCCCTGTGGATATTGATCGCCAATGGCTGGATGCAGAATCCGGTCGGCGCGCAGTTCAACCCGCAGACCATGCGGATGGAGATGACGGATTTCTATGCGGTTCTCTTCAACGAGGTGGCGCAGGCCAAGTTCGTTCACACCGTCTCGGCAGGCTATGTGACGGCCTCGGTCTTCGTGCTGGGCGTCTCGGCCTGGTATCTGATCAAAGGCCGCCATGTCGAACTGGCACGGCGGTCAATCTCGGTTGCGGCGGCATTCGGGCTGGCTTCGGCCTTCTCGGTTGTGCTTCTGGGAGATGAGTCCGGCTATAACGCCACGCACAGCCAGAAGATGAAACTGGCCGCCATCGAGGGGATGTGGCACACCGAACCCGCCCCCGCCGCCATCACCGCCTTTGGCTTCCCTGACCAACAGGCGCGTGAGACGCATTACGCCATCAAGATCCCCGGCGTAATGGGGCTGATTGGCACGCGGTCGCTGAACACCGAAATTCCCGGTATCACCGAACTGGTTGCCGTGGCGCAGGATCGCATCCGGTCGGGATTGATCGCCTATGACTCTCTGTTGACGATCCGTACGATGAAAGACGCAGCCCCCGCCGATGTGACCAAGACGTTTGAGGCGCATTCGGCTGACCTCGGCTTTGCCTTCCTGCTCAAGAAATATGTTGACGACCCGCGCACCGCGACCGAGGCGCAAATTGCCTTGGCGGCCAATGACACCGTCCCCACCGTTTGGCCGCTGTTCTGGGCCTTTCGCGTGATGGCCGCCCTTGGGTTCGGCTTCATCGGGACCATGATCTACTTCTTCTACCGCGCATCGTTCAGGCGGATGAACTTCCAGCGCCCCGCGCTTTACCTAGCCGTCCTGATGATCCCTGCGCCTTGGATTGCCGCCGAGATGGGCTGGTTTGTCGCGGAATTCGGCCGCCAGCCCTGGACAGTGGATGGCGTGCTGCCAACGGCCATGTCGGTTTCCTCGCTGTCGATGACGGAGGTGGCGATGACGCTGGCGGGGTTCGTGCTGTTCTACTCGGTCCTCTTCGTGGTCGAGATGGGACTGATGCTGAAGTACATCCGCAAGGGCCCTTTCCAGGATGTCGAGGAGACCGACGCCTGGACCACCCTGCACAGCAATCGCCTGGCGGGCCGCAGCACGGCTGACGCCATCGCCCAACCGGCGGAGTAAAGACCATGATCCTGCATGACCTTTTGAGCTATGAAACGCTGCGCCTGATCTGGTGGGTCCTTCTGGGCGTGCTGCTGATCGGCTTTGCCCTGACGGACGGGTTTGACATGGGAGTTGGCGCCTTGTTGCCCTTCGTGGCCAAAACCGACACCGAGCGCAGGATAGCGATCAATACAGTCGGTCCGGTGTGGGAGGGTAACCAAGTCTGGTTCATCCTTGGTGGCGGTGCCATCTTCGCCGCTTGGCCGCCGCTCTATGCCGTGTCCTTCTCGGGCTTTTACCTTGCGATGTGGGTGGTGCTGGCGGCGCTGATCGTGCGGCCGGTGGCGTTCAAGTACCGCTCCAAACGGGATGGAGCGGGCTGGCGTTCCACTTGGGACTGGGCGCTGTTTGCCGGTGGCTTCGTGCCCGCGCTGATCTTCGGCGTGGCGGTGGGGAACGTTCTGCAAGGCGTGCCGTTCCACTTCACTGACGACCTGCGCTCGGTCTACGAGGGCGTCTGGTATGTGAAATTCTTCAGCCTCTTGAACCCCTTCGCCTTGTTGGCCGGAGTGGTGTCGCTGTCGATGCTGGTGATGCATGGTGCCGCGTGGCTGTCGGTCAAGGCTGAGGGCACCGTCAAGGACCGTGCCCGTACCATTGGCTCCGTCGCGGCTTTGGTGGCGGTGGGGGGCTATGCGCTTGCCGGAGTCTGGCTTGCCTTGGGGATTGACGGCTATCAGATCATCGGAACTTACGTGACAGACGGCCCGTCAAATCCGTTGCACTTTGAGGTGGCAAAGGGCGGTACGTGGATGACCGCTTACAGCCTGCGGCCGTGGATCGCGATCGCACCGGCTATGGGAGTGGTCGGCGGGTTGCTGGCATTCATGGGCTTGCGGGCGGGGCGTGAAGTTTCCACCTTGCTCGCGTCGAAACTGGCGATCTTCGGGATGATCTCGTCGGTCGGGCTGACGATGTTTCCCTTCATCCTGCCGTCTGAAACCGACCCGAAATCCTCGCTGACGGTGTGGAACGCTTCCTCCTCGCATCTGACGCTGTTCATCATGCTGGTGGTCACGGTGATCTTCCTGCCGCTGATCCTGGCCTACACCGCATGGGTCTACAAAGTGCTGTGGGGCAAGGTCACCGAAGCGGAGGTCAACACCCACTCGAACTCGCTTTATTAGCACGGGCGTCGCGGCACCGGCCGCGCGCTCCTGTCCACTGGAGAAGACCTATGAAGATTCAAGTCCTGGCCCTTTGTATCGCCGCTGGCACAACCTTCCTACCCGCAATGTCAGACGCCGCAACCCTGCCGGATGCCGCCAAAACTGCGCTCCTGCGGGCGCTGGACGACGAATACCATGCCGAGGCCATATATGCGGCCACGATGCAGAAATTCGGCGAAGTCCGGCCGTTTTCCAACATCATCAAGGCCGAAAGGAAGCATCAGGCCATGCTGATTGACCTGATGACCACCTACAGCGTCGCTGTGCCAGATAATGGCTGGGCCATGGGCGCCAAAGCCCTGCCCACTCTGCCCGACACCTTGCCCGAAGTCTGTGCCATTGGTGTAACCGCCGAAATCGACAATGCCCGCCTTTATGATGAAGAATTGCTGCCCGCCGTGGCGGCGTTCGACGACATCACGACGGTCTTCAAGGCCTTGAGTGCCGCTTCGACCAACAATCACCTACCCGCCTTCCAGCGCTGTGCTGACGGGAACGGCTGACCCGGCAACTGCCCTCTGCAGCTGGGGCATGGTGCCTCGGCTGCTCTCAGGAAATGGAGCGTGATATGTGGTATTTTGCCTGGCTTTTGGGGCTTCCCTTGGCGGCGATCTTTGCTGTCGTCAACGCGATGTGGCTGGAGATGCAAGAGGACAGCCGCAAGATCGGCACACTTGGCGATGGTCGCAAGACCCGCTGAAGCATAATGGGGTCTTGCGCCGTCTGGGGTCTTTGCGCATCCTGCCGGATATGGATTGGACCAAGGGCCTCTTTGAAACACCCGCCAGCGTCGAGGCCCTTCACGGCCTTGCGCCGCAACGACTTCCACCAGGAATGGTCCTGTTCCGGGCCGGGGATCAGGCGCAGGCCTTTGTCATCGTCCTACAAGGTCGCATCGAAGTGCGGCTGACCTCGGTGTCGGGCCGAGAAATGTTGCTGTATGTGGTTGAGGCGGGGCAAAGCTGTGTGCAGACCACCTTGGGTCTACTGGGAGATGAGGTGTACACCGGCACCGCCCTGACCACCTCGGAAACGCTTGCTGTTCTGGTCCCAAAAGCGATCTTTCTTTCAATGATGGATCTGGACAAGGGCTTTCGCCGCTTTGTTCTGCAGGCATTTGGCACCCGGATGAACGATCTGACCCGCGTGTTGGAGCAGGTGGCCTTCGTCCCGATGGAGGCTCGTCTGGCCCATGCCCTCCTGGAGATGGCTGATAAAGGCGTGGTTCACGCCACCCAAGCGGAACTCGCCGCCCGGCTGGGTACCGTGCGCGAGGTTGTCACCCGACACCTGCAAGGCTTCGCACTCCGGGGACTCGCACAGACCGAGCGCGGTCAGGTGATCATCCTGAATGAGGCCGGGCTTAAAGAAGTTTCCTTGGGTGTTTTGTGATCCTGGTCACAGACGATGCAGCGTCGGCGGCCTAAACTCGTGTCATCAGGCCCGGAACTGGTCCGAGGCCGCGAGACAAGGGGAAATATGATGTTCAAAACGAATGAAGGCACTTTGGACCGGGCGCTGCGGATCATCGTCGGTCTGGCGCTGCTGGTTTGGTTCTTTGCAGACAATGGCACGGGGGCTTTGCACTATGCCAAGCTGATCGGCATTGTTCCTTTGGTCACCGGGCTGATCGGCAGTTGCCCGCTCTATACGGTTCTGGGCTTGTCGACCTGCCCGATGAAGCGGACCTGAGGGTTGATCTGCCAAGCTAAGGCGACACGAAGGGGCTGACCCTGATCGGGTTCCTTTTCGTGTCGAAAGCGGTGAAAAGCAGTTTCAGCCGATTGCCGCTATGGCCGCAAAATATGCTCGAAGCCTAGCGGCGATTCGGCCGAGGAACATTGCCGAGAGGGACATGGAGATGAAGACCGTGCCCAGAAGCCAAGTCAGGTTGGAATGAAGTTCGGGGTTGAAGCCTGCAATTACGCTGGTGGCGTAGCGGTAGACCAGGATCAGCAGAAGCAGGCTGAATGACCCCCATTCGCCGCGCAGCCACACACGGCCGTCGGGCAAGCAGCGGGTCACGCCGAGGCATTCCAAGTGCAAGCCAACAAAGCCACCCGTGACCAGACCGGCCAAAAGCGGCGGGCAAAGTCCTCCAACAAGCGACGACAAAGCTCAGGGTTGCCAGCAGCGTTACGACGATCGGTAGCATCAGCATCCGCCGAAGTGGGAGGGTGCTGTCTCAAGTGCGCTGAAACCCGATGAAGAGCAGCAGGAGGTATAAGGGCCAGACCCGTAGCGGCGCGGGGACGATGATGTTGGGCGAGGCCTTAGCTTGAAAACCCCGTGCCGCCCCCCACTCTAGAAATGAAAGGCTCCCAAACGGTTTGCCGGCGGTGCCTTTCCGCCTAGTCTGAAAGTAACGAATTTGGGTTACTTCACGCCTTGTTTTCTGCCACGCAATTGAAGTGGAATCGCGCTTCCGCGTCACCGCACAGACCTATCAGGCGGGGGGCAACCCTGCGCAGAACTGGCACCACGCCTAAACTGCCGCCTTTGTCTGCAACGGACCAGACCGTCCAACGGCCCACTGCAGCCGCAATGAATGGCCGCGATCGAGAAAGTGGCCTGCAAACAACGGTCCTCGTCGGTCGACTGCTTTGGGCCCACCACTACCTCTTGGCCACATTCGACAAACCACAACTCCCGCATCATGGCGCGATTTCTCCCAACCTAACGGCTTCCCCATGGACGGCAAGTGCGGCGGTGAAGCGACCAAGCCCGAGCTTCTCAGCCATCCCGGCAATCCTGCTCCGATAGGCCGCGACTCCGATAAGGCGCTCGAGATCTTGCTGGTGGAACGCCCGGTTCTTGGTTGGTGCATGTCGCGCCATTTCCTGCACGAGTAGAATCCTTTCGTCTCTGATGGCGCCGACCGGTTCTGGCGCTTGAGCCTTTGTTCCCGGTGCCAATCGCCATTTCCGCATGAAGCCCAGCAAGAACCCGGCCGGCACGGACGTGTTTCCCTTGGTGCGATTGAATGCAACGAACCTTTCCCAGATGGCCTTGGTATCGATGTTCCAGCAGGGCAGAGCGCGCTTTGCAGCCTCGATCAAGTCCAGCCAGACCTTGCGCTTCGGGTCGTGATCTACCCCGATTTCGATCATTCCGGTGAATACAGTTTTGTTATGAGACTCTAATGAAGGAGATGTTTCGCCCGGGCTTGACGTTTCCTTCGTGCCCGACCGAGACTTATTCACAGGCATCCAACGGAAGATCCAGGGCGCAAACTTCCCGCCAGGCTTCGATCGCTCAAGACCCAAGCCCGAGGTATCCAACTCTCCCAGGAGCGTGCTCATGTGCTGCCGTGAGATGCCCATTAGGTCGATGAGGTGGGTGAGCGTGAAGGCGGCGGTACCGCGTTCGAGCCCATTGTAGCCATCCTTCCAAGAAGTGCCGTCAAGGATGATGGTGGCCAGTTTGTGGGCCGTGACAGAGAGCGGGGTGGCGATGATGCGTCGGAGAATGGCACCGGAAGTGAGGTCCATGGGGGCAGTCCTTTCCTGTGAGGACGTCCGACCGTCAGGCAGCAGAAATTCATGCCCGCTAGTTATTTTGCGGGTTGAAGCTCTCCAAGGCTCGCGCTAAATTCCTTTCGCTACGAGGGACTTAGTGCGGCGTCGGACCTTTGGTCTGGCGTCGTTTCTCTTTGTGGATGGGGTTTGGAATCCAGGATGTGACGGGTCATCCGTGGCGGCTTTAGCTGCCACGGGGAGTGATATTGGGCGGCGCTGATCTGTGCCGTAGGGCTGGTTTTTGCCCTTCGGACTTGGTCTTGGATTTCGGGCTGGCGCGGCTACGAACTGGCGTTCAACTGCCTCAGCATTGTCAGCCGTAGGCGCTGACGATGCTGCCCTCGACGGCCATGGCGAGCGCATGCGAGGCGTTTCGAGCACCCAGAGTCTTGCAGGCCCGCTCGATCCGTTTCTTGACCGAATCGCGGCTGATGCCGAGATGCAGCGCGATGTCGATCTGCGTCATGCCGATGGCCAACATGTTCATCACCTCGCGGCAGGCCGGGGTCAGATCGCTCGTCAGGGACCGCAGCGAAAGGGTATCGTGGAACAGGACGTCGAGTTCGCGGATTTCGCCGTCGGCGAACTCGCGGTCTGGCCTGGCGCAGGAGAGGAAGGATCGCTTCAGCCCGATCATCTGATTCTTCGTCGAGAAGATCACGCCATAGCGGAGGTTGTAGGTGGCCGCATGGTCCAGAACTCTGACTGACTGCGGCGAGGTCGACGGGCCTGCGATCTCGGACCAACGCGCAGAGCCAGAGTTGGCCGCCGCCCATTCCAGAACCGGGTCTACGAGCAGAAAATCCATCGCCGTGTAGTGCTCGAACCAGGCACGGGGGAAGGAGGAATAGGCCAGTTCCGGGCGGCAGAATTCGTTCAGCTGGAGGGCCAGAACGTAACCGGCAGTTGCAATCTGGCTGATGCGGAGATCATGCCGGGCAAAGCCCGGTGCACGGGCGATCATGGCATCGAGGGGGACGAAGGGCAGGGGTGTCTTCTTTTGCTTCATGGTGGGAATCTTCGTATTTACAGTCACTTCACAAGGGTTTTTCACGGGATCGTCGAAAGAGCTACCCCGATGGGCGGCGGCGTTTAGGCAGGGATTCGGAAAACGGCAAGGGGTCATTTTGCGACTCCGACATGCCTCGCCGTCGCAAAATGCCGTTTTTCCCAACAACCATTGAGGGAAACGCATCGAAAGATTTTTTCAACTTCCCGTTCGGGAAAACTTTCGATGTCACCTTTGCCGGTCCTCCGTTGTGCGGCGAATCTGGGTATGGTTTCAGGCGGGCTCCAACAGTTCGGGAGCTTCATTTTGACCACCTCAACACTTGCCAAGATCCTCCTTGCGGGGGCTTTCGTTGCCATGGCCGATGCGGCCTTTGCCTCGACCACCGGCACCGGGATCGCCGCCGGGTTCGGTACG
>NZ_CBBQHX010000044.1:0-32196 GCF_964946895.1 Stagnihabitans sp. | reverse complement strand
TTCTCGGTATACCAGCCATTGCGCAGCAGCGTGTGCGGGATGCCGGACGCTTTCAGATAAGCCTCCGTCCCCTTGTGATCCTCCGCCAGCACCATGGGCGAAGCCTCACCCTTCAGGATCGAGGTGTAAACGATATGCCCGACCCCCGCCGCCTTGGCCGCGTCAATCACCCTTTTATGCTGCCCGACCCGGTCATTGAAATCGTTCGAGGAAATCAGCACCAGCGTCGTCACACCCTTCAAGGCGCCAAAGGTCTCGGGCTTGGTATAGTCAAACGCCCGCACCTCAACGCCCAGATCGGCGGCCTTGGCGGGGTCACGGGCAAGCGCCACAACGCTGGCGCCTTTCGCCTTCACGGCAGCGATGGCAAGGCGACCAAGGTGGCCGGTGGCAGCGGAAATGGCGAGTGTCATGGGAATCTCCTGTTGTTGACGACAGCAACCTATCCCTATACTTACGAAACAGAAGTACACACATATTGGTAAGTACACCGCAATGCCGCACAATGATCTCTCTCAATCCGCACAGTTCGTCCGCAAGGGCAATGTCCTGATGGCCAACTGCCCCTCGCGCCTGATCCTGCAACACGTCACTTCGCGTTGGGGCACGCTGGTGCTGATCGCGCTGGCCGATGGCACCCTGCGCTTTGCCCAAGTCAAGCGGCGGATCGACGGTATCAGCGAAAGGATGCTGGCCCAGACCCTGCAAGTGCTGGAATCCGACCATCTGGTGCTGCGGGTGGCGCATGACGTGGTGCCGCCGCATGTCGAATACTCGCTGACCCCCTTGGGCCGCGAAGTCGCCACCCGCGTCCTGAACCTGTCGTGCTGGATTCAAGACAACCTGCCCGCGCTTCTGACGACCGAGGCCTGATTCGCGGCAAGTGGTTAACAAAGGCCCAGCCCGCCGCGCGTAACTACACATAAACGACGCGAAACCTACGGATAAACGCCGCCATCCCGACAGCGGTTTTCACGCCACAGCCCAGATTAACGCTGCGTTCCCAAGCACTTGTCCTAATTCTGCTCCGGCGGCCCGAACCGCGCCACCATCCGCTCCCGGATCTGGTCGCGCGCCTGCCGATAGGCGGCCAGCTTCGCCTCCCGGCTTTCGCCCAAGCCCGTCGGGTCCAGGATCGGCCAATATTCCACCGTCAGGTGATAATGCGGCGTCAGGTCCAGAACCATGCGCTGGCTGGCCGGCGAAAGCGCTATGATCAGGTCATATTGCCCCAGATCATCGCCCCATTGCTGCATGTCCTCAAAACTGCGCGAGCGGTGGCGGTGCAGTTCCACGCCAATCTCGGCGCAAACGGAAATCGAGAATCCGTCAATCTCCATGTCATTCTTGACCCCGGCAGATTGGACGTAAACCCTTTGCCCGTAATACTTTTTCATGATCCCTTCGGCCATGGGCGAACGCACCGCATTGTGATCACAGCAAAACAGCACAGCCGAGGGGAGGGTGCCCATGCCTGTCAGCCCCAGTGCATCACGCAGATCAGGGTGAACAGACGGCGGGCCGTGGCGCTGTCGACCACCGCCTTGCCCTCCAGCCGCTCCTGCAGCACCCGCGCCCCTTCGTTGTGGATGCCGCGCCGGGCCATGTCGATCGCCTCGATCTGGCTGGGCGGCAGGCGTTTGACCGCTTCGAAATAGCTTTCGCAGATCTGGAAATAGTCCTTCACCACCTGCCGAAACGGCCCCATGGAAAGATGAAATTCGGCCACAAGTCGTTCAGATATATCGGAAATCCCGAAAACCAGCCGTCCGTCTCGAATGCCCAGGGCCAGCCGATACGGCCCGGGAAACTCCGCCGCGCGCGGGATGGAAAAGCTGTTCTCCTCCAAGAGATCATAGATCGCCACCTTGCGTTCCTGATCCACTTCCGGGGTCGGGGCGACCAGCCCCTTGTCGTCGATATCAATGGCGAAAAGCTGGTTCGTCATCGGTGCCCCCCGTTCAAAGCATCCAGCCGGGCGCGGACGGAAAGTCCATGCGCTTCAAGGCTTTCCGAGATGGCCAGCCGCTCTGCCGCCGGTCCGATCGCGGCCAAAGCCTCTGGTGTCATCCGGGCCAAAGTGGTGCGCTTTATGAAGTCCATCACCGATAACCCGCTGGAAAACCGCGCCGAGCGTGCCGTGGGCAGCACGTGGTTCGGCCCGCCAACGTAGTCGCCAATCGCTTCCGGAGTCCATGCCCCAAGAAAGATCGCGCCCGCATGGATGATGGCCTGTGACAGACCCTCGGGATCGGCGACGCACAGCTCCAGATGCTCGGGCGCCACGCGGTTGGACAGCTCTGCCGCCTCGGCCAGATCGCGCACTGTGATCACAGCCCCATTCTGCCGCCACGAGGCGCCCGCGATGGCCCGTCTTTCCAACGTTTCCAACCGCTTATCCACCGCCGCCGCCACCGCGCGACCGAAGTCCGCGTCATCTGTCACCAGAATGGACTGCGCGCTTTCGTCATGTTCCGCCTGCGACAGCAGGTCCAAAGCCACCCAATCGGGGTTGTTATCACGGTCCGCAATCACCAGAATCTCGGAAGGCCCGGCGATCATGTCAATGCCCACCCGGCCAAACACCCGCCGCTTGGCCGCCGCCACATAGGCGTTGCCCGGCCCGGTGATCTTGTCCACGGGCGCAATCGTCTGGGTTCCATACGCCAAGGCCGCAATCGCCTGCGCCCCGCCGATCCGGTAGACCACATCTACGCCCGCGATCTGCGCAGCCAGCAAAACCAAGGGGTTAACCACCCCGCCCGGCGTCGGGCAGGCCACGACCAGCCGCTTGACCCCGGCCACCTTGGCCGGAATGGCGTTCATCAGAACCGAAGACGGATAGGACGCAAGCCCGCCCGGCACGTAAAGCCCGGCCGCCGAAACCGGCGTCCAGCGCCAGCCCAAAGTGGCCCCCGCCGGGTCTACCCACCGGGCATCCTCTGGCATCTGCCGCGCATGATAGGCGCGGATCCGCTCTGCCGCCAATTCCAGCGCCGCGCGATCTTCGGGGGAAACCTTTGAAATCTCGGCAGAAATCTCATCCGCCGAAAAGGCCAGCCGCTCGGCGGTCAAGGTCATCCGGTCAAACCGCGCCGTCAGCTCCAGCACTGCCGCATCGCCGCGCTTGCGCACATCGGCGATGATACCGGCCACCGCCTGATCGACATCCTCTGCATCCTCGCGTTTCATGCCCAGAAGGGCGGTGAACTGCGCTTCGAAATCCGCATCGGTGGTCGAGAAAAACAGGGTCATGGCAGCACCTTTCGTTGCCGCCTGCATATAACCCGTGCCCAACTCAGGCAAGCCAAAGCCCCGCCTTGCCCATTGCCCAAATGCATCCGAAGTAGGCGCAACCAAGGCCGCGCGCCGCACGGCACCGCTTAAGCGGCAGCGCCGAAATGCGAGAAGCGGTAAGGGGATAGCCCGTATTTCTTGCGGAAACTCTTGGAAAAATGCGAGGCCGAGGCGAAACCGCAGGCCACCGCCACCTCGGTCACCTTCAGGTCGGTTTCCGCCAGCAGGGCCCGGCCGCGCGCCAGCCGAAGGTCGTTCATGTAGCGCACCGGGGTGATGTTCAGATGCGCCGCAAACAGCCGCTCGATCTGGCGCCGCGACAAGGCCAGATGGGCGGCACAGGCGTCAAGGTCGAAATCCTCTTCGATGCGCGCCTCAAGGAAGGCCGCCGCCTGCAACAGTTTTTCATGCCGCGTGCCCAAGCGGGCGGCGAGTGAGGCCGTCTGCTGATCCTCGCCATCGCGGCGCTGGGTCAGAAGACACATGTTCATCACCTCTTGCGCCAAGGCTGGCCCGTGCCGGTCGGCGATCAGCTTCAGCATCAGGTCGGCTGCTGCCACGCCCCCGGCACAGGACATCACCCGGTCATCAATGCAGAACACCTGACGCGCCGGGGGCAGGTCGGGGTGAAGTTCGGCAAAGGCGGGGATATTGTCCCAGTGCAGCGTGAAGCGCCGCCCCTGCAGAATGCCCGCCGTGGCCAGCGCATAGGCCCCGGTGCACAGTCCGCCCACGATCCGGCCCCGCCGCCACAGGCCACGTATCCAGTCCCCCAATGCCGCGCTGGCCTTGCCCTCGGGCTCGACCCCCGAGACGACAAAGACGATCCCCTCGGGCTGAGTGTCGGCCCAGCGTCCCTCGGCCACCACCGGCACCCCGTTGGAGCAGGCGACCGGCAAGCCGTCATCCGACAGCACATGCCAGCGGAACAAAACCTGTCCGGTCAATTGGTTGGCCATCCGCAGGGGTTCGATTGCGGCCGAAAAGGCCAGCATGGTGAACTTTGGCAACAGCACGAAGGACACGGTCAAGGCCTTGGACCCAGCCGCCACGCTGACATGGGCCGATCCTTTGGAGACGAATTTCACGGTGTCGTTCATGCGGGCTCCTTTGCGGCAGAGTATCAGATGCCGCAGGTCCATGCATCACCTCTTAGGGGCATATCAAGGGACGCCAGCCGGCCAAGGGGCGAGCCGGCATCGGCGCGATTGGAAATATCATGTAATCCTATAGACATTTAGCATTTGGCGTTGACAGGAAGGTTCATGTCAGGATTTCTGCCATCCACGGCAAAGGGATTCGACAGACATGACCTTCGGAGACATAAATTTTCTCTTCTCGCTGTCCGGACTGGCCGTCGGTGTCATAGTCGGGTTGACCGGCGTTGGCGGTGGGTCGCTGATGACGCCCCTTCTGGTGCTGTTGTTCGGCATCCACCCTGCGACGGCCGTCGGCACCGATCTGCTTTACGCGGCGGCGACAAAATCCGTCGGCACGGCAATCCACGGGCGCAACAAGTCGGTGGATTGGCGGATTGTGCGGCGCTTGGCGATGGGCTCGGTTCCCGGCACCGTGGCGACCTTTGCGGTGATGCAGGCCTTGGGCGCCCAGTCCAGCAAGGGCGGCATTCTGGCGGTTCTGCTGGGCGCGGTCTTGCTGCTGACCTCAGCCTCGTTGCTGTTTCGGGCGCAGATCGTGGCCTATCTGGGACGCCGCGTTCGCGCGACAAGCGAGGGTCTGGTGGCGGGTCTGACCGTGCTGACCGGTCTGGTGCTGGGGGTTCTGGTCACCACGACCTCGGTCGGGGCGGGGGCGATTGGTGTGACGGCGCTGCTGGTGCTTTACCCGCGCCTGCCCACGCTGCGCATCGTTGGTTCGGACATCGCCCACGCGGTGCCATTGACGCTGCTGTCGGGCCTTGGGCACTGGTATCTGGGCGACGTGGATTTCGTGCTGCTGGCCACGCTGTTGCTGGGCTCGATCCCCGGCATCATCCTGGGCAGCCTTCTGGCGCCGAAACTGCCCGAAGGTGCCCTGCGGATGCTGTTGGCCGTCATTCTGGTGGTGGTCAGCCTGAAGCTGATCGGTCTCTTCTGAACCCATCCGCCCCCAAGCCCTGCCGCGCAAAGCTTCGGGGCGCTTGGTTCAGGTCCGGATGCCCGAGAACTTCGCCTGCCACTCGGCCCGTTCCTCGTCGGTGATCTTGCGGAAGAGGTTCTCTGGCACGGCAAAGCCGTGGCCTGGGGCCAGGGCGCGGATCGCCTCGGAAACGTCTGTGGGCCAGGTCCAGTCGGCAGAGTTCAGCGCTGACATCATCGTGGCCGAAGCGTCCGGAATGAAAGGCTGCGACAGGATCGCATAGATACGGATCAGGTTGATCGCCAGCCGGATCATCGCCTGCGCCTGCTCGGGGTCGGTCTTCACAACGGTCCAGGGCGCGGCGGACTGCAGATATTCGTTGCCCACGACCCATATGCCGCGCAACTCGGCAGCGGCCTTGCGGACCTCCATCGCGGCCATGTAACCTTCGTAGTCGCGGATTTTGGCGCCCAGATCGGCGATCAGTGCGGTTTCCTGCGCGCCAAAGGTGCCACCCGCCGGGATCGTCTCACCGAACTTGGAGCGCGCGAACTTGGTCACCCGGCTGACCAGGTTGCCCAGAACGTCGGCGAGGTCCTTGTTGACCGAGGCCTGAAAATTCTCCCAGGTGAACTCGGCATCCGAACTTTCGGGGGCGTGGCTCAGCAACCACCAACGCCAGTAATCGGAGGGCAAGATCGACAAAGCCTGATCCATGAACACGCCACGGCCGCGCGAGGTGCTGAACTGGCCGCCATCATAGTTCAGGTAATTGAAGGACTTGAGGTAGTCGACCAGCTTCCACGGCTCTCCGCTGCCCAGGATCGTCGCGGGGAAGGACAGCGTGTGGAAGGGCACGTTGTCCTTGCCCATGAACTGGTAGTAGGTGACGTCCGAGGCGCCCTTGTCAGTGCGCCACCAGCGTTGCCACGCGTCATCCCCCAAGCCATGCGCATCAGCCCATTCGGCGGTGCCGGCGATGTATTCGATGGGCGCGTCGAACCAGACGTAGAAGACCTTTCCCTCCATCCCGGGCCAGGGCTGGTCGCCATGCTTGACCGGAATGCCCCAGTACAGGTCGCGGGTGATGCCACGGTCTTGCAGGCCATCGCCATCGTTCAGCCATTTCTTGGCGATCGAAGTGGTCAGGATCGGCCAATCGGTCTTGGAGTCGATCCAGGCCTCCAGCTTGTCGCGCAGGGTGCGCTGCATCAGGTAAAGGTGCTTGGTTTCGCGCACCTCAAGATTGGTGGAGCCTGAGACGGTGGAGTGGGGGTTGATCAGGTCGGTCGGGTCAAGCTGCTTGGTGCAGTTGTCACACTGGTCGCCGCGCGCACTGGTGTAGCCGCAGTTCGGGCAGGTGCCCTCGATATAACGGTCGGGCAGGAAGCGTTTGTCGTCAATCGAATAGACCTGCTTTTCCGAGACTTCCCGGATCAGGCCATTGTCGGCCAGAACGCCTGCGAAATGCTGGGTCAGTTTGTGATTGCGCTGGCTGGAGGAGCGCCCGAAGTGGTCAAAGGACAGTCGGAAGCCAGCGGCCAGTTCCTTCTGCACTTCGTGCATTTCGGCGCAGTATTCCTCGACCGGCTTGCCCGCTTTGGCCGCGGCCAGTTCGGCGGGGGTGCCATGTTCGTCGGTGGCGCAGATGAACATCACCTCGTCGCCGCGCGCCCGGCAGAAGCGGGCGAACAGGTCGGCGGGCAGCTGGCTGCCCACCAGATTGCCCAAATGCTTGATCCCATTGATATAGGGAATGGCAGAAGTGATCAGAATCCGTGCCATGGTGCGCCCTTTCGTCTCGGTCCGCGCTCATTTAACGCGGGCCGAGGCGAAGGGCCAGCGCTAAGGCTATTGCGCGGTGTATCCGCCATCAACAAGGTGATAGCTGCCGGAAATGAAGCTGGCCTTGTCCGACAGAAGGAACAGCACCAGATTGGCCACCTCTTGCGAGGTACCAAGCCGGCCAATCGGATGCAGGGCGGCCAGACCGGCCTTGGCCGCGGCAGGCAGGGCGGTCAGAAGCGGTGTGTCGATGAAGCCCGGTCCCACGGCATTGGTGCGGATGCCCTTTGCGGAATACTCCAGCGCCGCCGTCTGCGTCATCCCCACGACCGCATGCTTGGCCGCGACATAGGCCGACGAACTGGCAAAGCCGACGCTACCCAGGATCGAGGCCATGTTGACGATGGAGCCGCCGCCGGCCGCCAGCATCGCCGGGATGCCAAAGCGTAGACCGTAGAAGACCGCGTTCAGGTTGATGTCGATCACCTGTTTCCAGCCGTCGATCGGATAGTCGCCCAGCAAGGCTTGCGGGCCGCCGATGCCGGCGTTGTTGACCAGAAGGGTCAGCGCACCCCCCTTGGCGACAGCGAGGGCCACCAACGATTTGACCACCTCGGGGTCCGACACATCGCCACCGGCCGCATGGGCCAGCCCGCCAAGTTGGGTGATGTTGGCCGCCACGGCGGTGGCATGGTCCAGATTGCGGTCGGCCACGATGACACGCGCGCCCGAAGCGGCAAGGCTGGCGGCAATCGCCGCGCCGATGCCAGACCCTGCGCCGGTCACAAGGGCGGTCTGCCCGGAGAAACTGATTTGCATGATGCACTCCTGATCCAAGTTCGACCGAGGTGTGCTGCCTTTCCGCGGGGAAGGGCTTGATTGGGATCAGCCTTTTGGCGCTTTCCAGATCATGCGCGACACGGTGCCATCCCCCGCGATACCCCGCCGCACAGCGCCCGCCACATGCAGCACCAGCACGGCCATCAGCAGCTTGGTCAGGACGGAATGTGCCAGATGGGTTGCATTCTCCCAAGCTTCCGACACCGGGGCGATCGGCGGAATGACCCAGCGGTCGGCAAACAGGATATCCAGCCCCGTGGCCGAGGCATAGGCCCAGCCGGCCAGCGGGATCAGCACCAACAGCAGATAGGTCAGATGATGCACCCCCTTGGCCAACCGCGTCTCCCAGGCCGAGGGCGGGCCGATCGGCTCTGGCGGCGGGCTGATGCGGTGCCAGATCAAGCGGATCAGCACCAGCGCAAAGGCGGTCAGCCCCATGGTCTTGTGCAACCCATAGAGCCACAGGTTCGCCAACCCCGGCTGCATCGAGTTGAGTTTGGTGCCCAGGATCAGCAGGCTGAGGATCAGCGCAGCCATTGCCCAGTGGATCACCCGGCTGACCAGACCAAACCGCGTTGCGTCATTCAACACTCAGTCGGCCCTTTCGATCCGGGCCAGAATGTTCAGCCGCACCTCGTCACCGACCATGTCCTGCCAGCCCACGGCGCCAAAGGCGCTGCGCTGCACGGCCCCGGTCAGGCGGATGGTCAGATGGCTGAGATCACCCTCCACCGTGCCCTGCTGGCGGTAGATTTCGGCATGAAAACTGGCCGGTTGGGTGACACCGCGAATGGTGATGTTGCCCGACACGGTCGCACCTTGCGCCTCTGCCTTCACCGCGGTCGAGACGAAGGAAATCTGCGGAAACTCTGCCGCATCAAGAACTTTCGGCCCCTTCATCGCCTGCGCGGCAAAGGGAAAACTCGCCTCGGCCCCCGCAGCATTCAGGGTCACCGCCACTTTGCAGGCGGCAACATGGGCGAAATCCAGCGTCAGATCGGCGGTTGAAACCGGCATGGTGCCGGTGATCTTGTCCGGTCCGAAATCCGTCTCAAAGCCAACCGAGGAGAGGTCGGGTTGCAAATGATAGGCCTGAGGCGCTGCCATCGCAGAACCGGCAGTCAGCACGAGGGCGAGGATCGAGATCAGGCGCATGGGGTCCTCCTGTCACCAAGCTTAGCACGTCGGTGGATTTTGCAAGTCACGATCAGGTGTTGCCCTGATCTTTCCGCTGCCAGACCTCGCCCACAAGACGGGCGTGGCCCATGTCATCGGGGGCCTCGCGCCGCAGATGGAAGGCGGCTTCGGGGGCCAGGCGGGCGCGCAAGCGGTGCAGAACCCAGGCGCTGCGCCGCTCGATCAGGGTGGAGTGGCTGGGGGCGGCGGCCATATGCCAGCGGCTTTCCACGCCCTGCGCGCCGCCCTGCTCTGGCGTCAAAAGCAGGCCCAAGGGGGGCAGGCGGCCCGCATGGCGCGCGGCCTCGGCCCCGGTTTCGGCGGCCAAGTGCAGACGGCGGACCGGGGTCAGGGCAGGGGGGGCGGGCAGATCGGTCAGCACCAGCGGGATGGCTCCCGACCGCAACGCCTCTTCCATCGACCACAGAAGATCCTCGGGCCGCCGCGCGCGGGCAAAGAGGATCCGGCCCGGATCGGCCCAGTCGGCAAGTCCCGCCGGGTAAATCCGCTCTGCCACCCAACCCGGACCGATCCACAAGACCGGCCCCTCGCCTTCGCCCAGGATCATCGCGGCCAGCGCCCAGCGGGCGGGCCCGCAGATTTCATGCACCCGGCCCCGCGCCAGACCAAGACCAAGCCCGCCGGGCAAAGCCTGCACGGGCCAGGGCTTGCGCCCATCTGGGATATGAAGAATCGGCAGCGCCATCTGGCAAGTCTAGGATGTTCTGTTAATGTTCTCAATCCTCCTCACTTTCCTTCTGCCCCCGAACCTCCTAGCTTGCCGCAAAATCCGGAGGATGCGATGCGGCAGATTGATTTGGGACGGACCGGGCTGAAAGTTTCGGAAATCTGCCTGGGCACGATGACCTGGGGCAGCCAGAACAGCCAAGACGAGGGCCATGCCCAGATCGACCTGGCCTGGGCCTACGGCGTGAATTTCTGGGACACGGCCGAGATGTATCCGGTCAACCCGGTCTCAAAGGAAACTGTCGGTCGGACCGAAGAGATCATCGGTGCGTGGTTCGCCGCCCGTGGCTGCCGCGACCGTGTGATCCTTGCGACCAAGGTCACCGGAGAGGGGCAGGCGGCGGTGCGCGACGGTGCCCCCCTGACGGCAGCAGCGATGCGGCAAGCGGTGGAGGGCAGCCTGCGCCGCCTGCGCACCAGCTATGTCGACCTATACCAACTGCACTGGCCCAACCGCGCCGCCTATCACTTTCGCGACAATTGGGCCTTTGACCCGCGTGGGGAAGCCAAGGCGAAGGTCGAAGACCATATGCTTGAAATCCTGCAGCTTTCGGCTGATCTGATCAAGGAAGGCAAGATCCGCCACATTGCACTTTCCAATGAATCTGTCTGGGGCACGGCGAAATGGCTGTCCTTGGCCGACCAGCACGGATTGCCGCGCATGGCGACCATCCAGAACGAATACTCGCTGCTCTGCCGGCAGTTCGACACGGACTGGGCCGAGCTTTCGGTGATGGAGGACATGCCGATGTTGGCCTTCTCGCCCCTCGCCTGTGGCATCCTGTCGGGCAAGTATCAGGGTGATGTGACACCGGCCGGCTCGCGCCGGTCGCTGAACCCGATCCTGTCCGGGCGCATCACGCCGCGCACCTTTCCGGCGACGCAGGCCTATCTGGACATTGCCCAACGCCATGGCCTGAATCCCTGCCAGATGGCCATCGCCTTCACGCAAAGCCGCCCCTTCCCGACCATTCCCATCGTCGGCGCAACCAGCACCAAGCAGTTGGCGGTCAATCTGACCCCCATCACCCTGTCGCCCGAAGTTCTGGCCGAGATTGCGGCCGCCCACCGCGCCCATCCGCAACCCTACTGATCAAATCGCTTGCCAGAGCCCCCGGCTTTGGCGTCAGTCTTGCCTGTAACCTTAGGGGACCCATGCGCCCGCTTGCCCGTCTTGCCGCCGTTCTGAGCCTGCTGGCCGCCTGCCAGATGCAGACGCCTGCGCCGGGACCGGTTCCGGCGGCGGACACCTTGCCTCTCGCCTCGGATACGATTGCGGTGACGCCGCTTGGGCCCGCCAAACCTGCGGCGACCGTCGCTGCCCCGCAAACCGGGGCGCCAGTGGCGGTGCAGGTGCCGGGCAAGACCACCCCGCGTCCCGCACCGCGTCCGAACGCGCTGGGGTCAGCGCAGACCCAGACCGCGCCGGCGGCCTCTGCCCCTGCCGCGACCCCTGCACCTGCCCCGATTGTTTCGCCCGAACAGGCGCTTTGCGAGAAATCGCGCGGCCAATGGTCCGCTTCGGGCAGTTCGACCGGGCATGTCTGTGTCCATACCACGCGGGATTCCGGCAAGGCCTGCCACCGCAAGGGCGATTGTCAGGGCGAATGCCTTGCACAATCCGGCACTTGTTCTCCAATCACCCCCCTCATGGGCTGCAACGACATCCTGCAGGCCGATGGAACCGAGGTTACCCTGTGTCTGCAATGATCCGACTGTCTCTGGTCGCCGTGCTGCTGGCCGCCTGCGCCCCAAAACCCGTGGTCGAAGCGACCTACCGCGACACCACGCGCCAAGTCTATTCCATCGCCGCCTTCGATCCGGCCCGGATCGCCGGGCATTGGACGCAAGTGGCCGGTTTTGGCGCCGCCTGCGCGGGTGGCGGCATGGAGATTGGGACACAGACACGCTTTTCGCTTTGCCTGCCCTCGGGGCAAAAGCAGGGGCAGGCGGCAATGACCTCAACGGTGCCGGGGCGGTTCGATTTGCCCGGAGTGGGCCCGTTCTGGGTGCTTTGGGCCGATGGCGACAACCGCACGCTGGTGATCGGCTCGCCCTCGGGGCATTACGGGATGATCCTGAACCGGGACGCCAAGTTGCCCGCGGACCGTCTGAAGGCCGCCCGCGATATTCTGGCCTTCAACGGCTATGATGTCTCGAAGCTCAGCGTCTATTAAGGCTTAGACCGTCAGGCTTCGCAGGTGGCTGGCCGTGTCGCGCGCTGAAAAGCGCGCTTCGCGGACCAGCCAGTCAAAGTGGCGCGAAACTTCGGCGACCTTGGCCGCGTCGGTGAACACCAGATACTGCCGGCCCAGATAGACCACCGCGCGCTCGGATCCGAAGACCGTGACCGGGGCCGAAAACACCCGATGCGCATCAAACAGGTACAGACGCAGCGCGGGATACAGCGCCTCGGTCAGGCGGATGAAGTCGTCAATCTGGGCACGGCGCAGGGCCTTGGGCAGATCCGCCCAATAGCCCGTGCCTGCCGCAAAACTGCCGAGTTCATGCAGCGGTATGGCAATTTCAAAGTCGGAATGGGCGCTGGCCAGCCAGTTGCGCTGCGCCTCGAAGGCCGCAAGGGCCTGCGGTGCATCGGGGCCCAACGTGGCGTGGTATTCCCATTCCGCCACCTCACGCGTCTTCAACAGATCGGGGAGCGTCGCGGGCACGTGGCGGATCTTGGCCCCCGCCGCCGCGCGATGCCAGCCGAAGATCGTGTCGTCAAACAAGGCGCGCGGGGCGGCGACCAGCGTCACCGCCTCGTCCGCCAGCCGGTCCGGCGGTGCGGGACGGTCGGTCAGCCCCAGAAGCCAATCGGTGGAGACACCCAAAGCCAGCGCACAATCGGCCGCCGCCTGCGCATTGGGCAAGCGCGTTCCGGGCGACAGCAATGCAGAAATGGTTGACCGATCCAGCCCCGCCGTGCGGGCCAGGCTGGCCTGACTGGCCTTGGCCTGCGCCATGGCAATACTTAGCCGCAGTCGGAACAACGAAGCGCGGTCACGTTTGTCGATCATATCCGGCATATGGGGATAATCCACACCAATGGTGATGATTGCTTGCGCATTCTCCGAATTCCGGCAGCATCAGGCAAGTGGTAAAGCTGCCTCAGGCAAGGAGATGCAAATGCCTGCAAAGACAGACGAAATCGAGTGGCCGACCTTGGCCCTGCTGGCCGCGACCTATGCCGTCTGGGTCTTGGGAACTTTGGTCTGGGGCCAAAGCGCGCTTCTGTCCGTGATCCTGTGCGGGGTTGCGATAGCGCAATTCTCCTCTCTGCAGCACGAGGCGTTGCATGACCATCCCTTCCGCGTCCCCCTTCTCAACGAGGCGTTGGTCTTTCCCGCGCTGGCGATCTTCGTGCCCTACCGCCGCTTTCGGGTGACGCATCTGCAGCATCACTACGACCCGGTCTTGACCGATCCCTATGACGACCCGGAGTCCAACTTTTTTCCGCCAGAGGTCTGGGCGCGGCTGTCAGGGGTGACGCGGCTGATCTTGCGGGGGAACAACACGCTTCTGGGCCGGGTGCTGCTGGGGCCTTTGATCGGCACTTGGGCCTTCATCTACAAGGACGTGCTGCTGATGCGGCAGGGCGATCGGCAGGTTCTGGCGGCTTGGGGGCTGAACCTGATCGGTCTGGTGCCAGTGCTGTTCTGGCTGCATTGGGCGGGGATGCCGCTTCTGGGTTACCTTGGCGCTGTTTATCTGGGGTTCGCGCTGCTGAAGATCCGCACCTTTCTGGAACACCGCGCGCATCAGGCCTTTCGCGCCCGTACGGTGATCATCGAGGACCGTGGCCCGCTTTCACTGTTGTTTTTGAACAACAATTTCCACGTCGTGCACCACATGCACCCGGCTGTGCCGTGGTACAAACTGCCGGGTCTTTATGCCGACCGCAAGGCGCATTACCAGCGCCGCAACGAGGGCTATGTCTATGCCAACTATGCCGAGGTCTTCCGCCGCTATCTGATCCGCGCCAAGGATCCCGTGCCGCATCCGATCTGGCCGGTGCGACATGACGGGCGGGACTAGACCAGCCGGCGGAAGGTCGGCACCGGGCCGGAATTGTCAAAGAAGGGCACGCCGGGCTGATCATGGCCGTCCAGCAGGGCGCGCAGTTCGGCCAGAACGATCTCGGTGATGAAGGGCAGGTCCAGATGGCGCGATGCGGTCAAAGGCACCCAATGCAGATGCGACAGCTCGTCCTCGGCGGTTGAAAAATCGTCCAGAGGGCCGGTCACAGCGGCGGCATCTGCCAGAAAGAACCGGGCATCGAAACGGCGCGGGCTGCCGGGCGGGGTGATCGCCCGGAATATGAAGCGCAAGCGGGCAAGGGGGGGCAGAGTCAACCCGGTTTCCTCGCGCAACTCACGGTGGGCACAGCCCAACAGTGCAGCGGGTACCGGAGCGCCCTCTGGCAGGTGCAATCCAAGCCGGGTCAGGCAGGTCTGCGACAGGCCCGAAGTCCCGGCCTGATCCCCGGCATCGACCCGCCCGCCCGGAAATACGTATTTCGACGGCATGAAGACCGCCCCCGCACCCCTTTGTCCCATCAGGACCTGTGCCCCCTGAGGCCCCTGCCGAACAAGAACCACGCTGGCGGCGGCGCGAACCGGTGCGTCAGGCATGATCGGGCAAGGACGGATCCGCAGCGGGGCCCGTGGCGAAGCCATGCATGCGCTTGGCCCATTGCAGCGCCACGATGGCGCCTTTCAGCCGAGGCAACAGCGCCAGCGCCAGAATAGCGGTGCCAAGGGTGAACATCGTGGCCATCACCATCGGCTCTGGCCGCCAGGTCACGAAGACGAAATAGATCAGCGGCGCCATCAGGTGCCCCACGATCAGAATCGTCAGATAGGCCGGGCCATCGTCAGCCCGGTGGTGATAGAACGCCTCACCACAGACGGGGCAATGATCGCGCACCTTCAGGTAGCTTTGCAGCACCGGACCTGCCCCACATTTGGGGCAACGACACATGAAGCCACGCCGCAGCGCGGGCCACAACGGGCGTTCGCCGGTTTCCTCATCCTCGGCCAGCAGGGCCGGAGCCAGTTTTACAGTCATCGCGGGTTCCTTCTATCTCTGTCATGTAGCGCATCCTGGCCGGAAAGTTGAGGCCCGATGCCGGGGGGGTGCTGCTTTGTCGCGCCTTGCCCAAAAAACCAGCGACGGAAATGCAGGGCCTCTCCGTATCACCTGCATCAAGACCAGCGAGATGCAGGTCTGGTTCAGGAGATGAAGATGAACGTTTCGCACAAGACGGTTGGCCTTGGCCTTCTGGCTGTGGCAGCGGCACTGCTTGGGTCTGCGGCGATCGCGGACAACAGCGGCATGAACATGCAGGGTATGGGCAGGCCCATGGGTCATATGGGCATGATGGCACCGGCTTTCGACTTTGCTGCGGCTGATGCCAACAAGGACGGCAAAGTGACGCCCGAAGAGTTTGCCGCCGCCCGTGCCGCCGAGGTGGCGTCGATTGATACCGACAAGGATGGTAAACTGTCGGTGGATGAAATCGCCGCGATGCATCTCAAGGCGATGGAGGCGGTTGCCAAGGACATGGCCACCCGCATGGTCAAGGACCTGGACACCGATGGCGACGGCAAGCTTTCGGCGGCCGAACTGATCGCCCGCCCCCTGCCGCCGGATGCCTTCGCGCAGGCCGACACCAACAAGGACGGCGTGATCGATCAGGCAGAGGCCGACGCCATGATGCAGCGCGGGCCGGGTGGCATGATGGGCGGCATGATGGGTGGCCATCATCACAAGCACCCGATGGGCAATGACGATCAAGCCGGCACGCCTGGCAACTGAGGGGGCTGGGCTGCAGGTCGGGGAAACTCTCCGGCCTGCGGAACCGATTGCCCGCTGCCCTTTCAGCTTGTATCCCCCGTGGAATGGACATGCCGCGCGACACATTGGACGAAGTCTCGGACGACACGCTTCTGGTTCTCTATGCCAACGGAGACCCCGAGGCTGCCCGCCTTTTGACCACGCGTCTGACCCCGCGCGTTCTGGGCTATGCCACGCGCCTGCTGTCTGACCGGGCCGAGGCGGAGGATGTCACGCAAGAGGCGATGCTGCGCTTGTGGAAAGTGGCGCCAGAGTGGCGGCGCGGCGAGGCGCAGGTGTCGACCTGGCTTTACCGGGTGGTCACCAATCTGTGCACCGATTTGCGACGGGCGCGCGGGCGCAGGCCGGGCGTTGGCCTGGACGACGCGCCGGAAGTGGCCGCGCAAGGCGGCTCGGTCGTGGCCTCGATGATCGAGGCGGATCGCATGGCGGCGCTGAATGCAGGCCTTGCCAGTCTGCCCGAACGGCAGCGCCAGGCCGTCGTGCTGCGCCACATCGAAGGACTGTCCAACCCCGAGATCGCTCAGATCATGGGATTGGGCGTTGAAGCCGTGGAAAGCCTGACGGCGCGCGGCAAGCGGGCGCTGGCTGCGGTTCTGGCGGGGCGCAAGGCCGATTTGGGCTATGACGATGATGCGGAGGAGGGTGCGTGATGGACAAGGACTTTGATCTGGACGCCTTGTTTGCCGAGGCGGCGGAGGTGCGGGTGACCCCTTCACCTGACCTGACATCGCGCATTCTGCACGATGCGCGTGACGCGCAGCCCAAGCCGCAACCCTGGCCGCAACCCGCTGACCCCACAGCGACGTTGAAGAAACCAAGGTCCGCCCCCTTTGGCTGGTTCACCGCCTTCGCCGATGTTCTGGGCGGGGGCCGGGCCTTGGCGGCGCTGTCTTTCGCGGGGATGACCGGCCTTTATCTGGGTGTCGCACAGCCCAATCTGATGGCCGCGCTGACCTCGACCGGGGCGGCAGACAGCGCGACGGTTGAGCAGATTGACCTGCTGCCGGCCACCGGCACCCTCTGGACGGAGAATTGAGATGACGGAAAACCCGAACATCCCGCTGGGCAGCCCCGCGGTCACCAGTCGCGGCGTGCGCTGGGCGCTGATCGCCTCGCTGGCGGTCAATCTGGCGGTGGGCGGGCTGGCGCTGGGTGCCTTTCTGCATGGCGGTCCGGGTGGGCGCGGCGATATGGTCCATGATCTGGGCTTCGGCCCCTTCGATCAGGCCCTGCGCCCCGAGGACCACGCGGCCCTGAAAGCCGCCATCCAGGCCAAGGCCGGCGACCTGCAGGCCAACCGCGCCGAGGCGGCGGCGGATGCCACGGCGATCATCGTCTCGCTGCGGGCGCAACCCTTCGATCCCAAGGCGCTGGATGCCGCCCTGAGCGCGCAACAGGGCCATCTGAGCGCCCGGATGAAGCTGGGCAATGACACGTTGCGCGATTTTCTGGCGGGTCTGTCGTCGCAAGACCGCCTTGCCTTCGCGGATCGGCTAGAGCATCACCTGCTGCATGGGCGGGATGTCGCAGCTCCACCGAAGAACTGACGCGCCCGGGCCTTTGGACCCAAGTCATTGAAAAATAAGGTCAGGCGGCGTGCCGGACGATGGTCACCTGATTGCGGCCATGGGTCTTGGAATGCATCAGGGCGCGGTCCGCCTGCGCCACCAGATCGGCGACCGAGACCGGATCAGTCGGGTCAGCCCCCCCCGTTGTCAACCCGATCGAGATCGTGACCGGCACGCGCAGACCATCCGCCATCACAACCGGCGCCGTCTCGATGGCACGGCACAGGCGTTCGGCCACGATCTGCGCATCCGACAGGGGGGTTGCGGGCAGGGCGATCAGAAACTCCTCGCCGCCGACGCGGGCCAGAAGGTCGGTCGCGCGCAAGCTGCTGGCCAGCCGCGCCGCAACCTCAACCAGAACGGCATCGCCCGTGGCATGGCCCCAGCGGTCGTTGACCGACTTGAACCTGTCGATGTCGACCACCATCACCGCAAATTCGCTGCCCTCCGCCCGCGCCCGGTCGGCGATGGCGTTCAGTTGTGCTGTGCCATAGCGGCGGTTGTGCAGGCCGGTCAGCGGGTCAAACACCGCCATCCGCAAGCCATCCTGCACCGAGGCGCGCATCCGGTCGCCCTCGCGCTTGCGCTTGACCAGGGCCCGTAGGCGCAGCGCCAGTTCCGCCGACGGGGTCGCGGCATCGACCACATCATTGGCACCAAGGTCGAAGGCCGTCGCCGCGAGGGTTTGGGCCGGTTCAGGCGTAAAGATGCAGAAGGCCGCGTGCCGCGTCGTGCTGCGCGACAAAAGTTCGGACATCATGCGCAACCCGCCCCCCGGGCCATTCAGATCTGCGTGTATAAGGTAAACATCCGGTGCGGCCCCGGTCTGATCGGCGTGCACTTCATCCGGCGCCATCAGGTGAAAGCGGTCATGGCCCGCCGTCGCCAACTCGCGCTTCAGGTGAAGCGCGCGCTCTCCTCTTGGCATCACAAGGGCGACTTGCCCTGGTATTTCAAAGCGTTGCGGGGGTTCGGCCAGCCCAAGTACCTGCAGGTCACGCTCTGGCGCGGAAATTCCGGCCAGATGCTCGCGCGCCCGCAGCAGGCCACGCAGCCGTGCCATCAAGGTCTGGTCATCAATCGGGCGGGCCATGAAATCCTCTGCCCCGGCGCGCAGCGCCGCCAGTCGCATGGCGGCATCGGCCTCGGACGAGAACATCACGACAGGAATGCGCCGGGTCTGCGGATGGATCTTCAGCGCCTTCAGCACCTCGATCCCAGAGCGGTCCGGCAGGAACAGGTCCAGCAGGATGATGTCGGGCTGTTCCGCCTGGGCGACACGCACGCAGCTTTCCCCATCTGCCGCCATCAGGGTCTGATAGCCGGCCGCGGTCAATTTGACCTTGAAGACGATGCGATTTGTCGACACATCATCAACGATGAGGATCTTGCCGATCATACGAAACTGGCCCACCTGCTATACGCTTGTGTCACAACCTTGGTCGCAACTGGTTAAGAATTCCTTTCTGACTGCATAATCAATTCGTGAAAGTTTGAGGGAAACCTGTGAATAACACCAAGCAAACCGGCAAGATCGGGCGAGAATCCGCCGAAATCATCGCCGCGCAGGCCCTGGAATGGGTGGCGGGGGATGCCGAAAGGATTAACGGGTTTCTGAACCTCAGCGGGCTTTCCCCGGCAGAGCTGATGGCGCAGGCCGCCGATCCGCGGGTGCTGGGGGCGGTGCTGGACTATCTGTTGACCGAAGATCGTCTCATCATGGCCTTTTGCGACGAGGTCGGTCTGGCCTATACCGTGCCGCAAGCGGCACGGATGGCCCTGCCCGGAGGAGAGGTTTGGCACTGGACATGACGACGATCAAGGCAGTCATTTTCGACAAGGACGGCACGCTGTTCGACTTCCGGCAAAGCTGGGGCGCCTGGACCAAGGCGCTGCTGGCCGATCTTGCGCCCTATGCGCAGGGCGATCTGGCCGGTGTTCTGGGGTTCGACCCGGTTCACGTGGCGTTCGCCCCCGACAGCGCCGTCATCGCCAGCACCATGTTCGAGATCGCCGCACTGATCCATCCGCATCTGGAGGGGCTGACCCTCAAGTCCTTGATGGACATGATGGATACGCTGGGGGCCGCCGCGCCCATGATCCCTGCCGTGGCCTTGCCAGAGGTGCTGACCGGCCTGACAGCGCGCGGCTTGATCCTGGGGCTTGCCACCAACGACACCGAAAAGCCCGCCCGTGCGCATCTGGCCGGGGCAGGGGTGATCGATCTGTTCCAGTTCATTGCCGGATGCGATTCCGGCTATGGGGGCAAGCCGGCCCCCGGCCAGCTTCTGGCCTTCGCGCAAACAATTGGTCTGCCGCCCCGCCAGATCGCCATGGTGGGCGACAGTCTGCATGATTTGGACGCCGCCCGTCGTGCCGGAATGAAAGCGGTCGGCGTCCTGACCGGGCCGGCGTTGCGCGCGACCTTGACCCCCCATGCCGACGTCGTTCTGGGTACAATTGCCGAATTGGGCGCCTGGATTGACCGGATGAACGCCGTCTGAACCACCGCAGCGCCAAAAACGACGCTTTGGCGTCGGGAAATGAGTAAGCGCCGCAGCGCGCTTTCCGTCATCCTCAGGAAAACGATCAACGGGGTCAAAACCCCGCCAAAGGAGGATAGCGTCATGACCGAAGAGGCCACCAAGCGCCGCAGGGCCGGGGGCAGGGCCGGCAACAAGGAACGCGCCGGATCTTCCATCATCGACCAGATGCCCTGGCGCATTCCCGTGAACCCCGATCGCCCGACCGAACCGCTGGATGCCGATGGCGTGCAAGCCATCCACCGCGGCACGATGAAGATCCTGCGCGATATTGGTATCGAATTCCTTAATCCGGAAGCCGTCGCGCATCTGAAAGCGGCCGGCTGCATCGTGAACGGCACCAACGTCCGGATGGACGAGGATTTCGTGATGGAAATGCTGGCCCGCGCGCCGGAGACCTTCACGATCACCCCGCGCAATCCCGAGCGTGAAGTGATCATGGGCGGCAAGCACATGCTGTTCGTGAACGTCTCTTCGCCGCCGAATTCCTGGGATCTGGAACGCGGCAAACGCTCCGGCGATTTTGAGACCTTCAAGGATTTCATGAAGTTGACGCAGTACTTCAACTGCATCCACATCGCGGGCGGCTATCCTGTGGAGCCCATCGACATCCACCCCTCGGTCCGGCACCTTGACTGTCTATACGAAAAGCTCACGCTCACCGACAAGGTCGTGCACGCCTATTCGCTGGGCGCGGAACGGGTCGAGGACGTGATGGAGATGGTCCGCATCGCGGGTGGTCTGTCGGAGGAAGAATTCCAGGCGAAACCAAGGATGTACACCAACATCAACTCGGTTTCGCCCCTGAAGCATGACTACCCGATGCTGGATGGCGCGATGCGTCTGGCCAAGCGGGGTCAGCCCGTGGTGATCACCCCCTTCACCCTCGCGGGTGCGATGGCGCCCGTCACCATGGCCGGTGCCGTGACCCTTTCGCTGGCCGAGGCCCTCGCCGCCGTGGCCCTTTTGCAATACATCGCCCCCGGCTGCCCGGTGGCAATTGGCACCTTCACCTCCAACGTCGACATGAAGTCCGGCGCGCCCGCCTTCGGCACCCCGGAATACATGCGCGCGACGCAGATGACCGGACAACTTGTGCGCCATTACAAGGTGCCGCTGCGCTCGTCGGGCGTCTGTGCCGCCAACGTGCCGGATGGTCAGTCGATGTGGGAAACCTCCAATAGCCTTTGGGCCGCCGTGCAAAGCCGCACCAACATGGTCTACCACGCGGCGGGCTGGCTGGAGGGTGGCTTGATCGCCAGCCCTGAAAAATTCATCATGGACTGCGAAGTCCTGCAGATGATCCAGCGCTATTTCGAAGCGGCGACCTACGCCACGACCGAGGATGACATCGCCATCGACGCCATCCGCACCGTCGGCCCCGGCGGTCATTATTTCGGCGTCCAGCACACACAAGACCGCTATACGACCGCCTTCTACGCCCCCTTCCTCGCCGACTGGCGCAATTACGAGGCGTGGCAGATCGACGGCGCAGTCTGGACGGCGGAACGCGCCCACAAGATCTACAAGGCGATCATGGCAGAGTTTGTGCCGCCGCCGATGAACGGCGACCATCAGGAAGACCTGCGCCGCTTTGTGGCCAAGCGCAAACAGGAAGGCGGCGCGCCGACCGATTTCTGACGGCCCGCGCCAACGGGATCAAACCGCAGAGACCTCTGCCGCAAGCTGCCTGGGTGTAAACCGCGGCGGTCTCTCCTGCGTGTCAACGACGCGAAAGTCCGCCGCGTCCTGCTGCCCGCCGCGTCACTGCGCAAATATCCCACGGAGGGATCTTGGGGGGCGTGACCGCTCAGCCGGGCCCGAAGTGCCGCCCTGTTCAAAGGCTTCCCCCGCGCCGCCTCAGGCCCTAAGCTGCCACAAACGGAGGCGATCATGGCACGGCAACGCGGGATAATGGCGCTGATCGGCGCGCTGGCGGCGGGAAGCCTGTACCTCTTGGGGCTGATGACCGAGGCGGACTGGCTGGCCGGGCGTGCCGCGCTGGCAGCGGCGGTTCTGGCCGGGGTGTTCTTTGGTGGCCTTCTGATCACCAGCGGCCCCTTGACGCTGCGGCGGGCAGCTCTGGGCGCGGCGGCGGTCGCGGTGGTGGTGTCTGCCCTCGTCACCTGGTCGAGCCTACGCTTTGCGGCGGTGGACGGCGTGCTGGGATCGGCCCTGCCAGTGATTGCGACCGCTGTGCTGGTCTGGCTGCCTTGGCCCTTCCTCATCGCGGCTGCCGGACCGGGCTGGCGCGATTATCCCAGCTTGTTCGGTGAAAGCTGGGGTATTCTGGTCCGGGTTTGCGTTGCGCTGATCTTCACCGGCCTTGTCTGGCTGGTCATCCTTTTGTCGCAGGCGCTGCTGGGGCTGGTCGGTGTGCCGCTGATCTCAGCCGTTCTGGACTATGCCCCGGCACCTTGGCTGATCACCGGAACCGTGCTGGGTCTGGCCATGGCCGTGGTGAACGAGTTGGCGGATGTGCTGTCGCCCGGTCTTGTGCTGCGCCTTTTCCGGCTTTTGGTGCCGGTTGTGCTGGTTGTGATGGCAATCTTCCTGATCGCCTTGCCGTTCCGCGGGTTCGAGGCGATTTTCGGTGCGGTCTCCTCGGCCATGGTGCTTCTGGCGATGACGGCGACGGCGGTGACGCTGGTGACCTCGGCGCTGGACCGCGAAGACGCTTTCGCCGGGCATTCGCGGGTGATGATGCAATCGGCGCGGATCCTCGCCGCCATCACCGTGCTGCCTGCCGGTCTGGCCGGCTGGGCGCTGTGGTTGCGCATCACCGAACACGGCTGGACCCCGCTGCGCCTGCTGGCGGCAAGTGTTGCGGGGCTTGGGCTGGCCTATGGCCTGCTGTACCTCGCCGCCGTGCTGCGCGGCGCGGGCTGGCCAGAGCGGGTTCGCCAGGCCAATATCTGGATGGCGGTTCTGACCATGGCGCTGGCGGTTCTGTGGCTTTCGGTGCTGAACCCCGAAGCCATCTCGGCCCGCGACCAGCTGGCCCGCATCGCAGACGGCCGCACCAAGGTGGCCGACATTGATCTTTATGCCTTTCAGGACTGGGGCTTGGCCGGTCAGACCGCGATGGAGAGCCTGAAGACGCTGTCGCAGACCAACGCCGATCTGGCGGCCCGCCTTGCCGCCATGGACAGCCCCACCGCCGCAGAACCTGACCTGAAGACCGTGCAAAAGGCGCTGGTGGCCATCCTGCCCCTGCAGCCCGCGACCCCGGCCACCGAAGCTTTGCGCGACCGCATCTTTGCGCAGGTTGATGTCTCGGACCTGCAGGGCTGGCAGACCGACTGCGATGCCCACCTGCCGCAAGGCGGGCCGGGTTGCGTGCTGGTCGTGGCCGATTTCCTGCCAGATCTGCCCGGAGACGAGGCGATGCTGATCGCGCGCAACAGCGACGGCTACATGACGATGGAGGGGTTCGACTTCGGCGCCGGCGGGTTGGTGCGTCATTCGGTGACCTCATATGGCGGCGGCCTGCCCGCGTTTGACGCCGGCGCCGCCCTGATCGACCAGCTGCAGAAAGCGCCTGCCCCCTTGGCACCGGCGCACGTGAACCAGTTGGCGATGCCCGGTCAGCCGGGTCTGGTTTTCGCGCCCTGATCCGGCCCGTCTTGGCAAGTTGTTAACACCTTCTCCCTAGGCTGCCCTCTCAGGAGGATGAGTATGCTGGGATTGATCAATCGCTCGTTTCAGTTTTTTCTGAGCGACACCTACGGGGTGTCGCTGTGGGATGCCGTGGCCCGGCAGATCGGCATCGGCCCCTCGGGGTTCGAATCGATGCTCACCTATGAGGATGGCTTGACCGATCGCCTGATCGACGCGGCCTCAGCCCTGCTGCGACGACCGCGCGAAACCCTGATGGAGGATATGGGGACCTATCTGGTCAGCCATGAAGCCTTGGGGACAGTGCGGCGGCTCTTGCGATTTTCGGGCGGGAATTTCGCGGAATTCCTCAATTCGATCGAAGAATTGCCCGAACGCGGCCGCCTGGTCCTGCCGGAACTGGATTTGCCCTTTCTAGACCTGACCGATCTGGGGTCGGGCCATTTCCGCCTGCGCTGCCTGTCGCGGCTGACCGGGGCGGGGCATATCGTGATGGGGTTGCTGCGGGCGATGGCGGATGACTATGGGGCATTGGTTTTGCTGGAACATCACGGCGTTGAAGGCGGGACCGAGGTGATCTCGGTCCAGATCGCCGATCAGGCGCTTTATGCGGCGCGGCCCTTCAGTCTTGGCATGGTGGGTTGAAAATGCGGGCGCTGTCTGTCCTTGGCGTCCCGTCCGTGGCGTTTGACCGGCTGATGCCGTTGCATGTCCTGCTGGATGCCCGGGGGCGCATCACCGGACATGGCCCGACCTTCGGCAAACTGGTGCAGGGTCAGGACCTGATCGGCACAGACCTGTTTGACGCGGTCGAGGTGCGTCGCCCCTCCGGCCTGTTCTCGATGACCGATCTGGCGGCCCGGGCTGGCGAACGGTTGCGGCTGGTCTTGCTGTGCAATCAAAGACCGGTGTCGTTGCGCGGTATCGCCATGCCCCTCGCCAAAGGGGCGGGCATGATTCTGAACCTGTCCTTCGGCATCGGCGTGGTAGAGGCGGTGCGCAGCAATGCCCTGACCGACGCCGACTTCGCCGCCACCGATCTTGCCGTCGAAATGATGTATCTGGTCGAGGCCAAGACCGCCGCGATGGAGACGTTGAAAGGCTTTGCCCTGCGCCTGCAGGGGGACAAGCAAATGGCCGAAGCCCAGGCGATGACCGACACGCTCACCGGCCTGCGCAACCGGCGCGCGCTGGCCCAGACGCTGGAACGGCTGACCCGCTCGGGCATGGCCTTCGGGCTGATGCACATCGATCTGGATTACTTCAAGGCGGTGAACGACACCTTTGGCCATGCCGCGGGCGACCATGTGCTGCGCAAGGTGTCCGAGGTGCTGAACCTTGAAACCCGGGCCGAAGATACCGTCGCGCGGGTGGGCGGCGATGAATTCGTGGCGGTCTTTCCGGACCTGACCGATGCCGCGGGGCTGGAAGGCATCGCCCGCCGCATCATCGACAGCTTTTCGCAGCCGATCGCCTTTGAGGGCAAATCGTGCCGGATCTCCGCCTCGATCGGCATCACAACCTCCAGCGCCTATTCCGTGCCCGAAATCGCCCGCATGCAGCACGACGCGGACGAGGCGCTATACGCCTCCAAGCGCGCGGGGCGCGGGCAGGCGCAATTCCACAAGGATGCCGGGCTTGCCACAACCGCCGCCAAGGCCAATGACCGGCGCAGCGCATGACGCGATGTCAAACGGCGGAAAGGGGCCGCCCGTATCCTTCCACGCGGGCAGACCTTGAAAGCAACTGGCAGCATGTCTGGTGCAACGAAAGCGCTCGGGGGCCAAATCGGCTTGCGGAAGATAGACGGACGGGCGGAGCGAACCTTGCGCCGCCTTGACCATCGACACCTCGCACTTGGCGTCCATAACCCAAAGCTGCGGGATCATCCGCAGGATCGGTGCGACCCGTCTTGGACCCGGCCAATGGGCTCACAAGAAGGCTCGGACACCCTGATCCGAAAAGGGAAAATCGAGAGGAAATCGGAACGGCCTTGCAAGACCAAAGGTTCAGCCCTTTGTCGGAAACCCCCAGTGGGACTATGCCAAATCTGCGACATAAACGGGTTTGCGCGATGACGTCAGGTGGGCTGATCAAGGGGCATAGTCCGGTCGTTTGAACCCCGCCGGCTTTGCCTTTTGCCGGTATGCTCAGTCACTTAACCGATAGAACACCACATCCTGCGCATTCTATCATGACCAAGATCCTGACCGGAAAACCCTTGATCACCCAAGCGCATCATAGGTGGCATCAATCAGGCGTTTGCGGCGCGGATCCATGTCCGGGCCGAAGTTCAGCATGCGGGCGGTGACGAAAGCGAAACCGAGCTTTGCCTCCGGGTCGGCGAAAGCCAGCGAACCGCCCCAGCCGGGATGGCCGAAAGTCGTCTTGGGCCCGCGTCGCCCATAGTCCGCCTCGTTCAGCCGAAAGCCCGCGCCATAGCTGACCGGTCCGCCGACATCGACACCATCAAACCGCACCCGTGTGGCCTCGCCCAGCCCGTCAGCCGAAATCAGGCGGGAGGCCCCTGAAACCAGATCGCCATAGATCACAGCCAAGGCGCGCGCGTTGGACTGGCCGTTGGCGCCGGGAATCTCGGCGGCCCGCCAGGCGCGGGTATTTGGCACCAAGGGTGGTACGACCGGGTTGCGACCGGCCTGGGGGTAGGGGCTGTCGAGCGTGTCCTGCATCGCGTCGAACACGGCCTGCTCTGCCGTCAGTTCGGCCGCCAGATGGTCCTCGGCTGCTGGCAGTCCGATGTAGAAGGGAACGCCGAGGGGGCCGGCAATCTCTTCGGCGACAAAACGGCCGATGCTGCGCCCGTCGATCCGCCGCAACGGCTCGGCCATCAGCGTACCCATTGTGATGGAGTGATAGACGTTCCGGCTGCCCGGTTCCCACAGCGGCGCCATCTCGGCTACCGCTCGGGCAAAGGGCTGCCCGGCACAAAGTCCTGCCATATCCATCGGCACCGAAAGCCCGTTCAGACCGGCCTGATGCGACAGCGCCGTGTCCAGCGTGATGGCGGCCTTGCCGTTCGCCGCAAACTCCGGCCAATAGCGGGCGACGGGTTGGCTGTAGTCCAGCTTGCCGCGGTCCGCCAAAATGGCCACCGCCAGGGCCGAGATCCCTTTGCTGACCGACCACACATTGACCAAAGTATCGCGCTGCCAGGGCCGTTGCCGTGCGGCATCGGCATGGCCACCCCAAAGATCGGCCACCAGCCGACCGCCCAGCGTGACGGCCACGGCTCCACCGGTCTCAACCCCGGCGTCAAGAAACTCCGCCATGATGTCCCGCAGGCGGGCAAAGCGCGGATCGGTGAAGCCATGGACAGGGGAGCGTGACATGCTGGGGGCAACCTTTTGGAGGTGAACTTGGGTTGCACGATAGCTGAGGGAAACGCATTTGTAAGGTGATGCTTGGAGGAAGGACCACCTCGGCAGTTTGAATATGAAGAGCCCCTCGATTTCAAGACGACGTGCTTGGTCATTTTGGAAGCAAGAAGACACAGATGCCCGGCGCAAGGTTCACCGACGCGTTCATGCGCGATGCGGTCGCGCAGGTTGACGATCGGCGCTATCACACCTGAACGGCTGAAGAGGTTGACCGCATTCTGGAACGTCATGGCGAAGGCACCAAGTGCGGCTGGCTCCGCGACCGCGCCAACAAGGCGAGGGTTCACGGATCGCTGCAGGGTCTGCGCAAGTCTGGCGCAACCCGCTTGGCAGATGCGGGCGCATCGGAATGGCAGATTGCATCCGATCTGGCCCATACCGACACGAAACAGGCAGCGGTCTGCACCAGGAAGGCGCACCGTTCAAAGCTGGCGTATGGCGGATTCGCGAAACGTCAGAATCTGTCCAACCTAATCCCGATGTTGGACGCAAGGGCGGCAAAACGCCATAAATACCAATATGTTGAACATTGGAGTGGCAGCCCGTAGGGCCAAGCATACGCATTCCGACCGCACCCCGTCGAATACTTTAAATTCCTGATTTACAACGATTATTTGACCAATGTCTTCGCGCTGAATACCAACAAAACCGACCCGTTCCAGCGCTGGATGTTGGTATGGATGTTGTTGGAGGAAGGTATGTCGAAGCTCTCTGCCCGTCGCGTCGAGTCCGTCAAGGAGGCGGGATTCTACGGCGATGGTGATGGTCTATATCTATCAGTAAAGCCATCCGGTGCGAAGTCTTGGATTCTGCGCACCGTTGTAAAGGGCAAACGCCGCGACCTTGGGGTCGGTGCCGCGAACCTCGTTTCGCTTGCAGAGGCGCGGGAAAAAGCTCGTGAATGGCGCAAGGTAGCCCGCGAAGGTGGCGATCCGTTCGCAAGTCGGATTGCAGCGAGCCTCACGTTCGAGGAGGCGACGAAGGAGTATCACAAAATCGTCTCGCAAGCGTTCCGCAGCGAGAAGCACGCGGCGCAATGGCTGGCAGGTATGAAAACCCATATCTTCCCGGCGCTGGGCGACCGGGTACTTAGTTCCGTTGGGGTCTCCGATGTCCGCAAGGCGCTGGAACCCATCTGGACGCTCAAGCACGAAACGGCGCGCAAGCTGAAGCAGCGCGTCGAAGGACTGTTCGATTGGGCACGGGCCGAGGGCTTCTATCCGTCCGAAAATCCGGCGCGCGGCATCAAGCGCGTATTGAAACCGCAGCCACGCATTCCGACCCACCTAGCCGCTATGCCATGGAAAGACCTCCCTGAGTTCTACGAAGCTCTCAACGAGCGGGACGGGGTATCCGCCCGAACCCTGCAATTCATTATCCTCACCGCCGTTCGTTCGGGCGAAGCGAGGGAAGCGCGCTGGGCTGAAATCAAGGGCAACGTCTGGACTATCCCGGCGCATCGCATGAAGACCGGAAGGGAACATGTCGTTCCGCTCTCGCCCGAGGCGATCCGGGTTCTGGACAAGGTTCGCAGGCTCGATTCCGTTTACGTCTTCCCACAGCGCAGCCAGACCGAGGAAGGCGCAGGCAAGCCGCAGTCGATTAACGTCTTTCGGGCGCTATACGAGCGGATGGGCGCGGAAGGCATCACCACGCACGGGTTTCGCTCGACCTTTCGGGATTGGTGTAGCGAAGCTGCTGACGCTCCGCGCGAGGTGGCTGAGGCCGCGCTTGCACATGTCCCCGGTCAGGTAGAGCGCGCCTATCGCCGTTCGACACTTTTCGACCGCCGAAAGGCTTTGATGGATCAGTGGGCCAGTTTCGCTACATCTGCGAACTAGCCCTCGGTTGTCGGCAGGAGCGTCAGAAAACACGAATCGCTCCTGCCCTTCCGTCGCTAAATTTCGAAATCAGACCACTGAATGTTTGATGCGAAACCGGAAACAAACCGTTGACGGGATGGAAACGTGATTGCTGGACACGCAGGCCCAATCGCGAATCACCGAATTCTTTCAGGAAGCACAAGCCTTTCCGACTTTTCCGAATTCAACCAGCAAGCTCTGATTGTAAGACTTTCCTAACAAAATCTCAAGGCGCGCTTTGCCTTCCTAGAAGTGCCGTGGATCAGTATTCTATTGTCATCCTCAGCGCTGGGGCGAAACAAGCAAATGGAAATAGAAATATGGAAAATCGCCTCCTCACGATCAAAGACCTCCGCAATCGCCTCAATTGCGCAACTTCAACTCTCTACAGGTGGATGGCAAATGATCACTTCCCTCGCCCCCTCCTTCTTGGAGGAATGGCGCGATGGCAACAACAGGACATCGACGCTTTTCTTGAAAAAGCCAGACTCCGGCGCACCAATTCTGGCCTAAAGCCAAATGGTGCTCGTCGGCCCGGTCGGCCCCCGGCTTATCCCAAAAATTCCTACACGCCGAAGCCTAAGAAGTAATTCGGCCAAGGCCTGACGGCCAAAACTTTCGGAAAGGTGGGGCAAGACGCCCCCCCTATCTCCGGAAGACTGCAAATGGTGGACCGCCAATTCGGGATGACTATCTCCGATTTATAGGTCGCATTCCCAATAAATCCCATCTGTGCCGCGATGCCATAGGCAGTCGTATATAACAGATTACATGCTAAGAGGTTGAAAATGAGTCAAAATCAGGCGCTTTGGCGTCCACACCCTGCTGAGCCCCATATGCCGAAGGTCGAATCATCGATTGTAAGGCAGAAAGATGCTTTCGATTCATATCGTTACCATCACGCGCGTTGGCTCGGACGGTCCGATTTGACCGTAAAGTCGAAAATCTTCGAAATCTGTTATGCTCGACCTTTAATGAGAGTCGGAGAATACCAGATCTGTTCACAAGCAAACCAACGTATGCCTGTGAAGGAAGCCGAAATGTCCTCAAATGTCTTCGTCTCTTATAATCGTGTCTCGACCGCGCGCCAAGGTATCAGCGGTCTTGGGCTTGATGCCCAGCGCAATGCCTCCATGACCTATCTCGCCTCAATTGGTGGCGAATTGCTCGCTGAGTTCACCGAGGTCGAAAGCGGGAAGAAGGATGCGCGCCCGCAGTTGAAGGCCGCAATCGCCATGTGCCGCAAAGCCGGTGCAACCTTGCTTATCGCCAAGCTCGACCGCCTCGCGCGGAATGTCGCCTTCATTGCGAACCTACTGGAAAGCGGCGTGCGCTTCGTGGCGGTGGACATGCCGAACGCCGACAAGTTCATGCTCCACGTCTACGCCGCCATGGCGGAGGAGGAGGGGCGTCGGATCAGCGACCGCACGCGCGCCGCTCTGGCATCGGCAAAGGCCCGAGGGGTGAAGTTGGGATCGAATGGCAAAAGCCTTGCTGATCAGCATAAGGCTGCGGCTGAAACCCGCGCCCTTGCGGTGGAAGACACCTTGCGCGGCCTGATCCGCACGGATTGCCTCACCTTCCGTCAAGCGGCTGATCGGATGAACGAATTGCAGGTTCCCACTGCGGGCGGCAAAGGCTGGCATTCCACTTCGGTTCACCGGGTCTGGAAGCGGATCGAGGCCGTTCACGCGCGGGAAAGCGGTGGAACGGTTCAATAGGGCTACGACCAATCGGGAAGAAGCGGGAAAACCATGCCGGGGTGCAATCGCGCCCTAAACAGCCAAACTCGGGGAGGTCCCGCCCTTGTATGACCTATAATGAAATGTGTGATACTATGACCGAACGAGATAGGCTGATACCGCCCTACAATGCGCCGAATAGGGTGCTTGGGCCTACTATGATCGATCACTGTGAAATCGTGATCGGAGATTGGCCGGTATTCGGTCCACCGCCCGACATTGTGCGCTTTCAAAATGCGATTCCGGGAATTTTGGCAGTTACCCGGTCTGGCGAAGCGGTTCCAGTCTTCACCTCGACCAACAACTCGCCTGATGGCCGATGGGTCGAAGTTGATGTGTCTGGTGGCAGGCGTGGAAATGTCGCTTATCAAACTCGCCCGATCTTTTCTGGACGGCTTTGCTTGGCGAAAGGCGCTGGCCGGGTTCCTCGCCAAACACGCGGCGAATACGTCCGCCTTGGGTTGGATGGGCATCTGAATGTCCTTCACTTCCTGATGGCGCAGGAAGTCCGCCGCTTTACGCGGCTAGATCGTCCCCGACTGGTTCAACCGCTTGCCACGGCCATGGATGGCACGCCAGCCGCCTGTGGCGCAGAATACTGTCTGACCGATGACGTGAACGTCACCATCGGCCCCCAGCGCCTTTACCGTTATGTCCTGTCCAAACCCGCAGAGGAGCACTTCATGGACTGCCTTCGCCTTACCGAAAGCTTCATCACGACCGAATTGCAGGACACCGCCAGCAGTTACGGGGTGACTGTCGGCCATACGCCCTACTACTCCCTGCGAAAGATCGAGTTCGTTTGGGAATTCAGCCATTCCAATCCGATCCGTTTTGTTGAAGGGCTTGATGTTCCCTTGCGCGCCCTTGGCCCGCAAAGCCGCCGCCACCGTGCGCTTGTCAGGGGCGAAAGCCTTCACGTGCGACAAGGCAGCATTGCCGTCAGTGTCGAGTTGTCGGCTGGCTGCCATCTCGTCGTTTATGCCAAGACGAATGAGCGTGTCCGTTTCGAAATCCGGCTCGACCGGAATGCTATTGCCGCGATGCTGCGCCGGGGCCAGGATGATGCCGCCCGCACCGCTCGCAGTCACGACGATCTACAACAGATGGTTGGCACTCTGCGGGAAGCCGCGACGGAACGGTTGGACCAAGCGCTTGCCATGCTTGACCATCAGTTCGTGCCGCCGGAAAGCCACGTCAACGCGATCCAGCTTTGCGCCGAGGTTGGCCGCATCCTGCAAGATGATGCTTTGGCACTTACCGTGCTCGAAACCCTGCGCATTCGCGGCAGTATTGCACCAGCCCCCCAAACCCCAATGCGCGAGGCGGCAGATCGATTGATAGCAGCTGATGTGCTACGCCGGTCTGCCCCGCGCAACCCGGTGTTTGTGCCGACTGACAGGTATTTGCGCGCCACACGAGAGTTGCAGGCCATTGACGAAGACCTGCCCATCTTTCCAGCCCTTCCGCGCCGGGACGCTCGCGAGTTCGCGCGAGCAGGGCGAGGATTTGTGCAGCGTAGCGACTTGCGGTAATCACCCGGTTGGGACCGCCTGCCAGAATGGTCAGTTACGGGGTAAGGCACGTGCATAACGACGTCGTTAGCGACGTGTCTTATGCGGAGGCTGGTGATGCGTGGCGATGTTCTAGGTCTTGAGCGGCGGCGGCGGTGGCGGGAT
>NZ_CBBQHX010000043.1:0-33815 GCF_964946895.1 Stagnihabitans sp. | reverse complement strand
TGGACGGTGCGGGCGCAGGAAAGTGCGCTGCGCGCCTCGGGGATCCGCAGTTTCACGCTGGCGGGGCTGATCGGCGGCGTCTCGGCCATTCTGGGGCAAGCGCTTGGCGTGGCGCTGACCGGCATGGTGTTTTTGGCCTTCGCGGCGATTTTCGCGGCGTTTCAATGGCGCGAAAGCGGGCAAGGCACCGAGCTGAGCGTCACCTCGACGTTGGCCGGGTTGCTGACCTTCCTGTTGGGCGCTTTGGCGGCGAGTGGCGACATGCAGGTGGCGGTGGCGGCGGCGATCGTGGCCACTGCCCTGCTGGCCCTGCGCGAGGTTTTGCATTCCTGGGTCGCCACGATGACCTTGGCCGAAATCCGCGACGGGCTGATCCTGCTGGCGATGGCGTTCCTGATGCTGCCGCTGTTGCCGGCGACGCCCGTCGATCCCTGGGGCCTTTTGAACCTGCGCGAGATCTGGATTCTTGCGACCATGATCGCCGGGGTGTCGTTTCTGGGCTATGTGGCGGTGCGGTCTTTGGGGCCGCGCTGGGGCATCCTGATCACGGCGGCGGCGGGCGGACTGGCCTCGTCCACGGCCACCACGCTTAGCCTGGCGCGGCTGGCGCGGGGCAAGGCCCCTGCCCGGCTGCTGGTGGCCGGCATGCTGATCGCCGGGGCGGTGATGCTGCTGCGGGTGGTGGTGATTGCCACGGTGCTGCAATCGGGCCTGCTGGTGATCCTTGGCCCGCCGGTTGCGGCGGGGTTCCTGACCTTCGTGGCCTTCGCCGTCTGGATGAGCGGCACCGCCAGCGCCCCCGGCATGCCGGACCTTGGCATTCGCAGCCCGCTTGACCTGCTGGGCGCCCTGCGCATGGCGCTGCTGATCACGGTGGTGATCCTGATCTCGGGCCTTGTGCAGCGCAATTTCGGCTCGGCCGGGCTGTATATCGTGGCGGCGGTGTCGGGATTGGCGGATGTGGATGCCATCACCATCTCGACCGCGCGGATGACGGGCGATCCGCAGGTGCTGGCCCGGGCGATCCTGATCGCGGTGGCGGTGAATTCCTGCTCCAAGGCGGTGCTGGCCTCTTGGGTCGGGCGCGGGGTGATCGGCTTGCGCTTCTTGTGGGCGACCTTGGCCGGAATTGCCGCAGCGGCGGTGGTTTACGCGGCGCTGTAGGTCAGGCGGCAAAACCCGCGACTTGCTGGCGCAGGGCCGCGACATATTTCGCGAGGCCCCCTTTGGCCGGGCGATCCTTGTGGAATATCATGGAAAACCGGTATTGCATCCAAGGCTGATGAAACGGCACGATGCGGAATTGACCGCTGTCAAGTTCGGCACGGATCACCTCCAGTGGGCCGCAGCACAGCGCCAGACTGCTGTGCACCGTCGATTTCATCGATGACAGCGAGTCGACGCAGACCGCCGGGATGAAATCGCCGGTCTGGGCATCGACGGACCCGGCCCGGCCCAGATCGGCGGGCAGGATCTTCAGCCAATTGGCATGCAGGCGCGTCATGGTCCAGGGATAGGTCATGATATCCGGCAGGGTCGGATCGGCCACGTCCAGCAGCGGATGATCCTTGCGACAGAACACCGACACCGCCAGTGCAACCAGCGGTTCCACCACCAGATCGGGATGATCTCCCCCCGAAACATCGCCAATCGCCATGTCGCAGCGCCCTGCCAGCAGGTCGTCGCGCCCCTCTCGCCAATCGCGCACCACCAGGGTGCCACTGGTCCCTCGGTTGCGATTGACGAAAGCCGACAGCGCCGGAGCGCCCAACAGATCAGCGGCAAAAGGCCCGGCGCAGATCCGGAACGCGTCCTGATCAGATCGTGCCAAGGCCGCTACCAGGCGGTCGATCTGGTCAAAGCCGTTGATCAGCGCCTCGCACCGCGCCAAAACGATCTCGCCATAGACCGTTGGGGCGACCGATGTCTTGCTGCGTTCAAACAGTTTGACGCCCATCTCTTGTTCCAGCGCCATAAGGGCGCGGCTCAGGGCGGGCTGGCCCATTCCAACATGGGCTGCTGCCATTGAGAAGTTGCGGTGCCGGCCAAGGGCGTTCACGATGCGAAGCTGAAGTTTCGTCCTCATGACACTTTCTGTTTTGCCCTTGGCCGGACACCAAACCTGCCCCAATCTTCTTTTTTGCAATGATTATGGAGGACGCCACCGAAGTAAAAGTTATCTTTGGAGCGGTTTTTTCGCGTTGGATCGCCGGCTGTGGATCAGCGACAGCTTATCATGATTTTGCGACATTTCCCGACAGGAGATGAAAAAACAGCATAACAGCCGCAAAATTATGCATTGGCCAAGGTGGGCTATGCGGGGCAACCCTGTGCCAGCGTGGTATGCAGCCTTGGGTGAAGCTTGCGCAAGGTACAGGGACTGGGGCCCGCTGCGGCGGGCCCTTTTTCGCTACTGATGCCGCAGCGCCTCGATCGGGTCCAGCCGTGCGGCCCGCCGGGCCGGGAAGAAGCCGAACACCACCCCCACGATGGCCGAGAAGATGAACGAGGCCACGATGATCCGGTAATCCGGCAGGAACCCGATGTTGAGCGCATAGGACCCGATGGCGCCAAGGCCCAGACCCAACAGAATGCCCAGAATGCCGCCGATCAGCGACAGGACCACGGCTTCGACCAGAAACTGCATCAGGACCTGACGCTCGGTCGCCCCCACCGCCATGCGGATGCCGATTTCGCGGGTCCGCTCGGTCACCGACACCAGCATGATGTTCATGATGCCGATGCCGCCGACCAGAAGGCTGATCGCCGCCACCGCCGACAAAAGGCCGGTCAGCACGCCGGTGATCCCGGTCAGCATCGAGGAAATCTGTTTCATGTCAAAGACATTGAAGTCGTCGTTCTGGTCGCCGCTAAGGTGGCGGCGTTCGCGCATCAGGCTTTGGATCTGGGCGGTGACATCCTCGGCACTGGCCCCGTCGCGAAAGGTGACAGAGATGCTTTGCACATCGGTCTTGCCAGAGATGTGGCGCTGAAAGGCCTTGAGCGGCATGATCACCACGTCATTGTCATCCTGCCCGAAGGTCGATGCCTCGCGCTTGGCCAAAAGGCCGATGACCTCGCACGCCACCTTGCCGACGCGGATCGTGGTGCCGACCGGGTTGCCCTCGCCGATCAGCGCGGTGGAGGTGGTGGTGCCAAGGATGCAGACCGGGGTGCCGATGCGCAACTCCCCTTCCGAGAACTCCCGGCCATAGGCCAGCGTCCAGCCCCGGATGGCGAAGAAGGCATTGTCGGTGCCGGTGACTTGCACGGTGTGGTTCATCTCGCCAAAGACCGTGGTCTGGCCTTTGGACGAACCGGGGGTGGCGGCCGCGATGTCAGGGATGTTGCGCACCATGGCGTCCATGTCGGCCAGCGTCAGGGGGGCCGCGTCATTGGCCCCGCCGCCCGGCCCGCGCGAGGGCGCGCCGGGCCGGATCATCAAGAGGTTGGAGCCCAGCGAGGCCACATCGGATTGCACCTGCGCCGTCGACCCCTGCCCCACCGTGACCATGGCAATCACCGAAGCGACCCCGATCACGATGCCAAGAACGGTCAGGAAGGACCTGAGTTTATTGCGAAAAACCGTACTCAGGGCAAGGCGCAGCGCTTCAAGCAGCATGATGGTCCCTGACCCGGTCGGATTGAATTCTGCCGTCGACGAAGGTGATGATGCGGTTGGCGTAATCGGCCATGTCAGGTTCATGGGTGACCATCAGGACCGAAAGACCCTCATCCCGGTTCAGTTGCACCAGCAGCTCCATGATCTCGCGCCCGCGGGCCGAGTCGAGGTTGCCGGTCGGTTCATCGGCAAGGATCAGGCCGGGCTTGGTGACGATTGCCCGCGCGATCGCCACCCGCTGCTGCTGGCCGCCCGACAGTTCCGAGGGGCGGTGATCCGCCCTGCCCTGCAAGCCGACCTTGGTCAGCGCGTCCATCGCGCGGTCGCGGCGTTCATCGGCGGGAATGCCTTGGTAAATCAGCGGAAGTTCAACGTTCTCCAAGGCGGTGGTCCGCGGCAGCAGGTTGAAGCCCTGAAAGATGAAGCCCAGAAAATGCCGCCGCAGCAGGGCGCGCTGGTCGCGGTCCAGCCCTGTCACATCGGTGCCAAACAGCAGGTATTGCCCGGAGGTTGGCGTATCCAGACAGCCCAGAATGTTCATCGCCGTCGATTTGCCCGAGCCAGAGGGCCCCATCACCGCCACGAATTCACCCTTCTGCACGGTCAGGCTGACATCGTTCAGGGCAAAGACCTTGGCCTCGTCCATGCCATAGATCTTGGACAGATGGCGCAGTTCCAGCATGGGCACCTGCGCCTCGGTCATTTGCCCCCCTGCGCGGTGATGACAAGGTCGCCAACTGCCAAGGGACCGTCGAGGATCTGGGTCGCATCGCCATCCGTCACGCCGGTTTTCACAGCGATTTGCGCAGGTTGGCCGTCTTTCATCACGTAAAGGTCGCGGTAGCCCTCTTTGGTGACACCATTGGACTTGCTGGTGGTCTGCCGGTTGCGGTCGCCCGGTGCGCCGCCGGAAAACAGCATGCCCAGCAGGCCGGTGCTTTTCGGTGCTGCCGTGGTGGCCAGAGGCGGCGTGTAGCGGAAGGCGGCGTTGGGCACGCTTAGCACGCCCTTGACCTGTTCCACCGTCACATCCGCCGAGGCCGTCATGCCGGGCCGCAGGCGGTGGTCGGAATTGTCGATGGCCAGAATGGTCGGATAGGTCACGATCCCGTCCACGGTTTGCGGGGCATAGTGCATCTCGGAGACTTTGGCGGGGAAGGTCTGGCCCAGATAGGCATCGACGCTGAAAGACGCCGGGTCGCCGACCTGCACCTTGCCGATGTCGGCCTCGTCGACATCCACCTGCAGCTGCATCTGGCCCAGATCATGCGCCAGCGTGAACAGCACCACCGTGTTGGTCGAGGCCGAGACGGTCTGGCCCAGATCGGCCTTGAGGTCCAGCACCATGCCGTCGATGGGAGCCACGATCACCGCCTTGTCGATGTTGGTCTGGCTCAGCTTCACATCGGCTTCGGCGACCTGCACATTGGCCAGGGCCGAGGCCAGTGCCGCATCGGCCCGGCGCTGCGCGGTGGTGGCGGTGGCCAGATCCTCGACCGAATTCAGCCCCTTGTCGAAAATCTTCTGCGCCCGGCCCAGGCTTTCCGATGCCGCTTCCTGCGTGGCCTTGGCATCCTCCACCTCGGCCTTGCGGGCGGTCAGCGTCGCCTCGTCGCGCGCCAGTTCCGCCTCAAGCGAGGAGGTGTCCAGGCGCGCCAGCACCTGCCCTTTCTTGACAGTGTCATTGACCGCCACATCGACCTCGGAAATCGTGCCCGAGATCAACGAGCCGACATCGACCTGCTGGATCGGCTGCACGGTGCCAACAGCGGTGACGATGACGGTGATGTCGGCAGTCTTGGCTTCGGCGGTGGTGTAATGGATCGTCGCAGTCGCGGTGCTGCGGGACTTGAGCAAAAGATAACCGCCGCCCACGCCCAGCAAGATCACCAAAGACCAGACAATCCAGCCCCGCAGCCGAAAGCGCTTGCGGCGCCGGGTGATCGCCTCGACCGTGATCGTCTCTGCCATGACTGTCCCTCTGGTGCCCTGCATCAAGCTGGGCTCAACCCTTTGAACATTCAACGGCAAAGCCCCGGAATTCCGTCGCTGCGGCACAGCGTCACGGGAATTTGCGGTGCAGCATCGGCGGAGGACAGATTCTGCCGGGGACAAAGCGCGGTTCGTTGCCGGCGATGGAGTGTGTCACACCCTCAAGATCGTTTGCTTGTATCTGGCAAATCACCCGGACAGGGGACGATCCGCGGGTGGCTTGGAACCGAAAAGGGCCCGGGGTTTCCCCCGGGCCCGTCCCATTCCGACGCCTGATCAATCAGGCTTGGGTCATCTTCGCCACTTCGGCGGCGAAGTCTTCCTTTTCCTTCTCGATGCCTTCGCCCACGGCGACGCGGGCATAGCCGGTGATTTCAACACCAGCCGCCTTGGCGGCATCGGCCACCGTGACGTCGGGGTTGATCACGAACTGCTGGCCCAAGAGGGTGTTTTCCGACAGGAAGCGCTTCATGCGGCCCGGGATGATGTTGTTGTGGATCACGGCATCGGGCTTGGGCTTGGCCGAGGCCGCGTTTTCTTCCAGCGCCTTGGCGGTTTGCACGGCCAGTTCACGCTCCAGCACGGCCGGGTCCAGCGAGGCTTCCGACAGCGACAGCGGCGAGGTTGCCGCGATGTGCATGGCGAACTGCTTGCCGATCACTTCAGCGGCGTCGGACGGGCCCTTCAGGGCGACCAGAACGCCGATCTTGCCCATGCCGTCGGTCGCCGCATTGTGGACGTAGGACACCACGGTGTCGCCCTCCAGCACGTGCAGGCGGCGCAGCGTCATGTTCTCGCCAATGCGGGCGATGGCCGCGTTGATCACGGTCTCCACCGGTTCGCCGTTCAGATGCGCGGCTTTCAGCACTTCGATCGACTCGCCGGTTTGCAGCGCAACCTTGGTGACTTCGCGCACCAGGCTTTGGAAATCGGGGTTCTTGGCGACGAAGTCGGTTTCCGAGTTGATCTCGACAGCCACACCACGACCGTTGTTCACGGCCACGCCGATCAGACCTTCGGCAGCGACGCGGTCGGCCTTCTTGGCGGCCTTGGCCAGACCCTTGGTGCGCAGCCAGTCAACGGCGGCTTCCATGTCGCCATTGGTTTCCACAAGCGCCTTCTTGGCGTCCATCATGCCTGCGCCGGTCGATTCGCGCAGTTCTTTCACCATTTGTGCGGTGACGGTCATCTTCAAGTCTCCACTGTTCCTGAAATGGCAGCGAGCGGGATATACCCCCGCCCGATACCAGAATTATGAAACTGGCCCCGCGTCTGGCGCAGGGCCAAAAGATCAGGCTTCGACGGCGTCTTCTGCCGGGGCATCTTCCAGCGAACCAAGGTCGACACCGGCCGCCCCCATCTGGGCGGTCATGCCGTCCAGCGCAGCGCGCGAGACGAGGTCGCAGTACAGCGCGATGGCGCGGCTTGCGTCGTCATTGCCCGGGATGATGTAGTCGATGTCTTTGGGCGAGCAGTTGCTGTCCACGACGCCCACAACCGGGATGCCCAGCTTCTTGGCTTCGGTGATGGCCAGCGCTTCTTTGCCAACGTCGATGACGAACAGCAGGTCCGGCGTGCCGCCCATTTCACGGATGCCGCCCAAGGACGCTTGCAGCTTGCCCTGTTCGCGTTCCATGTTCAGACGCTCTTTCTTGGTCAGGCCTTCGGCCCCACCCGCCAGAATCTCGTCCAGCGCTTTCAGCCGCGCGATCGAGTTCTGGATGGTTTTCCAGTTGGTCAGCGTGCCGCCCAGCCAGCGGTGATTCATGTAATACTGTGCGCACTTTTCCGCCGATTCAGAGATCGACTTTTGCGCCTGGCGCTTGGTGCCCACGAACAGGATACGGCCGCCCTTGGCGACGGTATCGCGCACGATCTTCAGCGCCGCGTCCAGCATGGGCACGGTTTGCGTCAGGTCGAGGATGTGAATGCCGTTGCGGTCGCCGTAGATGTACTCGCCCATGCGGGGATTCCAGCGGGCGGTCTGGTGACCATAGTGTACGCCAGCTTCCAGCAGCTGACGCATCGAGAATTCGGGAATAGCCATATCCATGTCCTTTTCCGGTTTGAACCTTGGCAGATGATTTCAGGGTTTCCCCCAACCGGTGGACCCTTGGGGTTGCCCCCTCCGGCCCGCACCTGCCTGTGAAGTGAGCGGCTGTTACTTCACGTCCGCCCCCGATGCAAGCACCAAGTCACCCGGCAAAGCGCGCCAGCCACTGCGCCAGAGGGGCCAGATCGGCGACGATCGCCGCAAGCCCTGCAACGCAGTCCGGCGTGAAAAGCCAATCCGGGCAGGGCTGCGGCTCTGGCCTGCGCGCCACCAGATGCTTGCGGCGCAAAAGGTGATCCCAGTCGGCACCCGACGGCCAGCCTTTGGGCACCTTGACCAGATCGGCCGGGGTCAACACCGCCCCCTGCCGCGCGGCGCGGTCCAGATGCTGCACCAATTCCGCGCGCTGTGTGCTGTCGCAGATCGCATGGCGCATCCGCTCCAGCCCTTGCGGCGTGAAGCCATAAAAGCCCGCGCCACAGCCAAAGCCCGTGGCAGAGACCACCAGATGCACGCCGGGCACCCGGTTGAAGTCCGGTCCCGTCGACAGGATCAGATGCCAATGCGCGTGGTAGGGGCGCTTGTCGGCTGAAAACCGCACATCACGATTGATCCGCCGAACCGAAGCGTTCAGCTTGGGCACCGCCATCAGCCCCATCTCGGCCACCGGACCCGACAAGGCCGCCGCCAGATCCAGCGCCGGTTTCAGCCAAAGCGCTTCATACTCGGCCCGGTGCGCCTCGAACCAGTCGCGCGTGGTCTCCGCCTCCAGCCCCTGCAGAAACCCGATCAGCCCGCGTGGCACGCCCTCAAACGCCATCCCCCCGCCCCCCCCTTTCATACTTGTCCAAATATCCCCGCCGGAGGCAGCAACGCTTCCCCTTGCGCTTCCCCCACAGGATAAGCCATGAAACCGCCCATGACACCGGATATTCTCTGCATCGGCTCGGTCCTGTGGGACATCATCGGCCGCACGCCCGCCTCGCTGCGGCTGGGCGGCGACGTGCCCGGCCGCATCACCCGCCTGCCGGGCGGCGTGGCGATGAACATCGCCATGACGCTGGCCCGCTTCGGCCTGCATCCCGCGATCCTGACCGCCATTGGCCGCGATGCCGAGGGCGAGGAGTTGGTCGCCGCCTGCGCCCGTCTGGGGCTGGTGACCGAACACGCCTACCGCTCGGAGGATCTGCCCACCGACCGCTACATGGCGATAGAGGGTGCCAATGGCCTGATCGCCGCCGTGGCCGACGCCCATTCGCTAGAGGCGGCGGGGGCCAAGATCCTGCGGCCGCTGTCGGATGGCTCCCTGGGCTCCGAGGCCGCGCCCTGGGCCGGCATGATCGCGCTGGATGGCAACCTGACCGAGGCGCTGCTGGCCGATATCGCCAGCTCTCGCCTTTTCGCCCTGGCCGACCTGCGCATCGCCCCCGCCTCGCCCGGCAAGGCCGAACGGCTGTCGCCCCTGCTGCGCCATCCCGGCGCCACGCTCTATGTCAATCTGGAAGAGGCGCGTCTCTTGTCGCGCGCCGAGGCCGGCACCGCGCCCGCGGCGGCCGAGGCGCTGTTGGCCCTTGGCGCCGCACGCGTGCTGGTCACGGACGGCGGCAGGCCCTGCGCCGAGGGGCGCGCTGGCCTTGGCGTCATCACCGCCAACCCGCCGCAGGTCATGGTGGCGCGCATAACTGGCGCGGGCGATACCTTCATGGCGGCCCATATCGTGGCCGAACGCCGGGGCGCCGACCGTGAAGCCGCCCTGCAGGCCGCCCTGCGCGCCGCCGCCGATTATGTCTCCAAGGAGGTCGGTTCATGACCCTGACACTTACGCTCAACCTGTTCTCCTTCTCGCCCGAAGTGACCGAGGCCCGTGCCCATGGCCGGCCCATCGTGGCCCTGGAAAGCACCATCATCACCCATGGCATGCCCTGGCCGCAGAATGTCGAGACCGCGCGCGGCGTCGAGGCCGAGGTGCGCGCAGCCGGTGCCGTGCCCGCCACCATCGCGGTGATGGGCGGCCGGATCCATGTCGGCCTGTCGGACGCGGACCTGCAGGCCCTGGGTCAGGCCAAGGGCGTCATGAAACTGTCCCGCGCCGATCTGGCCGCCTGCCTTGCCACGGGCCGCACCGGGGCCACCACGGTCGCCGCCACCATGATCTGCGCCCAACTGGCCGGGATCGAGGTTTTTGCCACCGGCGGCATCGGCGGGGTGCATCGCGGGGCGGAAACCTCGTTCGACATCTCGGCCGACCTGCTGGAATTCGCCCAGACCCCGGTGACGGTGGTGGCGGCCGGGGCCAAGGCCATCCTGGACCTGCCCAAGACACTGGAGGTGCTGGAAACCCACGGCGTTCCGGTCATCGCCTATGGCCAGGACGATTTTCCGGCCTTCTGGAGCCGCTCTTGCGGCCTGAAGGCGCCGTTGCGGATGGACAGCCCCGCCGAGATCGCAGCTGCCCAAAGGATGCGCGCCCGGCTTGGCCTGTCGGGCGGCCAACTGGTCGCCAATCCGATCCCTTCGGCCGCCGAGATCCCCGGCGCCGAGATCACCCCGGTGATCGAACAGGCGCTGCGCGAGGCCGCATCGCAGGGCATCTCGGCCAAGGCGGTGACACCCTTCCTGCTGCAACGGATCTTCGAACTGACGGAAGGCCGCTCGCTGGTCGCCAACATTGCGCTGGTGAAGAACAACGCCCGGCTGGCGGCGGCGATTGCGGCCGAATTGCTGGCGCTGCCGAGGATCTGACAGCCGACCTGACAGCAGACCTGACGGTTGACCTGACAGCCGACCTGGCGGTCGATGCGCGCGGCGGCCCCGAAGGCGGGGGGCTGCCGCCCCCCGCACCCCCTGCCCCCGGGGGAGGTGCGACCTCCCCCGGGGGACCCCCTGCGGGATATTTGTACCGGGTGAATTGGAAAGCAGGTCTTCTGTGGCGGCCCGCACTGCGCTACATCTGCGCCGATCCGCAGGAGCGCCCATGTCCAACCCGATTGCCCACCACCGCAGAAGCCTGATGGCCTCCCTCCGTTCCAGCTTTCTGACCGGGCTGGTCGTGGTCTTGCCCATCGCACTGACCATTTATCTGATCTGGGCGGTGATCGGCTATCTGGATGGCTGGATCCTGCCGCTGATCCCAGAGGCCTACCATCCGCAGGAATTGACCCAGATGCTGTTCGGGCCGGGACATTCCTTCCCGATCCGCGGCGTCGGTGTCGTGGTCTTTCTGCTGTTCACCACCGCGATGGGCGGGATTGCCAAGGGCATCATCGGGCGCACGGTGCTGGGCCGGCTGGATCGGCTGGTCGACCGCATGCCGGTGGTGCGCTCGCTCTATTCGGCGCTGAAGCAGGTGGCGGAAACCGTCTTCAACAAATCCGAGGCCTCGTTCGACAAGTGCTGTCTGGTCGAGTTCCCACGGCAGGGCGTCTGGACGCTGGGCCTGATCTCCTCGCGCCCCAAAGGCGAGATTGCCGCCAAGCTGGGCCCCGATGTGATCGCTGTGTTCATCGGGTTGACCCCCTTCACCAGCGGCTTCGTGGTCTTCGTGCGGCGCGAGGATGTCATCGCACTCGACCTTCTGCCCGAAGACGCCGCCAAGCTGGTCGCCTCGGGCGGCCTGGTTTACCCCCAGCCGAAAGAGGGGCATCCGGTCAAGGACGGGCCATTGCTGAAAGACTGATGTGCGCCTTGCCCAAATACGCCCGCCCGAGGCCCTTGACCCGAGCCGGTTGGCCGCAGGCCAGAGGCGAGAGAAAGACAGCGCGCGCTGGCGCGCTCCTTTGACTTACAGGGCGGTCCAGCCGCCATCGACGCTGATCGTCGTGCCCGTCACCTGATCGGCGGCGGGCGAGCAAAGGTAGACGGTGGTGCCGCCGATCTGTTCGACGGTCGCGAACTGGCGCGAGGGTTGGCGCAGCAGCATGACCTCGCGGATCACCGTTTCGCGGTCCATGCCATGCACCTTCATCTGGTCGGGGATCTGCGCCTCGACCAGCGGGGTCAGCACATAGCCCGGGCATATGGCGTTGGCGGTGATGCCAAGGCCCGCCACCTCCAGCGCCGTGGTTTTGGACAGGCCCACGACGCCATGCTTGGCCGCGATATAGGCGGATTTGAAGGGCGAGGCCGTCAGGCCGTGGGCCGAGGCGATGTTGACCACCCTGCCCCAGCCTTTCGCCTTCATCCCCGGCAGGGCGGCGGCGGTGGTGTGGAAGGCGGAGGACAGGTTGATGGCGATGATGCGGTCCCACATCGCGGCGGGGAACTCTTCGATCGGTGCCACGTGCTGGATGCCCGCGTTGTTGACCAGAATGTCGCAAGCCCCGGCTGTGGCGATCAGCTGGCGGCAGGCCATCCCGTTCGACATGTCTGCCGCGATGTAGCGCGCCTGCACGCCATGGCGGCGGCCAAGGTCAGCGGCCAGCGCATGATCCTCGGGGCGGTCGGTGAACGAGTTCAGCACCACATCGGCGCCCGCGGCCGCCAAAGCCTCGGCCACGCCAAGGCCGATGCCCGAGTTCGATCCGGTGATGATGGCTGTCTTGCCTGCAAGCATGATCCCTACCCCTGTCATGACGCAGTGCAGCATAACCGTTTCCGCCGCACTGGCCAGAGGGCGCGGCGCTGGCCGCACTTTGCCGCATTCACGTCAAATTGTCCGCATCAAGCCGCCGCATCCCGCGTCTAGGCTGGCTCATCTGTCACCCGGTCCATGACGACGACCGGACCCGTATGAGGAACGAGTACATGTCGAACGGAAGTCCCAAACCAACCCCCACCACCTGGGTCGCGCAGCTGGTGCTGGACGACACCCATTCCGTCGAGATCACGATCACCGGGGATGCGATGACCTATGACGCCAGCGGCGCCATCCTGTCGGGCGATATTTATGACATCGCCATTGGTCACCAGCACCTGAACGGCACGCATCTGATCCTCGACGACGTCATCAAGGCCAATGGTCTGAACATCGAGGCCGCCAAGCTGGGCGAGATGTTCGGGGACAAGTTCTGGAACACGCCCAAGTTGGTGCTTGAGGCCTTCGACAAATTCGCCACCCTGCACGAGGGCATCACGACCAGCTATTTCTCGGCCGCGAAAAGCTATGCCTTCGGCACGGATTGGAGCGACGCACTGACCGGGTCCAAGTTCGCCGACCTGATCGAGGGCAAGGGCGGGGACGATGACCTGCATGGCGGCGTGGGCAAGGACACGGTCCATGGCGGTGCGGGCGATGACAATCTGTGGGGCGATGCCGGCAACGATGTCCTGACCGATGCCGAGGGCAACAACAGCTTTTATGGCGGCGCCGGCGATGACAGCATCATCGGCGGCACCGGGTCCGACCAGCTTTCGGGCGACAAGGGCCGCGACCTGCTGGCGGGCGGCGGCGGGACCGACACGGTCTGGGGCGGTGCGGGTGCCGATCTGTTCGTGTTCGACATCAAGGCCGGCGGCTCGCTCAAGATCGCCGACTTCAGCCCCGAGGATCAGCTGGTCAACCTGCGGTTCGGCTCGGCCGACGAAGCGTACAAGGACTTTCTCGAACACGCCCATCAGGATGGCCGTCAGGTCGTCTATGACGAGGGTGACCTGCATATGGTCCTGCGCAACGTGAAGCTGGCCAGCATCGACCTGCACGATTTCGCCGATCCCGGAAAGATCCTCGACACCGGCCTGTTCTGACCGCCTTACCCCGACCCGTTTCCCGGCCCCGGTGCTGCACAGCGCCGGGGTCTCTTGCTGTGCGCTGCCGCCTTGCCCCCGCGCCACAGCTTTGTCCGTCGCGCGCCCGCTTTGTCAGCACAAGGCATAAAAAAACGCCGGCGCAAGGCCGGCGTTAAGTCGTTGAGGCAGGTTTCATACAGGCAAGAAACCTATCGAGCAGTAGGGTTCTTATAGCCCTTGTGCCGGCTTGGTTCAAGCTAAACGTTTGAAATGGCGCGTGAGCCGCCGTAGGGTCTGGCCAAATGCTCCCCGCTGCAAGGATTGTTGCCGATGCGTCTCCCTATCGCCCAAGCTTTCAAGGCCGCACTAACGGTCACGGTGCTTGCACTTTTGAACCAGACGGCCTTTGCGGAACCACGCCATGGCATAGCTATGTATGGAGAGCCTGCCCTTCCACCTGATTTTGTGTCTTTGCCCCAGGCCAACCCCGATGCGCCCAAGGGTGGCAGCGCCACATTCGGCGAGGCTGGCAGTTTCGATTCGCTCAACCCGTTCATCACCAAGGGCAACGCCCCCGGTTCGGTTTCTAACCTTACCGTGGAGACACTTATGGGCCGTTCTTATGACGAGCCCTTCTCGCTCTATGGCCTTCTGGCCGAATCGATTGATACCGATGACGCGCGCAGCTACGTCGCCTTCACCCTGCGCGAGGGGGCGCGATTCTCGGACGGCGCCCCGGTGACGGTGGATGACGTGCTGTGGTCGATGCAGACCTTGGGCGAACAGGGCAGCCCGGTTTATGCCAAGGCCTGGAAGGAAATCGCCTCGTCGACGCAGACCGGGCCGCGCACGGTCAAGTTCACCTTCAACACGCCGGACCGCGAATTGCCGTTGCTGTTGGGCTTGCGCCCGATCCTGGAAAAGAAGCAATGGGCGGGCAAGGATTTCACCGTCTCCAGTCTGGACCCGATCATCGGTTCGGGGCCCTACGTGGTGGACAAGGTCGAGGCGGGGAATTTCATCACCTACAAGCGCAACCCCGATTACTGGGGCAAGGATCTGCCCTTCAACAAGGGGCGCTGGAACATCGACACGCTGAAGTACATCTACTTCGCCGACCCCACCGTGATGATCGAGGCGCTGAAGGCGGGCGACATCGACATGTACCGCGAATCGAACGCGGCCAAATGGGCCACGACCTATGATTTCCCCGCCGTGCAATCGGGCGAGGTGGTCAAGGAAGACATCCCCCACAAGCGCCCTTCGGGCATCGACGGGCTGGTGTTCAACATGCGCAAGCCGATCTTCGCCGACTGGCGTGTGCGCGAGGCGCTGACCGATGCCTTCAACTTCGAACTGATCAACCAGACCCTGAACGCCGGGGCCAATCCGCGGATCGAAAGCTACTTTGACAACTCGGACCTGTCGGGGGATGTGGCCAAGCCCGCCTCTGACAAGGTGGCTGCCCTGCTGGCCCCCTACAAGGACGCCCTGCTGCCCGGCGCGCTGGAGGGCTATGCCCTGCCCGTCTCGGACGGATCGGAGGCAAACCGGGGCAACCTGCGCAAGGCCACCAAGCTGCTGGAGGACGCCGGCTGGACCATTCAGGACGGCGCCTTGAAGAATGCCAAGGGCGAGGCCTTTGCCTTCGAAATCCTGCTGGCCAACGGCGAAGCCGACACGATCGCCGCGGTGAACATCTATATCGAGGCGTTGAAGAAACTGGGCATCACGGCCACGGTGCAGACGGTGGATTCGGCCCAGTACAAAGAACGCACCAACAGCTACAATTTCGACATGACCCATTACAGCCGCTCGCTGTCGCTTAGTCCCGGCAACGAACAGACGCTGTACTGGGGGTCGGACGGGGTAACGAAAGAGGGCACGCGCAACTGGATGGGCGTGGCCTCTCCGGCGGTCGATGGCCTGATCGCCACCATGGTCAGTTCAAAAAACCGCGAGGATTTCGTCACGGCGGTGCAGGCCCTTGACCGGGTGCTGACGACGGGCCGATATGTGATCCCGTTCTGGTATTCCAACGTAAGCCACATGGCGCACAAGAAGGCCTTGAAACATCCCGATTACGTGGCCGTCTATGGCGACTGGCTGGGCTTCATGCCGGATGTGTGGTGGGTGCAGGAGTGACGGCGCGGGCGGGGCATCCCGCCCGGTGACAACAAGAAACGATGAGGCAGAAAATGAAGACGAAACTGGTGGTTCTGGCACTTCTGGCGGCGCTGGCCGGGTGCAATACCGTGTCGGGCGTGGGGCAGGACATCTCTTCGGGTGCCAACCATGTCGCGGGCTGGATCGGCGGCTGACGGCACAGGCGGCTGACGGCACAGGCGGGGGATGTCATATCCCCCGCAAACCCGCTCTGACGGTACGTGGCGCGCAGCTGTCGGATCTTTGCGCCTGAATGACGGCGCGCAACAGGGTTAAGCAATCCTGAACGATTTTTTCTATTTCGTTGTATATCAATATGTTGACCGGGATTGCACGCGTGCAATCCTAGGCGAGCGACGTGACCCAGAGGATGGTGGCGTCTTCTTCGGACAGGCTGAGAACATTGTGGCCCATCGTGGCATCATAATAGGCGCTGTCGCCCCGCCGCAGGTCGACGGGTTCGTAAAATTCCGTATAAAGCCGGATGACTCCGGTGAGGACGTACAGAAACTCCTCACCTTCATGCCGGACCCAGCCTTCGAAATCATCCATCGACCGCGCCCGGATCGTGGCACGATAGGGCAGCATCTGCTTGCGCGACAGGCCCCCGGCGAGGAGTTCGTGTTCGTAGGTCGTCGTCACATGGGCCTGACCGGTGCCAAACTTGGTCACGGCCATGCGGCCCGAGACCTGGGCCTTGGCGGCGGGCGTGAAAAGCTGCGGCACCGAGATCTTCAACCCCTCTGCCAGTTTCCTGACCGCGTCGTAGGTCGGCGACATCTGGCCGTTCTCGATCTTGGACAGGGTCGAGCGGGCAAGGCCGGCCTGGGTCGCGGCCTGATCCAAGGTCCAGCCCTTGGCCTTGCGCAGTTCCCTGACCCGGTGGCCAAGGTTCAACGGCTCGGGCGGCGGTTCGGCAGGCGCGTCCGGCCCGTTGTCGCGGGCGATGCGGATCAGACGTTTGGGATCGGCGTTGGTCATGGCTTCCCTTAACGCTTGCGGCGTTTCATCGCAACCGGCACGCCGTTTCCAGCTTTTCGCGGCGTTAGCGCAAAAGCAATGTTGCCACTCCGCCCTGGTGCTCCGATAAAGATGCCGTCATTTCAATTCACGACGGAGGCCATCATGCGCACCAGCCGGATCGTTCAGAAGATCCTGTCCCATTACGAAGGCGAAAACCCCGGGGTGAAGACCAACCTCGCCCGCATGCTGAGCGAGGGCAAGCTGGGCGGCACCGGCAAGATGATCATCCTGCCGGTCGACCAAGGTTTCGAACATGGCCCGGCGCGGTCTTTTGCGGTGAACCCGGCAGCTTACGATCCGCATTATCACTACCAGATGGCGGTGGATGCCGGGCTGTCGGCCTATGCCGCACCCTTGGGGCCGCTGGAGGCGGGGGCCGATACGTTTGCAGGGCAGATCCCAACGATCCTGAAGGTGAACTCGGCCAACTCGCTGCTGCCGGCGGTGGCACCCAAGACGCAAGCCATCACGGCCTCGGTCGATGACGCGCTGCGGCTGGGCTGCTCGGCCATCGGGTTCACGATCTATCCGGGGTCTTCGCAGAGCCTGTCGATGTTTTCCGACATTGCCGAGATGCGTCGCGAGGCCGCGGCCAAGGGGATTGCGACCATCATCTGGTCTTATCCGCGCGGCGAGGATCTCGACAAGGATGGCGAGACCGCGGTGGATGTGACGGCCTATGCGGCGCATATTGCGGCCTTGCTGGGCGCGCACATCATCAAGGTGAAGCTGTCGACCAGCCATCTGAGCCAGCCCGAGGCGAAGAAGGCCTTCGTGGCCGGCAACGTGCCGATTGCCACCCAGGCGGACCGGGTGCGGGAATGCGTGCGCTCGGTTCTGAACGGGCGGCGGATCATCGTCTTCTCGGGCGGGGCGGCCAAGGGGTCGGATTCGGTGCTGGACGACGCCCGTGCGATCCGTGACGGCGGCGGCAACGGCTCGATCATCGGGCGCAACTGCTTCCAGCGGCCCAGGGAAGAGGCGTTGGCGCTGCTGCAGACGATGGTGGACATCTACAAGGGCAAGGCCTGACGCCCAAGGATTGCGGGGTTGGGGCCCGTTGCCGCGATGGTCGCGGGCCTTTTTGATTTGACTTTTCAAGCTTCGGGCTTTGTGGCACTGTTTTCAGCAACCCCCGCCAGAGGGGTATGAGGCGTCAGATGAGCAGCACCATCCCATCGCGGACCCGTCTGGGGCCCACCATGTATTTCGCCCTTGCCGCGACTTTGGGCGCCTATTTCACCTTTGCCGCCGTGCAGGGCGATTATGGCGTGTTGCGGCAGGCCCAAACCGCCGACGAGATGCAGGGACTGACGGCAGAGCGGGACAAGCTGGCGGCGGAACTCGACAGTCTGAAGAACCTGACCCGTCGCATGTCGGACAGTTATCTGGACATGGACCTGCTGGATGAGCAGGTCCGTTCGGTTCTGGGCTATGTGCGGGCCGACGAGATCGTGATCCGGTGAGGCAGGTGGGGTAAAACCCCACCCTACGGCAGGATACTGCAGGGCCGGCACGTGGCTGACCCCGGGGCGCTGCCCCGGACCCCGGGATATTTGTGAACAAATGAAACCGGCATGCGGCGGGTTGTCGCGGCTGCATGGCAGGCATGCGCCGAGTGAGAAAGGCTTGTGCATTTTGCGTTTTGCGTTGTTTCACCGATGTTGTATGGATGGTTTAATACTGAACTACTTTCTCAGGCGAGGGGAGAAGCGGCTTGGCCACGAAGAAAGATGCAAGCAAGAGCAATGTTTCCAAGGAAGAACTGTTGGGGTTCTATCGGGAAATGCTGCTGATCCGAAGGTTCGAAGAGAAGGCGGGGCAGTTGTACGGCATGGGGCTGATCGGCGGCTTCTGCCACCTGTATATCGGGCAGGAAGCTGTGGTCGTCGGGCTGGAGGCTTGCGCCAAGGACGGCGACAAGCGGCTGACGTCGTACCGCGATCATGGCCACATGCTGGCCTGCGGCATGGACCCCAAGGGGGTGATGGCCGAACTGACGGGGCGCGAGGGGGGATACTCGAAGGGCAAGGGCGGCTCGATGCACATGTTCTCCAAGGAAAAGCATTTCTACGGCGGGCATGGCATTGTGGGTGCGCAGGTGCCGCTGGGGGCTGGGTTGGCTTTGGCTGACAAGTATCTGGGCAATGACAATGTGACCTTCACCTATTTCGGCGATGGCGCGGCGAACCAGGGGCAGGTTTACGAGACCTACAACATGGCAGAGCTGTGGTCCTTGCCGGTGATCTTCGTCATCGAGAATAACCAGTATGCCATGGGGACCTCGGTCAAACGCTCGACAAAGTCGGGCACCTTCTTCGGACGGGGTGCGGCTTATGGCATTCCGGGTGAGCAGGTCGATGGCATGGACGTGCTGGCGGTGAAGGCGGCTGGCGAGAAGGCTGTCGCGCACTGCCGGGCGGGCAAGGGCCCGTATATTCTGGAGATGATGACCTATCGCTATCGGGGCCATTCCATGTCGGACCCGGCGAAGTACCGCACGCGGGAGGAAGTTGATAAAATCCGTTCCGAGAAGGACGCGATCGAGCATGTCCGCGATCTGCTGCTGAACGCCGGTCTTGCCTCGGAAGAGGACCTGAAGGCGATTGATCGCGAGATCAAGGAACGCGTCAACGAGTCGGCGGAATTCGCCAAGGACAGCCCGGAACCGGCGCTGTCCGAACTTTACACCGACATCTACGCCTGAGGGGGATTGCACATGGCTGTTGAAGTATTGATGCCGGCGCTGTCGCCCACGATGGAAGAGGGCACGCTGGCGAAATGGCTGGTCAAGGTCGGCGATGTGGTCAAGTCGGGCCAGATCCTTGCCGAGATCGAGACCGACAAGGCGACGATGGAGTTTGAAGCGACCGACGAGGGCCGGGTTGGCGCCTTGCTGGTGGCCGAGGGCACCGCTGGGGTGAAGGTGAACACGCCGATCCTGCAGATGTCGGAAGAGGGTGAGGTTGTGGCGGCCAAGGCGGCTCCTGTGGCGGTTGCCGCTGTGGCGGCCCCTGCCCCGGTTGCCGCTGTGGCGGCACCGATCGCGGTTGTGTCCAAGGCCTCGGCCGATTGGGCGGACGGCACGCCGATGAAGACGATGACCGTGCGGGAAGCGCTGCGCGAGGCGATGGCCGAAGAGATGCGCGCCAATCCGACCGTCATGCTGATGGGCGAAGAAGTGGGCGAGTATCAGGGCGCGTACAAGATCAGCCAGGGTCTGCTGGACGAGTTCGGGCCGAAGCGCGTGGTCGATACGCCGATCACCGAGATGGGCTTTACCGGGATTGCCGTTGGGGCGGCCTGGGGTGGCTTGAACCCGATCGTGGAATTCATGACCTGGAACTTCGCCATGCAGGCGATTGACCACATCCTGAACTCGGCAGCCAAGACCAACTACATGTCGGGCGGCCAGATGGGCGCGCCGATCGTGTTCCGCGGCACCAATGGGGCTGCGGCGCGGGTTGGGGCGCAGCATTCGCAGGATTATGCGGCGTGGTATGCGGCCATTCCAGGGTTGAAGGTGGTGATGCCTTACTCGGCAGCGGACGCCAAGGGCTTGCTGAAGACGGCCATTCGCGACCGCAACCCGGTGGTCTTCCTGGAAAATGAAATCCTCTACGGGCAAAGCTTCGAAGTGCCCGATTTGCCCGATTTCACCATCCCCTTCGGCAAGGCCCGCATCTGGCGCGAGGGCAAGGACGTGACCATCGTCTCGTTCGGGATCGGGATGAAGTACGCCCTGGAAGCCGCTGATCTGCTTGCGAAAGACGGGATCAGTGCCGAGGTCATCGACCTGCGCACCCTGCGCCCGATCGACTATGACACGGTGCTGGCTTCGGTCATGAAGACCAACCGCTGTGTCACGGTGGAGGAAGGCTTCCCGGTTGGCTCGATCGGCGACCACTTGGCGTCAACGATCATGCAGCGGGCGTTCGACTATCTGGATGCTCCGGTGGTGACCTGCACGGGCAAGGATGTGCCGATGCCCTACGCGGCCAATCTTGAGAAGCTTGCCCTGGTGACGACCGCCGAAGTGGTCGCCGCTGTCAAATCCGTCTGCTATCGCTGAGGTGCATTATGGCTGTTGAAATCCTGATGCCCGCGCTGTCTCCGACGATGGAGGAGGGCACGCTGGCGAAGTGGCTGGTGAAAGAAGGCGACAAGGTCAAATCGGGCCAGATCATCGCCGAGATCGAGACCGACAAGGCGACGATGGAGTTTGAGGCGGTCGATGAAGGCACCGTGGGCAAGCTTCTGATCGCCGAGGGGACCGCGGGCGTGAAGGTGAACACGCCGATTGTGGTGATTGTCGAAGACGGCGAGAGCGTTTCGGCGGCGCCGAAGGCTGCGGCTCCGGTTGCTGCGGCTGTCGCTGCGGCTGCTCCGGTAGCGGTGGTGTCGAGCCAGTTCCCGATTACCTCGGCTGCTTCGGTCGCACCGAAGGCGGAAGGGGCACGGGTCTTTGCCTCGCCTCTGGCGCGGCGCTTGGCGACCGAGAAGGGGCTGGATCTGACCAAGGTTGCAGGTTCCGGTCCGCATGGCCGCATCGTCAAGGCGGATGTCGAGGGGGCGAAGGCGGCTCCTGTCGTGGCAACTGCGGCCCCTGCCCCGGTTACAGCGGCGGCGGCGCTTCCGGCAGCGGCGAAGGTCGGGATGCCCACGGGCATGTCTGCGGAAACCGTGATGAAGATGTACGCCGACCGCGCCTATACCGAAGTGCCGCTTGACGGCATGCGCCGGACGATTGCGGCGCGGTTGACGGAAGCCAAGCAGACCATCCCGCATTTCTACCTGCGCCGCGAGGTGCGTCTGGACGCGCTGATGGCCTTCCGCGAACAGCTGAACAAGGGGCTGGAAAGCCGGGGCGTCAAGCTGTCGGTCAATGACTTCATCATCAAGGCCTGTGCGATTGCCCTGCAAGCCGTGCCGAACGCCAATGCGGTCTGGGCCGGGGACCGGATCCTGAAGCTGAAGCCGTCAGACGTGGCCGTGGCTGTGGCAATTGAAGGCGGGCTCTTCACGCCGGTGTTGCGCGATGCCGACAAGAAGACCTTGTCGGTCTTGTCGGCCGAGATGAAGGATCTGGCGGCGCGGGCGAAGTCGAAGAAGCTTGCACCCCATGAATATCAAGGCGGCAGCTTCGCCATCTCCAACCTCGGGATGATGGGGGTCGAAAATTTCGACGCCGTGATCAACCCGCCGCATGGTGCCATTCTGGCGGTTGGCGCAGGGATCAAGAAGCCGGTGGTGCTGAAGGACAACTCGATTGGCGTGGCGACGGTGATGTCGATGACCTTGTCGGTGGATCACCGGGTGATCGACGGCGCCTTGGGGGCAGAGTTCCTGAAAGTTGTCGTCGAGGCGCTGGAAAACCCGATCACGATGCTGGCCTGAACGTACAGGGGCAGGTCAACCCCATCCTGTGGTTCTTCAAACGGCAGACATGAAAAAACGGCCGGAGCAGATGCTCCGGCCGTTTTGCCTTGCCGATATGTCAGATTTCGCCGGCGATGAGCTGGTCCATCGTCATGGCCGGCTGGGCACAACCTGAATGGCCGATGACCTTGGCGGGAACGCCAGCCACAGTGGAATTGTGCGGGACGTCATGCAGCACCACGGAGCCGGCGGCGATCCGGCTGCAGTACCCGATGCTGATGTTGCCCAAGACCTTGGCCCCTGCCCCGATCAGCACACCATTGCCGATCTTGGGATGCCGGTCGCCGTCTTCCTTGCCGGTACCACCCAGCGTCACCGAATGCAGCATCGAGACGTTGTCGCCGACCACGGCCGTTTCACCAATCACGATGGAATGAGCGTGGTCGATCATCAAGCCCTTGCCGATCCGCGCCGCGGGATGGATATCGACCGAAAACACCTCGGACACCCGCATCTGCACGAAATAGGCCATGTCCTTGCGGCCATGGGTCCAAAGCCAATGGCCGATCCGATAGGCCTGAAGCGCGTGAAAACCCTTGAAGAACAAAAGCGGCTCGATGAACCGGTGGCACGCCGGGTCGCGGTCATAGACCGCCATCATGTCAGATCGGGCCGCCTGCCCAAGTTCCGGGTCCTGACTATAGGCCAGATCGGCGATTTCACGCAGGCTTTGCGCGCCAATCTCGCTGGAGGCCAGCTTCTGGGCAAAACCGTAAGCCAGCGCCCGGTCCAGACTGACATGGTGCAACAGGCTGGAGTGGATCAGGCCGCCCAGATTCGGTTCGTTGCGGATGGCGGCCAGCGCCTCTTCCCGGACCCGTTGCCAGACAGGATCGACGGCTGCGACTTTGGATTGAGCTTCGGCCATGGTGTCACCTCTTGTCAGGAAATTACCACAGTCGCAAACGTCCGGACAGCCCCGGCGAAGCGCAAAACGAGCGCTTCACCGGGGTTTTGTGGTCTTTCAGGAAATCACGATCTGTTGGAAGGGACCTGGACCGAATCTGTTGGACACCTGAGCCACCGCGACGGAAAAACCTGTCGCTGCCCCGTCGGCCAGTTGCTGGGCTGGTGTATAGGTCCATTGCGGTGTGGCGGCGTAGTCCTCGCGCAGCAGGGTCGGGCCTTGCCAGACCTGAATCTGGTAAAGCTCGCCGTCTTCCCCCAAAGGAACCTCAAGCCCCAGCCAACTGTCGCCATCAATCCGCGTGCGGCGAATCCACTGCACCTGAACCGTGGATCCTGCGGCACCCGACGCCTGCAGATGGGCCACGCAATAGGGACGCAACCCGATGCCATTGAAAGCCAGCGCCGTGCTGACAACCTTGGGGTCGCTGTAGCCTCGATCCGCCTGACCCACCCGGTAAAACCGCGTGAGCCCCCGGGCCGAGGCAGACATCTCCAGTTGCGGGATTGCTCCGTCGAGCAGAACGAAATAGCTGCCCACCGGCCAGAAAGCCGGCATGACCCCGTCGGTACCCGACTGACCCCGCAGTCGAACCGTCAGATCGTAGGTTCGCGGCGCCACCAATTGTGCGGTCTTGAACTGGAACACCTCCCAGTTTTCCGTCGACCCATCGCCAATCGCCGCCGCATTGGCCCCATTGAGAATGTCATCCTCCGAGACCGAGGCCAGTTGCCCTGCCGACAGTCTGACCCGCAACGCCGGCCCCTGATCCCAGACGCCCGCCTGCCAAGCAGACATCACTGTTTGCGTCACCCCCAGCACGGCAGGCGCTGTGATCTGCCGGTTCAGGCTGAAACCATTGACACTGGTTGCACTCCACACATCAACCGGGCCGGGCCAGGGGCTGGCTGTGGCTGCGACATGAGGCGATTGCGGGTTTTCGGTGCCATTCAGCAGTGGAAGATCCAGAAAGACCGGAAACACCGGCATCGCAACGGCAGGTGAGGCCCGTGACGTGGAAAGGTCAATTTCGGTTGCCGGCAGATAGGCCCCGGCTTCCACCCGCACCGCATCCACCACCAGCGAGTCGCCATTTTCCAGACGGTCAATCCGATAGGTCACACCGTCCAAATCGACCGTATCTGCGGCCCCCAGCGCCAATGCCGACTTTGGCAAGGCGAACTTGACCCCGTCCCGCGCAAGCCGCGCTTCCGCCAGCCACCGCTCTGCCACGGCGCGCGCCTCGGCATTGGTCAGTTGCAACGCCACCTCGCTTTGCGAGACATTGGGTGCAGTTTCATCCGGAAAAACCGCCTCCGCCGTGCGCACTTCAAAATCGCTCTCGGCCTCCACATAGGTCAACCGAACCCGCCCGGACGTATCGGCCTCGGACGCGCGGGTGGTTTCCAGACCGCTGTCGAGCCCCTGCGCCACCGCCAGATGGTCCAAGGTCAGGCTGGTCCGCGCCACTCCGTCGCGGATGGCAAAGCGAAGGACGCCCTCACGTTCCCCGGCATCCATCGCATAGGTCGTCATCAGCTGCTGCAACGCACCGCGCGCGGTGCCAATATCGCTGACCACATAGCCGCGCACGATGCCATAGGCTCTTGAGACGTCTATGAAATCGGACACACCGGCGTTCTGGCAAATATCCGCCACCACGGCAGCAAGCGATTGCCCCGAACTTCTTCCGTTCAACCAATGGCCGCGAAAATAATTCGGCCCGTCGCCCCAGACCGTGCCATTTCCGGGAAACTCCGGGAAAGGTCGCGCATCCCAGGCCCAGACATGGCTGTTGGCCATATCGACCATCCGTCCAGTATACAGCGTCGCCGCAGGATTATGGGCCGCATCTGACCAGAACTCGTGCATCGCGCGCAGATATTGCAGCTGGATCAAGTCATCGCGCCGCCCGTTCGAGGCGCGCGGCAAGGCAGATTCAGACGACTTGGCATCGAGAAACTTGTTCGGTTCGTTCGACCCTTTGTCCAACGCGGCACAGCCGTATTCGGTGAACCGGATCGGCTTCATCCCCGGCACCCAATCGGTTGCTGCCGACGACCTTGTGCCGCCACGCCGCTCGTGGTGCGCATGGCCCCACCAACCGCTTAGATCCTTGGGACGGAAGATCCAGTCCTCGCCATACGCCAAATCCTGAATGGGCCGGCGAAGTTGCGTGTCCACGGCCAGCTGGGATTCGTAGAACCAGTCGTAGCCCTCACCTCCCGCGATATTCGCCTTGAGGTAATCTATGTTGTAGATCGACCCCCACCCCGCGTCGAGGTGATCCGACCCATCGCGCCAATCCGACAGTGGCATGTAGTTGTCGATGCCCACGAAGTCGATGTTTGTGTCGGCCCACAGCGGGTCCAGGTGGAAATAGACGTCATCGCCGGTGTGGTATCCGAAATACTCCGACCAATCCGCCGCATAGCTGATCTTGGTCTCGGCCCCCAGGATCGCCCGGACATCCGCCGCCAAGGTCTTCAGCGCCGTCACCATCGGAAAGCTGTCGCCCGCGCCCCGGATCTGCGTCAGCCCGCGCAACTCCGAGCCGATGCAGAACGCATCCACCCCGCCCGCCAGCACGCACAACTTGGCATAATGCAGGATGAAGCGCCGATAGCTCCATTCATCGGGGCCGGAATAGATCACCGTGTCGCCCGAAATGGTGAAATGCGAGGGCTGCGCCACCCCCATAAAGGCCGCCACCTCGATGGCGGCCGCCGCCGTCCGATCCGGGCTACCCGCCCGGCCAGGGGCCTCTGACACCGTGATCCTGCCCCGCCATGGCAGCGCCGCTTGTGTGCCCGCATCCGACCACGGATCCGGCAGGCTGTTGCCCGCCATCTGGTCCATCAGAAGGAACGGATAGAACATCACCGCCTTGCCCGAAGCGCGGATCGCCGTGATCGCCTCGATGAGCGACCGATCGGTGGGCGTTCCGCCATAAACCGCCCGCCCGTCCAGCGTCGGCAGTACGATCGCCGTCGACCGGGTCAGACCCGAGACGCTCCACGGCAATTCGACACCATCTTCCGCCGCCTGATCCACTTTGGGCCGAATGGCGCAAGAGCCGCAGCGCAGATCATTGCCAAACCAGCTGGTCACCAGCGAAACAGAGCCGACGCCGGGCAGTTCCTCGCCCAACTGCTCCAACGAGACCTTGAAATCGGTCTTGTCCTCGACGGAATGCACATTGGCCGAACGGCTGACCCCCGGGCCGTCGTTGAAGGTCACCGGCGTTGTTGCCAGCGCATATTCTCCGGTCCCCGGTATCAATGCCACAGCCTGCACCGAGCTTGCGATATCGGCCAGCGATCCGTCCACCGAACCGGGCGCGCGCCGCAAGACCTCAAACGTGAACTGCGGAACCCGATTGCCGAACCGCGACAGATCCAGATCCTCGATCACCACATAGGCCACACCCCGAAACGCCGGAGCCAGCCCGGTGCCTTCCACCGCTTCGATCTTGGGATCGGGCATCTGCTCCTCACTGCCCGGATAAAACCGCAGATCCAGACTTCCCACGGCAATTTCTGCGCCATCGGCCCAGACGCGACCCAGTCGCTGCGCCTCCCCCTGGCAGAGGGCAATCGCCAAACTGATCGTATAGGTGAAACTTTCCGTAGCCGGACGAGGCGAGCCTTTGCCCCCGCCGCTGCGGTTGACGTTCTCCAGAAAGCGCGTCGCCCAGATCACCTGACCACCAACCCGCATGCGGCCCCAGACCCGCGCCACCGGCGCGCCGTCGCTGGCACCGGTCAACTGGAACCGCTCCACCCGACCGGTCTGAACTGGATCAGAGCCAATGCCCAGAATGCGCTGGTCGATCGACCGTCCGATCGTGGCGCCCACGGCGCGCCCAAGGACGGCCCCTGACAAGCCCAGAAAACTGCCCCCGAAGCCAGAGCCGAGCGCCGCCCCGGCAGCGGACAAAAGGATAGTGGCCATCACTCATGCTCCTTTGGGAAATGCGAAACGCCCGGCGATCCGCCGAACCCAGGGGGCCGTCAGGGCGCTTTCGACGACGCCGTGGCCCGTATAGGCGTGAACAAACCTCGCTTGCGGACCCGTGTCCGAGACAATGCCGACATGCTTGGCCACGAAGCCCGACCGCATGCGGAACACGATGACATCGCCGGCCGCAGCTTCCGTCAGCGGCTTTTCGATCAGCCAACGACCGGCGGCCGACAGCATCTCTTCGCTACCCGAGGCTTCCGACCAATCCATGGTGTATGCCGGAACATCCTGCGGCTCATGGCCCATCAAGGCGCGCCAAACGCCGCGCAGCAAGCCAAGGCAATCCGTCCCGACGCCCTGCAACGAGGCCTGGTGCAGATAGGGCGTCCCGATCCAGCACCGTGCCTGCGCCACAACCTCCGGGCGGCCCGTAGTGTCACACGGCGTCATTTCACCAGACTTCCGCCATCGTTGGTCTTGCCGGACACGGGATAGGCCGTCAGCCAATCCTCACCAGGAATCTGAGGAAACCCGCGAAAGTTTATGAAATTATGGAATTTTCCCTGACACGTACCGGCCACCTTGTCACAGCCCGCCTCCAGCCGGATCATATCCCCCACCAGCGGCGCTTGCGCAAAGTCCACCCAAAGCTCCAGTCTTCGGGCGGTTCCCTCGTCCCTGTCGAATTTCACCAGACCCACGATGCCGGCAGCCCCACCGGTCAAGACCTTCACACGGCCCCGGCTGAACCAGCCGTCTGCAATCCCGCTTAACGCGGCGATCCGGTAAACCCCCGGTTCCACGATGGCCACGATCGCAACCTCGGCCGAAAACCCTGTCTGGCTCAGATCAAATCGGCACTGGCCATCGCCCAGCACCGCCGCACAGGTCTTCTGATAGGCCCGCCCCTGAACCTGGTTCAGCGCCTCGGTCAGCCCGCGCAATTCCGCCTTGAATCCGCCCGAGGACCGGGTCACCTCACCAAAAAAGCCACGGAACTGCACGATGCGCTGGCTGACATCCTGCCAGTTGACCATCAGGTTCAGCACCTCGGCACCGTCAAACCGCCCCGCAAGTAAATCCGCCTCGCTGACGGAAGCATCATTCAACGCCCCCACCGCTTCCGAATTGTCCACCGCCAACCCGGTTCCCTGCTGCAAGGCCCGCGCCGTCATCCCGCTGGCGGCCTTGTAGGTCAGCCCGTCAATCACCAGATCGCGGTCGTGGTCCGTAAAGCCCAACTGCACCCCATCCCGTCGCGTCACCGCCCAACATTGGCAAACCGTCGTGGTGCCCGTCGCCAGATGCGCCAGAAGATCATCCCGCCCGCTCACAGCCGCACCTCGATCACCGGAACCGCCGGGATCTGCCCGGCCTGAAACGTCGCCATAGAGGTGCTGATCCGGTCCGTATCAAACCGCACCGGCACATCGAACTCGCACCCCGCCGTAACGGAAAGTCCTGCGGCCGGCGGCAGGTGGAAGGTCACAATCCCACTTGTTAGATCGACCGTGAAATCTGTCCCCTCAGCCCGCACCACCCCGTTCACCGCCACCCGCACGGTCCCACTCACAGGCTTGACCAGGGGCCGCGTGTAGAATTGCCCGCCCGAGGCATATATTTTGACCAACTGGAAGGCGACACTGGTGCCATCGCCCGTCCCGATCACCTGATCCGTTGCGGTCACGACATGTGAGGGCCGGCTGGTCTTGTAGTCGCTCCAGTCCTTCCAGCGGAACGCATGCAACTGCCCGTGGCGCGCCTCGAAGAAGGCAATCAGCGTTTCCAGATCATCCAGCGATCGCATCCCCGCACCGGCATCAAAATGCCGCCGCGAATCCAGCCAGGGAGAGTTCCGCTCTTCGAACCCGTTCACCAGCGTGACAATCTCAGTCCGCCGCTCCGGCCCGCCGGTTGACCCGAAGCTGAGGTTGGTCGGGTATCTCACGTCATGAAAGGCCATGGCTCTTCCTCACCGGTTACGTTGGCCGCGCGACAAGGCCCGCATGGCCTCGGCCGCGATCTGGCTCTGGCTGCGCTGGAAGCCCGCGACATCGGGGGTGGAGATGTTCATCACCACCGTCACCGCCCCGCCGCCGCGCGCCGCCCTAACCCCAAGTTTGCCATCCGCCCCCCGCGTCAGCGGCATGATCGCCTCCGGTCCAGCCTCCCCCATTAGCCCCAGGCCGCCCTGCATCGGGAAATGCGTGGGCGATGACACGACCCCACCCTGCGCAAACGGCATTACCCGCCCTTGCACAAAGGCACCCCCCTTGGCAAAGCCCTGACCGCCCAGTAGCGAGTTCAGCCCACCCGCCAAAAACCCGCCTACCGCATTGGTCACCGGCTTCATCGCGGTGTTGAACACCGTATCCGCCATGCTTTTCGCCAGCCCGCGCAGCGCGTCCGACAGTTTCACACCGTCAAACACCACGCCATCGAAAGCCCGCTTCAGCCCGCCGCTGAACCCCGACGACAGCGAACTCACCTCCCGCCCGGTGAACACCAGCGAGTCCTGCATCTTGCTCAACTCGCCCTCGAAGCTCGACACCATGCCCACCGTGCCACCCAAGGTCGCCTCAAGGGCGGCAATCTGGTCCGTCAGATCCGCGATACTCGTCATCGGCTTTTGCCTTTCTGCCATCGGGGAAAGCGGCGGCCAGCTCTTCCAGCCGCGCCCGCGTCAAGGCCGGGGCGGTGTTCTCCGCCCCAAGCATGATTTTCAATTCGATGGGCGTCAGGCGCCAAAACACCTCCGGCGCCAGCCGCAATTCATGCAAACCCGCACGCATCAGGCCCGGCCAGTCGATCTGGCTCATGCTTCGCCCGGCAAGGCGAAGGCGCGCGCCAGCAGTTGGGCCGCGATTTGCGCGGCCATCATCGGCCCGCCGCCAATCTCGACCCGCAGCAAGTCCGCCGCCGTGCCTTGCCAGCCACCGCCCCGCAGCCCCGCCACCACCAGCGCCAGCACATCACGGGTGGAAAACTGCTGCCCCTCAAACCGGCTGATCAGATCGACCAGCGTGCCAGACCCCAGCGACGCCTCCAACTCCGCCAGCGCCCCCAGCGTCAGCTTGGCCACATGTGGCACCCCGTCGAGCATCAGGTTCACTTCCCCTTGAAACGGATTGCCCATCAGATCGCCGTGAAGGTCAAAGCGCCGGCCGAGGCGATCGCCATGTCAAACGTCGCCTCCCCGTTGTAGGTGCCGGAATAATCCAGCGAGGTGATCTGGAACGCGCCCTGTACGATGCCGAACGACGGGATAACCACCTGAAACTGCGGCATTTCCGCGTCAAAGAAGATCTGGCGCGCCCGCGCATCGGTATTGGCATCCCGAAACACGCCCGAGCCGGAAATCGCCGCCGACTTCACCCCCGCCCCCGCTAGCAACTCGCGCCAGCCGCCCGCGCTTTCCAGCGTCGTCACATCCACCGTCTCGGCGTTGAAGCTCAGCTTGCTGGCCCGCAGCCCCGCCACCGTCACAAAGCTTCCGGTGCCGGTCTGATCCACCTTGATCAGCAGGTCCTTGCCGTTTTGAACAGCCATAGAGGTCTCTCCATCCTGAAAGGGTTAAAGTTCGATCCGCGCCCGGAAGGTCAGATCAATCCGCCGGCTGTCCCCGGTGTTCAGCCGCTTGGCCGAGGCCCGCACGAAGCTGAGGCTGACCAAAGACCCGGTGGCCAGCGTCAAGCTCGCCCCCACCAAAGCCTCCGACACATGCCCGGCCGCCGTTTTGGCCGGGATAAACCCCGTGGCGTCGGAAATCACCGACACCACAAACTGATGCTCCGCCCCCAGCCCCGACTTGTCGCTTTGATCCACCACGTTTTCTGGACCCAGCAGGATGAACGTCCCCGTCCCGGCTCTTGGCGGCACCGCATCCACCACCGACACACCGGACAGCGAGGACCACCCGGTCAACCGCTGATACACAGCGCTTTGAAGCGCTGCCGAAGCTGCATAACTCATTGCGGCACCTCCTCACGGGCAAAACAGGTCAGGTACAGGCCCGAAGCATCCCGCTCGGTCACCGTAAGAATGGTGAACACCCGCGCGCCATCCGTCAGCCGCTGATCCGGCCGCGGCCGCGCCGGAGACCCCACCGCCGCCCCCCGCACCGTGATCCGGTAGGGCACCTTGGCCAGCGACACCTCGACGCCCGCCGCGTCGCTGCCCGCCCCCGGCACCACCTCGCCCCACAATATACCGTCCTGCACCCAGCTCAACGCAAAGCCACCCGCACCGTCATCCACCCGCGTGGGCGTCTCCAGCACCAGACGGCGGTTCAGTTGCACACTCATGCCCCACCTCCCCCCAGCACACGCACCGTGCGCCAGCGTTCGATCAAGGCCTGCACCGGATAGGGCAGCCCTGCCGGAGCCCCGCTGAAGTCGTTGCGCTGCTCGTAATATTGCCCCGCCAGCAGGAACACCGCCTGCTGCAAATCTGGCGGCACGCCGTCCCATGCGGCATCAAAGCCCGCGTCAAACACCACCTCGATGTGACCATCCGCCGGCACCATCGGCAGCAGATACCCCACCGCCGCCAGCTTGGGCCGATGCGCATCCGGCACCAGCCGATAGGTCGCACTGCCCAGCACCGTCGCCGTTCCCGCCGGATCCACCAGCGTCACCGAAACAATCGCCGCGACCGGAGCGACCGGCAGCGCTTGCTCTGACCCGTCGCGCCAATCCTGAAGCACCAGCTTGAAGCGGCGCTGCAGAATGGCCTTGCCCGTCCGCCCCTCCACCGCCGCCAACGCCGCCCGCAGATAGCTTTCGATCAGCCCATCCTGCATGTTGCCATCGGAAAACCCGGTGCCCAGCCGCAGATGATCCTTCAGCGCCTGCACCGGCAGCGCCGAGGTCAGAACGCTGGTCTCTTCGGTCAACATCATCTCTCTCTCCATCCATCTGCCGCTGCAAAGGCGCGCCGGGCTCGCCCCAAACCCGGCGCGCAATGTGTCCGGCCCCGTCCGGGCCAGACCGCCGCCTTACGACACGGCGACTTTCAGCAGCTTGATGGCCGCATAGTCCACGATGTCGCCGCCCACGCGCTTGGAGGCGTAGAACAGCACATTCGGCTTGGCCGAGAACGGGTCGCGCAGGATGCGCAGGTCCGGACGCTCGGCAATCGTATAACCGGCGTTGAAATCGCCAAACGCGATCGGATAGGTGTTGGCGCCCACATCCGGCATGTCCTCCGACACCAGCACGCGGTAACCCATCAGCGTCGCAGGCTGACCCGCCGCCACCGAATCCGTCCACATGAAGCGGCCAACCGTATCCTTGATCTTGCGCACCGCACCTGCGGTCTTGGAATTCATCACGAAGGTCGCATTGGCGCGGTAGTCAGCGGCCAACGAGTAAACCAGCGTGATCAGGCAATCCAACGGGTTGGTTGTGTTGAAGTCGGTGGCAAAGCCGGTCGGAATGTAACCCAGATTGCCCCAGGTCCAGGACGCATTCGCCACCTTGTTGGGCAGCAGAATGCCCTTGGGCTGATCGGTGCCGGTGCCGTTGATGAAGGCCGAAGCCTCCGCCCGGATGAAGCGGGTCGCGATTTTCTGGGACAGCCAGCTTTCCACGTCAAACGCCGCATCATCCAGCAAACGCTGGCTTGCCTTCGGCATCGCGGACAGGTCATTCAGCTTGATCGAGATGCGGTTGATGTTCGGGGTCGAGGTTTCGGACACCGCCGACAGTTCCGACTGCCAGCCTGAACCCACATCGGTGTTGTCGATGATGACGTCGTAAGACGTCGCATCAATCTGCACCACATTGGCAATCGAGCGCAGCGAGGCGGTCGAAGACAGCATGGACTCGATATTGGCCGACATCTGCGGGTTCAGCAAATAGCCGCCATCCGCCGAAACGGCGGTCGACATCGCCTTGCCCTCAAGGTTCAGGCCACGCAGACCGTCATCATCGCCGGTGCGCAGATAGGCGGCCAGCGCCTTCTTGTGCGACAGATCCACCTCGGTCGCAGCCGAAAGGGCCGGGCGGGCATAGCTCATCGTTTTGCGGTCCAACATGGTCATACGCTCTTCCTGTTGTTGAAAGGAGGTCTTCACTTCGTCCTGAAAGCCTTTGAAGGCGTTCAGAAATCCGGCCATCGCGGATTTCACTTCCGCACCGGGATGGGCAGGGAAATCTTCCCCGGCCCGAGCCTTGGTCTCGGTCATATCGTTGTCCTCAGGTTGGTCGTGAATGGCCGCAGCTACCGCTTGGCCAGGGAAAGGCGCGCCTCGTCGAAAGCCGCCGCCAGTTCGCCCCAGATGTCGGCCTCAAGGCTGTCGCCCTTCGCCGCCACCCGGGCCTCAGGAAGCATTGGGAAGGTCACCAAGGACACTTCCCAAAGCTCCAGCTCCGACAACAGGCGTTGCCCCTTGCCATCGCGTTCCGCCTTCACGGTCCGGTAGCCGATCGACAGGCCGTCAATCGCCCCCGCCGTCAGAAGGGCCGCCGCCTCGCGCCCCTTCTCGATCTCGGTCAGGATACGCCCCTTGACGTAAAGCCCGGTCGCATCCTCGCGCACCTCGTCCCAGACGCCAATCGGCTGGGTCGGATCATGCTGCCACAGCATCTTGATCCCGCGCCCCGCCTTGGCCATCGACGCAAGGCTTACGCTGTAAGCCCCCTTCTGCACCGTATCGCCGCCCTGATCCTTGCGGCCGAACAGGCTCGCATAGCCTGCGATCACCGTGCCATCGGTGACCTGCAACCCCGGCCCTTCCACGGCCGCATATTTGCGCTCAGGCGCGCCCGGTATCATCCACATCTGATCCCTCATTTGCCGATCCCTCACTTGGTCGCCGCCGCAATGATCGCCTCGGCCATCTGGCTCAGCAGAAACGCCGCGACCCCGTAAACCCCGACCCAGATGCGCTTTTCCAGCCGCTCCAGGACGGTATCGATCTGCTGCAGCCGGAAATCGAGCGCGGCCCACCGCTCCTCGGCCACGCGTTCATTGGCTTCCAGCCG
>NZ_CBBQHX010000042.1:0-34168 GCF_964946895.1 Stagnihabitans sp. | reverse complement strand
CAGGATTTCACCGATTTCGCCGTGAAGCCCGCGGCCCGCATCATCTCGGCGCTGAAAGCCAAGCATCCCGGCTTGCCTGTCATCGCCTTCCCGCGCGAGGCGGGTGAGGGTTATGTCGGCTTTGCGGCTGCCACCGGGGCGGATTGCGTGGCGCTGGACAATTCGGTCAGCCCCGAATGGGCTGCCGCACATGTCCAGATCAGCGGCTGCGTGCAGGGCAATCTTGCGCCCGAACACATGGTCACGGGCGGCGAGGCGCTGATGCGCGAGACGAGGCGGGTGGTGCAGGCCTTCAAGAACGGCCCGCACATCTTCAACCTCGGCCATGGCATTACGCCAGACGCCAACCCGGATAACGTAACCCTGATGATCGAAACAGTGCGCGCAGGCTGACCAAGGTCAACCCGCCGCAATTTCAAGGGGCGTATCGGTGCATCGGCGCACAGTGCAGCCGCAGATCGCAGCCTTGCGCAGGGCGGCGGTTTGCGCAAGCTGCCGGCCATCCCTTTGTTCTCAGGAAATCAAATGGCACATATCTCTGTCTTCGAGCCCTTCACCATGGGGTCGCACAAACTCTCCAACCGCTTCGTGATGAACCCGATGACGCGCTGCCGCGCCGATGCGGATGCCGTACCGACGTCGATCATGGCGGACTACTATGGTCAGCGCGCGTCGGCAGGACTGATCGTCACCGAAGGCACTGCGCCTTCGGCCAACGGTCGTGGCTATACCCGCCAGCCGGGCCTGTGGACGGACGCGCAGGTTGCAGCCTGGAAGCCGGTCACCGCTGCAGTGAAGACCAAGGGCGGCGTGATCTTCGCACAGCTGATGCACACCGGGCGTGTCAGCCATCCGGCCAACATGGAAGCGTCGGCCCGCGTCGTAGCGCCGTCTGCAGTGGCCTTGGCCGGTCAGATGTACACCGATGCCGCCGGGATGCAGGACTATCCCGTGCCTGAGCCGATGACGGCTGCAGACATTGCCCAAGCCAAGGCAGAATTCGTCAACGCTTCCAAAAACGCAATTGCGGCGGGCTTTGATGGCGTGGAACTTCACTCTGCCAACGGCTACCTGCTGGAGCAGTTCCTGTCGCCCGTGACCAACCAGCGCACCGACAGCTACGGCGGCTCGGTCGAAAACCGCATCCGCTTCGTGGTCGAGGTGGCGCAGGCCGTTGTGGCTGCCATCGGGGGCGACAAGGTCGGCATCCGGATATCGCCCTATGGCATGGCCTCGGGCATGACGCCCTATCCGGAGGTGGACGAGACCTATCTGGCGCTGGTCAAGGCTTTGGCCGATGCCGGTCTGGTTTATGTTCACGTCGCGAACCATGCCGCGATGGGCAATCCGGCGATCCCGGCGGACTTCCTGAAGGCCCTGCACGCCGCCTTCCCACGCACCTTCTTCATCGGGGGCAGCTATGATCTCGCCTCGGGTCAGGCGGCTGTCGATGCCGGAGAGACTGATCTGGTCGGCATCGGCCGCGCCTTCATTGCCAACCCGGATCTGGTGACACGTCTGAAGAATGGCACGCCCTTGGCCGCGCCGAACTTCGACCTGTTCTACACCCCGGGCGCTGCGGGCTACACCGACTACGCAGCCGCCTGAAGCTTCTGTCCGCACATCAAGGGGCCGTGGGGAAACCTGCGGCCCTTTTCACATATTGCCGACAGCGGCGCGCAGGTTCGCCTCGGCACTGTCGAGAATTGCCGTCATCGCCTCTACCGCAGCCTTTTCTTCCCGCGCCGTGACATGCTGAAAGATCAGCGCATGGGTCTGGCACAGGTTCTCCATCGTCTGTCCCGCCAAGCGCTGCCCCCGGTGCGAGGTCGCAAAGGCCTCCATCAGCGAAGATTCCATCGCCTCGAACAGATAGGTCAGCACGCGGTTGCCGCCCGACAGGGCCAGCGCCTCGTGAAAGCGGACGTCCGCCTTATGGAAGGCCTGTTCGGCCTCTGGCCCTTCGGCCCCGGCGTCAATCTGGGCAGCGGCGGCGCGCATGGCGGCCAGGGCACCTTCGACCGCCGCCAGACCAGCGCGGCTGGCGTGGCGGGTGGCAAGAACCACCGACTGAATCTCCAACGAGCGGCGGACCTGAAGCAGATCAAACAGGCTCTTCGGGTCGGACTTGATCAGCGAGGTCAGGAAGGCCCCGAACATCGCCCCATCCGGCTGGGTCACGACAGCCCGCTTGCCCCGCGCAATGCTGACCAGTCCACGCCCCGACAGGATCTTCAACGCCTCGCGGATCGTGATGCGGCTGACGCCAAAATCGGCGGCCATCTCTGCCTCGGACGGCAGTTGGGCGCCCGGGCGGTGCTGCGACAGGATGCGCTGACCCAGGCCATCGGCCACGGAAGCGGCGGCGGAAGCCAAGGGGATTGGACGGGTGGTCGGGGATCTGAGTCGGGCCATTTTGCAAACATATATGATAAGTTTGTTGCGGTAAACACCACGGCCCCTGTGCTGATGCAGCAATTTCGGCCAATTAAGCCGCAATGCAGCGAATATCTTGAAATATTTGGCTGTTTTTCGGGACTTTGGCAGGCCTTTTCTGATGAAGCTTTACAAACTTATATGCTTCCCCTAGCGTTCCTTTGACGCGCCAAATGCGACAACAGCATGTGCGGGTTAGATCCAATTGGGAGGATGTCATGAAACTGAACGTATCGCTGAGCCGTGCGGTTGCCGGTTCTGCACTTGCCCTGTCTTTGATGGCCACCACGGCCATGGCGGGGGATCCGACGCCGAAGTGGTGCTCGGGCGTGAAGATTGCCGCCTTCCCGGGCGGCCCACAGGGCGGCGTGTTCGCCAACAACGTCTACAACGGCTTCAAGCAGGCCGAGTTGGACCTTGGGCCGACCGTGACCTACTATTTCTCGGACTGGGATCCGAACAAGATGCTGCAGCAGATCCAGCAGGCTGTTGCCACAAAGGTCGATGGCATCGCGACCTATGGCTTCGCCGGTGAGGCCGCAACCGGCCCGATCGTCGACCAAGCTTACGCGCAAGGCACAATCTTCACCTCGCTCAACACCTCGCTGCCTGACAGCCAGAAGAAGTACGCTCCGAACGGCTTTGGCTATGTCGGCGCGCCGAACTATGACGCGGGCTTTGCGCTGGGGGCCGAAGCTGCCAAGCGCGCCAAGCTGGCGTCGGGCGACAGCGTCTTCGTCTGGGGCCTGAAGGGTCAGGGCGGCGACCGGGGCCAGCGCACCGTGGGCGTGATTGACGCCCTGACAAAGGCTGGCGCCAAGGTGATCTATCAGGAAATCGACGCGGCGACCAACGCTGACCCGAATGCCGGCACAGCGACATTCGTGGGTGTCATGGGCGCAAATCCGGGCATCAAGATCGTCGTCACCGACCACGGCGGCCTGACCTCCAACGTCGGCGTTTATGCCAAGGCGGCGGGTCTGAAGCCGGGCCAAGTCTACTTCGCGGGCTTCGACATGTCGCCCAACACGGCGCAAGCGGTGAAAGACGGATACCAGAACCTCGTGATCGACCAGCAGCCCTTCCTGCAGGGCTATCTGCCGATCCTCAACATCTGCCTGACCAAGAAGTACGGCTTCTCGGGTCTGGACGTGAACACCGCCGGGGCCTTCGTGGACTCGACCAACGTGGATGCCGTGGCGCCGCTGGCTGCTGTTGAGATCCGCTGAACTTCCGGGGCCCGTTCGCACGGGCCCCTTTTCCTTTGCATGGGTGTCCTAATGGCTGAAGCTTCCCCCCGCGCCGGGGCGGTGCCGGTTATTGAACTGCGCAACGTCTCCAAGACCTTTGGCGAGGTTAGGTCCTTGTCAGACATCAACTTCGCCGTTTATCCCGGTGAAATCGTGGGCCTTCTGGGCGACAACGGGGCGGGGAAATCCACGCTGGTGAAGACCGTGATGGGCTTCCACAAGCCTGATCCGGGTGGGGACGTGTTCTTCAAGGGTCAGAAGATCGACGACTGGTCGGTGGCCCGCGCCCGGGGTTTGGGGATCGAGACTGTCTACCAAGAGCGCGCCTTGTGCGAGAAGCAGCCCATCTGGCGCAACATGTTCATGGGGCGCGAGCCTCGGACTTCTTGGGGCCTGCTGGACGTCAAGAAGATGCGCGAGGAATCCGCGCGGTTGATGTCCGAACACATGGGCTTCACCTCTGCAGCGGTTCACCCTGACAACGTGGTGACCACCATGTCAGGCGGCGAGAAGCAGGGTGTGGCGATCACCCGCGCTTTGTATTTCGATGCGCAACTGGTGATCCTGGACGAACCGACCATGGGCCTCTCCCTGACCGAGACCAAGAAGACCCTCGATTTCGTCAGCAATATCAAGAAGGCCGGCAAGTCGGCCATCTTCATCGACCACAATATCTTCCACGTCTATCCGGTGGTGGACCGCCTTTACGTGCTCGACCGTGGCAAGGTGGCTGGAGTGTATGACAAGAGCCAGATCACCATGGAAGAGCTGATTGACCGCCTGTACCGGGTCGCCCGGACCGGAACGCTGGAGTAAGCCATGGCCGAAAAACCCAAGAACAACCGCGTGGCGCCTCCCTCGTTCTTGCGCCGGTATGGCAGCCAACTGGGCATCATCGGCGTCGGTCTGGTGATGTGGCTGGGGTTCGTGATCGCCGCGCCGACGGTGTTCATGAACAGCTTCATCTACGTGGCCTTCATGCAGACGACGCCGCAGTTCGGCATCATCGCGCTGGCCCTGACCTTCGTCGTCATCACCGGCGAGATCGACCTGTCCTTCCCGTCCATAATGGCCTTGGGCACAGCAATCTTCTGCCTTGCCGTCACCCATGGCGTGCCGTGGCCCATTGCGCTGCTGCTGGGCCTTGCGACTGGCGCGGCCTGCGGCTGGATGAACGGGATTCTTGTGTCGTGGCTCAATATACCGTCCTTGGTCATCACCATCGGCACCTCTTTCCTGTTCCGAGGGGTGGAGTTGGTGATCATGAACGGAACGGGCGTGCCCCTGACGGCCGAGATGTATCCCGGCCTGCACAACCTGCTGCGCGAAAGCTACTTCGGCGTGCCGGTGCAGACGATCTGGATGCTGGTGCTTTTGGGCGTCACATGGCTACTGCTCAACCGCACCCGTTTTGGCGCGCATGTGTTTCTGGTGGGCGACAACCCCACCTCGGCCCGGCTGATGGGCATCAACGCGGTTTCAGTGAAAACCCGCGCCTTCATGCTGACCGGAGTTATCGCCGTGTTCTGTGGGCTGATGACTTCCATCTACGGCTATTATTTCTGGCCGACGACGGGGGACGGGTTCCTGCTGAACACCATCGCATCCGTATTCCTCGGCGGTACTTCGGTGTTTGGCGGCACGGGATCGGTGATCGGGTCGTTCGTGGCCAGCTATATCATCGGCGCGATCAATGCCGGGATCGTCTCGGCTGGGATCAACGCGTTCTACACGCAGCTGTGCTTCGGTCTGGTCATCGTGATTTCGGTCGTCCTGCAGACCATCATCGACCGCAAGATCCGCCGTCAGTCGATCACGGGCCGCTAAGATGAAGATCACCCGCATCACCACCTCGGTCGTCAACGCCAAGATGCGCAATTGGGTCTTTGTGCGGGTGGAAACCGATCAGCCGGGGCTTTACGGCCTCGGCGAGGCGACGCTGGAGTTTCAGACCCGTGGTGTTGTGGGCGCGGTGGAGGACCTGGCGTTGCTGGTGATCGGCCAGGACCCCAGGAATATCGAACACCTGTGGCAGATCATGTTCCGCCATCCCTTCTTCAAGGGCGGGATTGTTACCATGTCGGCTCTGTCAGGCATCGATCAGGCACTGCATGACCTGAAGGCGAAGGACCTCGGCATTCCGCTCTGGCAGCTTCTGGGAGGCCAGTGCAAGACGCGGCTCAGGATGTATGACCACCTTGGCGGCGGCAGCAGCGATGCGGTTTATGACTCGGCTCAGGTCGGGTCGTTTGCCGAAAAGGCCGCGCAGTCCAAGGCCGATGGCTTTTCGGCAGTCAAAATCCTCGCCGTCGGCAAGACTGCCCCCCTCGACGGCCTCGCCGCCTTGAAACAGGCCGAAGCCCTGATGGCCGCCGCGCGCGAGGGGGCGGGCGAGGATATGGACATCATGGTGGACCTGCACGGCCGCACCTCTGCCGCCATGGCGATCCAGTATTGCGAAGTCCTTTCCCCCTACCGCCCGTGGTTCATCGAAGAACCGTGCCAGCCAGAGGACCACGAAGGCACCGCCCGCGTCGCCCGATCGACCCGCATCCCGATCGCCGCCGGGGAACGCCTTTGCCATCGCCGGGATTTCCTGCCGCTGCTCCAGTCCGGAGCCATCGCCGTAGCCCAACCTGACGTCTGCCACGCCGGAGGCTTGACCGAGGTCCGCCGGATCGCAGCCCTTTGCGATACCTTCGGCGTGTCGATGGCCCCGCACAACCCGCTTGGCCCCATCGCCACGATGGTCAACATCCACTTGGGCTTTGCCACGCCGAACTTCCTGATTCAGGAGGTGATGCGATCTGATGTACCTTGGCGCGATGACATCGTCTCGGGCGTCACCCCCATCCAAGGCGGCTATGTGGAGCCCTCGCAAAAGCCCGGCATCGGCATCGAGATCAACTTCAAGGAGGCGGCCAAGTATCCCTATCAAGACGTCAACCCGGTTCAGTGGTACCACCACGACGGCGCGGTGGCGGACTGGTGATGCGGCTTTCCGGTCATCATATTCTCGTCACAGGCGGCAGCCGTGGCATCGGCGCTGCTACGGTGCAAAAGGCGCTGGAGGAGGGGGCGAAGGTCACCTCGCTCGACATCATCGCCGGTCCGGACCTTGGGGAGAACGGCCTCTCGCTGGCGGCGGATGTGACCCATGCCGCCGACATTGCCCGCGCGGTTGCTACGGCGGCTGCGAAGTTCGGGCCTTTCACCGGGCTCGTGAACAATGCCGGCAAGAATTCGTACGCCGACCCGGTCAAAATGACAGAAACGGAGTGGGAGGATGTCTTCTCGGTCGACCTGAAAGCCGCGTGGCTGGTGGCGCGGGCGGTGCTGCCGGAGATGATTGCAGCCCAGCGGGGCAGCATTGTGAACATCGCCTCGGTTCATGCCGACATGACCTATCCGGGCATGTTCCCCTATGCTGCTGCAAAATCCGGGCTGGTGGGTCTGACGCGCTCGCTGGCGCTGGAGGTCGGGCCGCATCAGGTACGGGTGAATGCGCTGTCGCCCGGCTATACCGAGACCTTTTTGGTTCAGGAGTTCTTCGAGAAGAACGACCCGTCCCTGCGGGAGCAGGTCCTGAAAGCCCATGCCATGGGCCGCATGGCCCAGCCGAAAGAGATCGCCAACTGCATCGCCTTCCTTCTGTCGGATGAAGCGTCGTTCGTTACCGGGGCCAACTGGAAGGTGGATGGCGGGCTGACGGCGCGGTTTGCAGGATGAAGAAGCTGCGGTCTCAAGCCTGGTTTGGCGGGCAGGACAAGGATGGCTTCATCCACCGCAGCTGGATGAAGAACAACGGCCTGCCGGATGACGCCTTCGATGGTCGCCCGGTCATCGGCATCTGCAACACCTTCAGCGAATTCACCCCCTGCAACGCCCATTTCCGCGAACTGATCACCCATATCAAGGCTGGCGTCCTTGAAGCGGGCGGCCTGCCCTTGGAGTTCCCCGTCTTCTCCTGCGGCGAGTCGAACCTGCGGCCCACGGCGATGCTGTTCCGCAACCTTGCATCGATGGATGTCGAGGAGGCGATCCGTGCCAATCCGATGGATGGCGTAGTGCTGATGGTCGGCTGCGACAAGACAACGCCCTCGCTGGTGATGGGGGCGGCGACCTGTGATCTGCCGACGATTGCGGTTTCCGGTGGCCCGATGCTGAACGGACGCTATCGCGGCAAGGCGATTGGGTCCGGTACCGATGTATGGAAATTCTCGGAAGAGGTGCGGTCGGGCCAGATGACGCCGCAGGCCTTTGCGAATGCCGAAAGTGCGATGTCGCGCTCTCCGGGACATTGCATGACGATGGGCACGGCGTCGACGATGGCTTCGATGGTGGAGGCTTTGGGGATTACCCTGGCCGGCAATGCCGCCTGGCCTGCGGTGGATGCACGGCGCGCACGGCTGGCGCGAGCCTCGGGGCGCAGGATCGTCGAGATGGTGCGGCAGGATCAGACCCTGTCGCAAATCCTGACGAAGCAGGCGTTTGAGAATGCCATCAAGGTGATCGGCGCCATTGGCGGTTCGACCAATGCGGTGGTGCATCTTCTGGCCATCGCAGGCCGGATCGGGGTCGACCTGACGCTGGACGACTGGGACCGCGTGGGCCGCGATGTGCCGACGATTGTGGACCTGATGCCCTCGGGTCGGTTTCTGATGGAGGAACTGGCCTATGCCGGCGGCATACCGGCGGTGATGAAACGGATCGCGCATCTGCTGCATCTGGATGCCATCACCGCCGATGGCGGAACGGTGCGCGACCGGCTGATCGATGTGGAGATTTTCGACGACGAGGTGATCCGACCGCTGTCGAACCCGCTGGTCGATCAGGGCGGTCTGGCCGTGCTGCGCGGGAACCTTGCGCCCAACGGAGCGATCCTGAAGCCCTCGGCCGCGACCCCGGCGCTGATGCAGCATCGTGGGCGGGCGGTGGTGTTTGACGACATCGACGACTACAAGGCGCGGATTGATGATCCCGGGCTGGAGATTGACGCCACCTCGGTGATGGTGCTGCGCAATTGTGGGCCCAAGGGCTATCCGGGCATGGCAGAGGTCGGCAACATGGCGCTGCCCAAGAAGCTGCTGGCGCAGGGCGTGCGGGATATGGTGCGGATTTCGGACGCGCGGATGTCGGGCACGGCTTACGGCACGGTGGTGCTGCATGTGGCGCCTGAGGCGACGGCGGGCGGACCTTTGGCCTTGGTGCAGGCGGGCGACGAGATCAGGCTGGATGTTCCAGCCCGCAGGCTTGACCTGCTGATCCCGGCTGAGGAACTGGCTGCCCGGGCGGCGGCGTGGCGCCCCAAGTCCCGCACCTATCGCGGCGGGTATGAGACTTTGTATGTCACCCATGTGCAGGGCGCGGATGTTGGCGCTGACCTCGATTTCCTCGTCGGGCGGCGCGGTGCGGATGTGCCGCGCGAAAGCCACTGATGCGCGGCGTTCATGCCATCCTTTATGCGCTATTTGACGGTGAAGAACGGCTGGACCGCGAAGCCATGCGGCGGCAGGTGGAACTGTGCCTGAAGGCCAAGGTCGCAGGCGTCGCGGCCCTTGGGTTGGCGACAGAGGTGGCAAAACTTTCCTTCGAGGAACGCCGGACCGTCATGGACTGGGTCTCGGAAGATGTCGCCGGCCGCGTTCCTTTGGGCTTTACCATTACAGGCGCCTCTGTCGCTGAACAGATCGCCATGGTTCGCCATGCCGAACATGTCGGGGCCGACTGGATCATCCTGCAGCCGCCCGCCGTGGGCACCTATCCAGCCGAGGTATACTTGGCCTTTTTCGCCCGCGTCATGCGCGCCACGTCTCTGCCCGTGGCCATCCAGAACGCACCGCAATATCTGGGCCGCGGCCTGTCCGACACCGATATCAGTCGTCTGCGCGCCGATCATGCCAATTTCACCCTGATCAAGTCGGAATCCACCGCCGAAGGGGCCGCCAATCTGATTGCCTTGGCACCCGGGTTGACGGTCTTCAATGGGCGCGGCGGGCTTGAGATGATCGCCTGTCTGGATGCCGGCTGCGAAGGTTTCCTGCTTGCTCCTGATCTGGTCGACTATGGCGTGCGGGTCATGCAGGCCTATGACGCCGGGAACCGGGCCGTGGCGCAGGCCCTACATGACGAAACCCTGCCGGCCATCGATTTCATCATGCAGTCGATCGAACACCTGATCTGCTACGGCAAGCGCCTGTTCGCCATCCGCGCAAATTTGCTAACTTTTGACCGCGCCCCGGCGCAAAGACCGGACGCCGAGGGGCTGGCCCAAGTGGCCAAATTTGCCCGGCTTTATGGCCCACTCGGGGGCTGATCCCCCTCTACGACGTCTTGACCCATGCGGCACGCGTGCGGCCAACCCGCATCGCGACACTCTTCACCTCAAGGAACTCCTCCAGTCCGTATGACCCAATTTCCCGACCGAGGCCGGATTGCTTCATGCCGCCGAAGGTGACTTCGGGGAAGCCGTCCATCCAGGTGTTGGTCCAGATCGTGCCCGCCTGCACCCGCCGTGCGAACGACAGGCAGGTGTGGACATTTTCACTCCACACTCCGGCGGACAGGCCGTATGCGGCGTCGTTGGCCAGAGCTATGGCCTCGTCCAAAGTGCGGAAGGTCAGGACGGACAGGACGGGGCCGAAGACCTCTTCACGGGCAATCGCCATGTCGGCGGTAACGCCCGTCACCACGGTCGGAGCGTAGAATTGACCACTCAGGCCCGGAACCTGCAGGGGCGCCCCCCCAAGGACCACGCGGGCGCCAGCCGTTTCGGCCTGCCGGACATAAGCGTCGATCTTTGCGTTGTGTTCCGGGGTGACGATGGCCCCGACCTGTGTGTCAGGATGCAGCGGGTCGCCAAAGGCAACCTTGCGCGACAGGGCGACCACACGGTCGGTGAACGCTTCTGCGATATCTGCGTGCACGATGATCCGGCTGCCGGAATTGCAGCACTCCCCGGCGTTGAAGTAGATGCCGAAGGTCACGGCATCTGCGGCACTATCCAGATCAGCGTCGGGGAAGATGACCTGCGGGTTCTTGCCACCCAGTTCCAGGGCGACCTTCTTCAGGCTCTTGCCTGCTTCGGCGGCGATGGCGCGGCCTACGGCGCTGGATCCGGTGAAGGTCACCATATCGACGTCAGGATGGCTTACCATCCGCGCGCCAACCGGCTGACCGTAGCCCAGCACGATGTTGGCCACGCCATCCGGCAGCCCGGCCTGAACCAGCAACTCGCCCAGCATGGCGGTGGTCGAGGGGGTCAGTTCCGAGGGCTTGATCACGCAGGTGCAGCCTGCTGCCAGCGCAAAGGGCAACTTCTGGCTGAGGATCCACATGGGGAAGTTCCACGGCGTGATGATCGACACGACCCCTCGCGGTTCTTTCAGCACCATGCCCAGCATGTCGGCACCAAGCGTGTTGTGGCTGTCCCCTTTCTGGGTGCGCGCCAAGGCAGCCGCATAGCGCCATAGATCCGCCGAGCCCGCCACTTCACCGCGGGCCTGCGTGATCGGCTTGCCAGTTTCCAGGCATTCCAGCAGGGTCATTCGTTCGACATTGGCCTCGATCAGATCAGCCACCCGCAGCAAGATCGCGGCACGCGCCTTGCCGCTGATCGTAGCCCAACCGGGAAGGGCGGTGCGGGCTGCGGCCACGGCGGCATCGACTTCGGCAGGGCCCCCTTTGGCGGCGCGGCTGACCAATTTCCCATGGGCCGGAGAGATCCGTTCGGACATCGCCCCATCTGCACTGTCGCGGAACTGGCCTGCCATCATGTGGCGGGCGACAAAAGCTTGCGGCAGGGCGGTGCCTGTCGCACCGATCAGGGTCAGGTCATCCATCTTATTCGCCTTTGAATTCGGGTTTGCGCTTGGCTCGGAAGGCAGCAACACCTTCGGCCTTGTCGGCGGTGGCGGCGGTCATCCCCGACCCCAACGCCTCGATCATCGCTGAGGAGTCCTCGCCCACACCGGCGTGGATCATGTACTTGGCCACTTCGGTTGCGCGGGGAGAATTCGACAGGGCACGTTCGACGATCTCCATCGCGGCGGCAGCGGCATCTTCGGCCACTTCCGCAGCAAAGCCCAAGGCCAGCGCCCGTTCCGCACTGAGGCGTCGGCCAAACAAGACCATCTCCTTCAGCACCGCCTCGGGCAGCAACCGCGCCAGCCTTTGGGTGCCTGACCAACCCGGAACGATGCCGACACCGGCTTCAGGCATGCCGATCGTGGCCTTGGGCGACATCACCCGGATATCGCAGGCCGAGGCAAGTTCCAGACCCCCGCCCACCGCAAAAGCCTCCAGCACCGCGATCGTCGGTTTGGACAGACGCGCCAGTTTGTCGAAGATCCGATGCCCCTCGCGCACCCAGACGCGGGCGAACTCTGCAGGCGACAGATCGCCCCAAGCGGTGATATCCGCCCCCGCGCAAAAGGCTTTGGAGGCTGATGCCGACACCAGCACGAAACGGATATCCGGATCACGGTCAATCGCCTCCAGATGGGCGTCCAAGGCTTGCAGCATCGGCACGGTCAGCGCATTCAGCTTGCCCGGATTGTCCAGCCGCAACTCGGCAATCTCGCCATGGCGAAGGAGAAGGACATCACTCATGGCTGCCACCCCATCTTGCCGTGCGTCAACAGGGACAGCGGCATCAGCTTGGCATCTGGCGCGACCTTCACCCGGCCCTGACTGGCCGCCACGATGTCGCGCTCGGGGTTGATCCCCGGCATGATCTCTGTCGCAACCAGACCCTCGGCGGTCAGCCGGATGACGCAGCGTTCGGTGACGTACAGCACCTTCTGCCCCTGCGCCACGGCCCTGCGCCCCGAGAAGGTGACGTGTTCAACCTTCTCGACCATCTTGGTGAACTTGCCGGGTTTGGCAACTTTCACCCCCTGCTCGGTCAGGACAATTTCAGCGCCGGCCTCGAACCAGCCCGAGAAGACGATCTCCTTGGCATGGGCGGTGATATCGACAAACCCGCCGCAACCTGCCGTCAGGTAAGGCTTTTTGCCGAGTTTGGAAACGTTGACGTTGCCCTCTACATCCACCTCCATGAAGGACAGGAAGCACATGTCAAAGCCACCGCCCTGGAAGAAGGAAAACTGGTTGGGCGAAGGCATGAAGGCGTCGGCATTGGATGCGCAGCCGAAGGCGAAGCCGGTCAGCGGCATGCCGCCCACGGCACCCTGCTCGATGGCCCAGGTCACGGCCTGCGGGGCGCCCTCCTCCAGCAAGACATAGGGCACCATCGCGCTGATACCGAAGCCAAGGTTGGCGGTCATTCCTGCCGAAAGCTCCATCGCGGCGCGGCGGGCAATGATTTTTTCGACGGAGTGCGCGGCGGGGGCGAAGGTGTCCCACGGGCGCATGATCTCTCCCGAGATCGCCGGGTCATAGGGCGTCTCGCAAGTCTGCTTCTGATCGGGGTCAAGCACGATCAGGTCCACCAGATGCCCCGGTACTCTTACGTCATGCGGCCGCAGGGATCCGCGCGCCGTCACCCGCTTGACCTGCGCAATCACCAACCCGCCGTGGTTGCGGGTGGCAATCGCTTGGTCGAGGCCGCCGAGGTAGGCGCCCTCGTGTTCATAGGTCAGGTTGCCATGCTCATCCGCCGTGGTGGCGCGCAGGATGCAGACGCTGGGGATGATGTTGGGGAAGTGCAGCCAGGTCTGGCCGCCAAACTCCACCCGATGCACAATCGGCTCCGCCGCGCCCTTGGCGTTCATCGCACAGCCTTCACGGATCGGATCGGCGAAGGTCTCAAGTCCGACCCGCGTCAGAACCCCCGGCTTCAAGGCGGCCACATCGCGGTGCATGTCAAACATGATGCCAGAAGGGACGTTGTAGGCTGGGATCCGATCCTCGGTCACCATCTTCCAGATTTCCGGCATTGGCAGGTTGGAACTGCCGGACGGGTAAGACCCGGCCAGAATACGCTCCAAGAGCCCGTCCTGCGCCAAATGGTCAATCCCCTTCACACCATACATATCCCCCGCCGCAATCGGGCTGAGGGCCGTGATGCCCTTGGGATGGCCCTCTTGCCGGAACCGCTCACCAATCGCCCAAAGCATCCTGTCCGGGCAGCCCAGGGCCGAGGAGGAGGAGATCGTGATCACCGCGCCATCCGGAATGCGGGAGGCCGCCTCTTGCAGGGAAACCAGCTTGCTCATCAGAACTGCCCTCTTCACTTGGCGCATATGGGTGACCCGGTCGGCTTGTTCGGTCCCGCCTCAGGATACTCGCGATTCCTTCACGAAGGATCGTTCCAAATGAACTACTGGAACGTTCTATAGGCTGTCAACCCGGTGAAACCCGCGGCACTAGAAGTCTGCTGCGTCGGCAGATGGTGCAGGTGCCATTCGACATCGGGCGACAAGCGTGGAGCCATTCGGTGGCCGGCTCCAAGGGGAGCTTGATCAAGGCAACTGTCTGGCAACCCAGTTCCCAAGCCCGCCAGCGGCCCGGCAGGCATTCAATCTGCGGGATCTGTCCAACGGCCCCGAAGCCGCCTTTGCGATGCTGGCCGCTGCTTTAGCTGATGACGCGTCAAGAATTTCAAAATAGCACGGGCCGCCCGGACTGAAACTTGCGCACTGACCTAAGAGCCAGCGATTTCCGGGAACGCGAACCGGCGGTCAAGATGATAGATCGCATCGGGATAAGTCTGAACCAAATTGGCGAAATTGTTGATGCAGCCCAAGCGGATGCCGGGCGCTAGAAGTTTTTCCAGTTGTCGTCTGGCGGCCTCGAAATCCCCCTTCGGGCTATTTCCCGGATCGATCATGTGCCAATCCTTCCCGGACCGAACAAGCGCCCGCCCCGTCTTGATGGCAATATGCTCCACAAGTGTCGACATCAGGATTTGCGAGCTGTCCCGGAACCGGAAGCTGATGTTCCTTTCAAACAGATCCGGGTTTTCACGAAAGAAATCCTCGACGATTGATTTCAATACTGGGTGGCAAACATGGGCCGATTTGAAGATCCTTCCGGGTTTGGCGCCGACTATCTGCGCCGCGTTCATCCTATGCTGCGGATGAAGTCCCTTGGTTTCAAACGAGTCGACAAATGTTCCCCTGAGCACCAAGCCATCCGGTGTGAAGAAGTCTTCGGGTCGACAGGGAGCCAGCAGAAGAAAGTCGTCGTTGAAGTAGATGAAACGCTCTGCAAGGCCCGGAATGCGATGAAGGGCCGCTTCAATTGAAACAGAGTTGAAGGTCGGCAGTTTGTCCTCGTGACCCCGGAAGATGACCTTGTGGTCGACGATTTCGATCCGATCCCGCAGTGACGTGTTCAGATCGAATAGCTTGGGTGACTGATTGTCCGTTACAATCCAGATCCTGCGGACCCAAGGCGCAAACTTCCCAATCGACCGAAGACAGTAAAGCACCTCGTCGCTTTGGATCCAAAGCCCCGGGGCATAGGCCTCGCCCTTGGTCTGCGGCCCGACGTGCTTTGCCCTTTTTGCAATATGGGCGGGATCTTTGCCGTCAACCCAAGTTATGACAACATCGATTTCCATAGGTTTAGGACCACATCATCGCTTTGATAATACTTATTTTTCAGACCCGAAACGCCAGTTGGCCTCCAGATCACAGAGGAGGCGATGCTAGGCCTGCAGGCGTCAAAAGGCCAAGGGGCCTTTGCCGCGGCTCCTGAGCGCGTCACAAAACTGTTGCCGTTCTGTCACAAAATTTCAGTCCAGAGCTTGACCACTGCCGCATGCTGAGGGGGGCGGATTGTCAATTCAACGCCGCCCTGAATTGGTAGCCCTGTCATGCACATTCAAAAGGTCAGGAGGCTAGCGAAAGAAGGGGCCGGCAAGATTGCCAAGCCCCTGTATTCGTCAGATCAAGCCAGTTTGCCATGGCAGTGCTTGAACTTTACGTACAAGCGTTTTATTACACGAAAACAATGACTTAAGACTCCTGCATTTCGCTGCCAATGGTCTGCATTTTGTACCGGTAGCAGTCCTGCGCATCACAACCCACTGTATTTGCTGGCGTTTTAGACCCTGTCTAGACCTGCGTCCTGTATAGCCCTTGGTGATCACACCTCTGCGTTCAACTGGTCTTCGACTTCTTGCGCACCACACGTCCTTGCAGAACGCTGATCGCAGCATCCAACTCGCCCTCACGCACAGCGTCCATCACCGTAACAATGACGCCTTCCAGCTTGTCCTTGCCACCAACAGCGACCGCCGTCTTGCCCGGAGCCAGTTCGATCATCTTGTTGCCGTAGCGCACGACAAGAAAGCAGCCGCCCTTGCCGTCATCACGCCACCAACGGTTGACCCGTTTCACACGCTCTGTCAGCGCCTTGCTGCCGTCATCTTGCTTGATCCAACGCTTCGTGCGCACCACGAACTTGTCGTCACGCGCCAACGCAAGCTGCTGTTCCAGTTGTGCCAGCAGCTTTTCGCGCCGCACAAGCTTGGGATCGCTGGCCACCTGCTTTGGCGCAACCATCAAACTCAGTGCTTTAAGCCCACTCATCTATGCCTCCATAACATGTTGTACTTGCGTCAACATGTTGTCAGCACAGCATTTTTCCCACCGAAAAGACGGTCAAGCCAATCAGATTTCTGTCAACAGCAGGGATGAAGCAGACGCATCTTGGTATTTGGAAATGGTGTAGACGTTTGCGTCTTCGCGCAACGCTGGGATTGCTTGGTCGGTATCCCAGTCGCGGCGCACGGCGAAGGCGTGCTGTAGGGGCTGCTGCGAGCGTCTTATAGACCAACGCAGCAGCTGCCCTGCCAAGCCTCAGATGGCCAAGTCTTCAGGTGACTTGCCAGCAGCGATTGCAGCGGTGAACCAGCGGGGCTTGCGACCACGTCCGCTCCAAGTCTCGGCGGCATTTTCCGGATGCCGGTACTTGGCGACAGCAGGTGCACGGGTGCGCTTGCCGGTGGCGTCGGCGGCGAATAGCTCTGCCAGATTGAAGCCCAGTTCACGGGCTTTGGTTTCCAGCTCAGCACGAGCCTTGGCTTTGGCGCGATCTTCAAAATTCGCGATGGCAGCTGTTACATCCTTTGACAGCTTCTTCAGCTCAGCCAAGGTCAGCGTATTCAAGTCCATGTGTCTCTCCCGGCGCACTCGCGCAAATGTCGTTTTGTTTATTGGGGCTCTTGCCAGCCAGTGACAAGCATTATCGTCCGGCTTCAAAGAGAACCGACAGGAATATGCACAGTATTAAGAGTGACGTCCAACTCAAAAGATATCGCCATAACCTGTGTTAAGAACCAAAACGGATGCCAGCTCAGGTGTGAGGCGGCGGTCATGCCCCAATGCCATTTCCGTAATGCCGCGCAGCCGCAACAAGGCCTCGATGTCCTGACGATCTTTGGGAACCATGCGGCGATTGCCACGGGCATGTACGCCTTGCAGCGCCCATAGTTCACGGCGACCATGATGATAGCGCTGCAGTTCAACGATTGTGCCGGGGAATTGCTTGGAGATGTAGAACGCCGCACGCCCAACCGCAGCCCGAAGCACATGGTCAGCAAGGCAGTTGCGGTACTCCTTGCCGATGCTTGCAAAGGCAGTGGCATCCTTCAAGGCAACAAAAGACGGGTGATCATCCAGTGGCCCTGCAGGCAGTCTGTCGGCTTTGCGCGCGACCAGCTTTTCCGCCCAATCGCGAAACACCACCTCAGTCAGATCACTTGAGACGACCAAGATGTCTTCTTGTGTGATCGGCGTGGAAGAAAGGCCTTGGACATACCGCAGAATGCCGTTGGCCGTGTCGGCGCAGGCTTCGCTGTCAAAGAGATGTGCCAACTCCGGATGAACTAGCTCTGCATCCAGCCGCGCAAGGCCGCAGACAAGCTCGGAGTTCACGGTGGATGCGTGGCGCAAGGCCAGCGCCCGCTTGCGCTTCACTGGATCACTGCCCGGCTGTAGCAGGTTTAGCAGCACCTCATAGTGGCCGGGATCATCAAAGGGTTCACCTTCCATCTTGCCCAATGCCGTAGCCAGTCCGGGAATGCCACCAAGGCATTTGCGCAGGACTGACCTGATCGTCTCGTGAAACAGATGACGCATCGCATCAGCAGGATCAGCGGCAGCAAAGTCTGCTTGTATGTCCCGCGTGCTCTTGCTGGCCAGTACGGCAATCACTGCCGCACGACGAAAATCCGTGGCTCGATGCAAGGACACGACCACCGGATAGCCCGTAGCGTCGTCATGATCGAGCGCCACTCGTAGGGCCCAACCAGATAGAGGTGAAGCGCGATGGCAAAGATAGTCCTGCAATCGTCGCTCAAATGCTGCCTCGTCCATGGCGCGCCTCCCACAATCCCTGTGCGCAGCTATGTGGTCGATGCCCTACAAGGCCAACCGAAACGATGCCTGTCATGCTCCGGCCTTCGCACAACGACTTTTCTTGGGCTTGGCATTCTAGCCTGCTATCAAGCCAACCATCGCTGATTGCCAAGCAAACGCCCCGATGTTTCCAGCGCTCAATGATATTGATGTTCAATCAAGTAACCTCCGTGTTCGTGTATTTATACAGCACAAACACAGGCAGATTATTCATCGCCGAACCCCGGTGGACAACAAGGCATCAAGACAACCCTTGGCCAAAGTGCGCAAGCTGTCTCGCTTAGCCCAAGGCATTTTGACCTCCAAGCTGTCTGCGGACCGCAGTAGGCGAACGGCACAGGTTGCCCATACTTGCGCACTGGGATCGCGCTGTTTTGCGCGTAGACATCGCAGGTAACTACGCTCACGGCCAAGCCAGCGCACGCTGAATTCATCTGTAGATAAAACCGCGCCCAAATCCTTCATCTGTTCAAATATTTCCTCAATCATATCGCCTCCAATTTAGGAAAATCGCGGACTGTGCTGTATAAATACACACACAATTTCCGTGTATTACTTATCTCAATAGGAGCATTAATTGACCAATACCAATACCACAAAATATTTTCCCAAGAAGGCCAGCGCAGGATCACAATACGTGGCAAATCGCTGGAAAAAAGCACCGTCTCTCAAGGGTTTAAAGGGCTGCAACAGCTTTGGTGCGGCTAGTGAAGGGAGAACATACACGAAAGCGGAGCGTGACGCTTGGGCACTGGAACATGGCTACCAATGAACAGGGCGCAACAGCTCAAAGAGGCCCTGAAAAACTGGGGCAATGGCCCAAAATTTCAATGGGACATCTGTGTCACGTGGCACGTGCCCAATGACATGCGGGATAGAGATAGCGGTTGGGACGATAGGTGGCTTGAGTGCGAAATGCGGAAGTATTTTAACGCGGTTGACCGTCGCATCTTTAAAGCTGCACATAAAAACAGAGGCGAAAGACTTGCACGGTGGATAACGTTGGAACGAGCGGGCGGTGTGGGCTGGCACAGTCATGCGCTCCTCAAGACCCCACCCCAAATGTCACACCAAGACCTAATTGATCTACTACTTCGATTTTGGCACAAACACTGCAAGATGAAGAATGCATCCTGTTTTCAGTCTTACCTATTTAAGGCTGAATTGGTGAAAGCCGACTACTTAGGCTACGCTATCAAGGGAACTTGCGAACTAAACGAAAACGCAAACGGTGTGTTCAACGCACACAATACTGTACTTCCAAAGCTATAAAAACACTGCGAAGTGGATTGTACCACTATAAAAGCACAGCGTCACAGTGTATGCATTGGTCGAGAACAGCAGCAACGGAAGTTGCTGCTGTAGCCTTAGTATTGGATAATTAAATACTTCAACTCAAAGCTTACTGCGTTAGGCCTTTACCTTACTGTTGTAAGAACGCTTTATTCAAACAAGAACTAGCGTAGGCAACGCGAGCACGATAGTGCGATGCTGACAAGCTAGTAGGTCGTGCGCAAGCACGCCTCTGTGTTATCGTTCAATACATCAAGCGATGGGTAGCTAGCCTACTCATACACTATAATAGTGTATCCATACCTTGATGATCACTCGTCTGTGGCAACTGCGTTTTTCTTTTTACTGCCTCTTTCGCTCTTAGCTGCCTTTTTCGCGCGAGCTTCTGAATAGTTTGGGAAACTACCGGTTAGGGCATTTTGCATCATTTCTTCTGCAATAACCAATAATTCATAGCATCGCTTTCCGTACTCAATTTTCTGATCTTCAGAAACGCCGCGCAGCATTTTATCAATGGGAATGTTTCTTTTGTTTGACGCGATATAGTTTAGTTCCCAAAGTGGCCTGTTGGTCTCATTACTTAAGTCTACTTGTTTCATCTTCCAAAGATCCAAAATTTGTTGATAGTTGACACTTCTAGATCTGTGCCTTGGGTTTATCTTCAGTGGAGCAGTGCTTGCTTTGTGGCGCTTAAATTCTGCATTCTCATGAAAGTGATCAAGCAAAACGTCAATCTGAGCGTGAATCAATTTGCGGGATATACCTAAAGGTAAATTTATCGAGAGAAATTCATGTCGATTTCTTAAATCGTCATGATACTGATCGGCGTCAATTCTTATCTTTGGAACCTGTTGTTCTCGAAATGCCTCTGCTCCGCCTCGCTCCCACCATTCTACGAATGACCCGCGAAGGTCGCCAAAGGCGTTTAATGTATTTGCCGCCCTCGGGCCCACTGCTAGTATTGCTGTGTTATCAGGAATATCTTCATTTGCCTTCATGAAGCGCCACCACCATTCATAGAGAGTTCCATTTGGTCCATCTATCCTATGGTTCCAAATTTCTTTGTGAAGGTCATCAGGAAAGCTTTGGTCCATGTCTTGATTGAACAAGGTGACCCTATCTAGCGGGGTCAATCCAGTGGGCGCAGGACGTCGTGCCATGATGCTTCCTCCGAGCAGTGCCAAGGTCGGGAGCAAGACTACACCAATTCGCGCTTAAGCAAGCAGTCTTAACACAGTTTCGTCCAAGGCTCTTCTTCTCTTAATGGGGCGACCAGAACCGTCGAAACCGCGTTGTGCCAGCCATCCGCGCTTCACCTGGTCAGGCGGTTCTTCCAGCAACACACAGGAGAACCTTGATGGAAACGGATTATCTCAAGTTGGTCGCAGACCTTCAGGCCCGGGCCAGCGCTGCCGTCGCGTCGTTCCACGGCGTACGCATTTCGTTGTACAAAACCCTCGCGGCAGCTTGCTTGCTGCACCGCCAGATTATGAAAGATCAGCCCGAACTGCTGGCGGATGCCTATGCAGCTGCACGGATCGGCTTTGTGTATCGCGACGACCAGATGTCGCTGTATCGCCCTTTTTTGCGCCTCATCTATAAGATCGACAACGCAAAAGGCTATATGAATAACAAGGTTGGCGACTACGCAGCGGCACTCTGCGAGATGGAAAAGCAGGTCGATAGCAATCCCGACTTCTACGAACTGGAAGGCGAAGCTCGTCTGGCACAATTCATCGAGAACGCGGGTGGCATCCATGCCCTTGCTCGCAAGCACCGCGGCGAACCGATCCCGGTCAATGACGACGCCGACGTCGGCACCTGCACCGACCAAGACAATGGTAGCGGTGACGATCAGGACGAAGATTCCTCGAAAGACCATGATGACGACGGTGACGACAAACCCGACCCCGTCGAATTCAAGAAGCGGGCCGAAGAAGCAAGCCAAATCCTGTCTGGTGATACCATTGTCGGCATTGGCACCCTGACGCCTGTTCGCCCGGTGAACGTTGCAGAGTCCGGTCTTGTGGTCCTTGTCGGCATGATGCGTGCTGACGGCCTCATCAAAATCGTCGGTGCCACCTCTTCAAAAAAGGTCCTCGACCATGCCGTTGTGGCCGCCGTCGTCAACCAGTCGGCTAGCGTTCCGGCCGATCTGGCGCTGATCGCCGAGGTTGTTTGTGTGAAGAAGTATCCGGACCATGCGATGCCCCCTGTAGGCCAGAAGCGCGAAGATTGGCTGGATAAGCGTTTCTTTGACAAAGCGGTCGCGAAAACCGCCAACGACAACGCAGCGATCAGTGATCCCCTGACCCCGCCGCGCAAGCTCGTCATCGACGATGCGTCTGGCACGGTGCAATATACCAACGTGGGCTATGACCGTGGCGTTGTTGTCAGTTGCCGCCCGACCACCAAGTTGGTCATTACGGGCAAGAACCTTGTCATGCGCCACGACCAGTGCATGCAAGTTGAAGGGGTGATCGACAATGGCTTGGAGTACCTCCGCTCGCAATGCGCCAACACCAATGGTCCGCTGCCCCCGCAAGTGATCGAGACCGTCGACCTCTTGACTAACAAGACGCATGCATTCCGATTTGAAGAGGCGGCTATTGTCGACGGCGAAGAGGAAGGCCACTCTCACTTCAACTTTGACGGATTCCGCTCGTCGTGGAGCACCTTGATCGACCGTGTTTGGATCGAGCGCCTCCGCAAAGATCTGGTCACCGACTACTTCAAAACGCTGGGTGCGAAAAACCAGATCAGCCGTGAAAACAACCGCGTATGGAGCATCAACGTTGCTAGCGATGCCGTGACCTTCGGGTACAACGTCGATGCAACCGGAGTTGCTGCAACCGACCAATTCACTACTGCCGTGAGCTTCGCGGCCAATGTTAACAATTTCCTTTCGGAAGTGCGCGCCAAGGACATCGCACCGATCCTCTATCGTGTGGCCGATATGGACCTGCGCGGACCGGTTACGCTGGCAGGCAACGACCAAGCCATCGTCCTGCAGTTCGCGACTTCCAAGGGCGAATACTGCATCGCCATCCCGACCATCGGTGCGAACAAAAACGCACCGATTGCCCCCTCCCTGTTTTGCAAAAAGGTTTGAAAAGCATGTCGATTGACCTTGGCCAACGCGCCGCAAACTATGCGCTGTACACCCCGTCCGCTCAGGTCGGCGCAGCCGAAGCTGTCACGAAGCCGGACCATAAGCTGCGTGAGGGCCCGCTGCCTGCGGGCCTCACCGCACGGTCCTTGGACTACTTTTGGTCCAAGAACCCCATCTGGCACTACCCTTATGTCTTGGCAACCGCTGGCCATTTCAAAAACGCCAAAGCAGCAAACGCCATCACCAGCCGTACCAGTGGGACTGTTTTGGTCGGTGATTCTTCCGGCTTTAACCTGGGGCAGGGTAGTATGCCTGAGACCAAGGCTTGGATGAAATACGTAGAGAAACCTACCGAAGTCATGCGCCTGTTTCGGGAAAGCAGCATCAAGGCAGACGTGCTGCACTGGCTTGAAACCAACGCTGACCTCGCGATGGTCTTGGACGTCCCGCTCTGGGCGGCAGGGATCAAGGCAAGCCCCTTCTGCAATTTCACCGACGCGCAGCTGTTGACCTTGTCTGTTGAGAATTTTGAATATTTTCAGGAAGAAGCTGGAAAGTTCCGTAAAGTCAAATACCTGAATGTGCTGCAAGGCACGACCATTGAAGTCGAGGAACAGTGGTTTCAGACGGTCAAGCGCTTTAAGTTCCACGGTTATGCCTTTGCTGGACACGTTGGGCAGATGGGCGGCATCTATCGTGTTCTGCGCCGTATGCTGCTGTTGCGTGATCTGGGCCTGCTTGCGCCGCCGAACAACAACTTGCACATCCTGCGCCTGAGCCGCCCTCGCTGGGCACCGATTCTCACCGCGATCCAGCGCACCGCGCGTGAAACCATCAACCCTGACTTCACCATCACGTTCGACTCTTCCAGCCCATACAAGATTGGGGGGATGACCAGCCAGTACGCTTCGCTGACCAACTATGGCAAGAACCTCGATAACGGTTGGTCGATCAAGAACCATAAGGCTCCGCTTGGTTACGGCTTTGCAAACATGGCCGACCCCTTCCCTCTGAATGTGCCCCACCCGCAATACATGCCGGTGGCGATGGACAGCCCGATTGCCAGCCTGTTGACGGTCAAAGACATCAACTACAATTCCGGAAAACGTGCCGTGCGCACTGTTGACCGCTTTGGCGATGCAGTCCTCGTGAACCACAATTGCTATATTTACATTATGGCGACGATCTTGGCCAACGAAGCTGTCTTTGGCGATACGCCCACCGCGCCGGAATCGATGATGGAGGCCGTGAAGGTGATCGGCGACCTGTTCCATGCCAAGAACTGGCAAGCGATGCTGGACGACAAACGCGCACTGCTGGCAAGTGTGGTGGGCGACAAGCAGTAAGGCGATACACTATTATAGTGTATCGTCGGTATTATAGAGGGCGGCGGCTTCCTGTTTCTTGCAGAAGTTCAGCAAGACAAGGTGATCTTTGACAACGCGTCACGTCACAACCTGAAACAACGGGACGAGCGCCGCCCTATATCTTTCCACCTGATCGGCCATCCAGTCGATGATCTCTCCCCAAGACTCCGTCGCCTCGTGGCCTTTTGGAAAGGTCTTCAGCAGGAAATAATCGCCGCGACCGGATGGGCCAAGCGCAGTGCCCAAGGCGCTTTCTAGGATTGTACGGTGCGGTTCTAGCAAGCTAGCGATGTCTTCTGGTCCCTCGCTGCGCCCTGCCCGCACGTAGATGCCGCTCTCGTTGCGCGCCAGATAGATCGAGATGTCGGCACGGGGTGCTGTGCCCACGGTGATGTAGTTGTTGGAATAGCGGTACGGCCTGACGCCCAGATCGGCCATAGCGGGCTGTCGTTCAAGGAAAGCCTTCCAGAACGCCTGTTTGACATCGTAGTAGGCGGACCCCTCGCTGGTGGCGGACTGTTTGATCTGCCGGTCCCAGTTGTTCGGCTTCTCCACCACTTCGAAAATCGGGGCGAGGGGGCTGCTGGCGATTTGGACGACACGCAGGCGGACGGCGAAGAAAGAGAAATCGTCCGCCGTGTGTTCGTTTAGCCAGCGGATTGCTGACAGGTGCTGTTCGCGAAACGAGGGCGCAATCCAGACGATCACCTTGGCTTCAAGACCGGCGAGATAGGTCATTACCTGCCCAAGATGGCCGTGATCGCTGTCTTCCAACTGGTTCTCGATCAACACGACCGTGCCATCAATCGCGTTGCGGGCCAGAATGTCCGCCGCATAGGGGCCGACGGCGGCCTCTTTGGCGACCAGTTCCAACGAGATGCCGATGGCGTCGCCAAGGTGGTCGATGTTGCTCGCCAGCCAAGGCGTGAAATCGCGGGCCTCGTTCATCCACGCACTGCGCAAGGGAATATCGCGGAGGCGGCCAAACTCGACTTCTGTCACCAGACCGTCTCCTCTGTCTTGAAGGGGATGCTCATTCTGCGGCCTCGGCGAGGTCGGTTGCAGGGTCCAGCGCCGCGTGCAGCAGGGCGTCGAGGAGGCGCGTTCGGGTGGCCTCGGCTCCAGCTAGGCCCGCTTCCAGTTGGTCGCAGAGCGCCATCAGGGCATCAACCCGCGCCACGATGCGGTGTTGCTCGGCGAGGGGTGGGATGCAGACGACCTTTTGCTCAAAATCACTCATCGCAAAGTGGCCATGCGTTGATTGGGTAATGTTTTCAATGGTTCGATTCAGATAGGTGATTAGCATATGCTCGAATCGTCCATTCATAATTTCGCCATACGAACGAATGCGCCACATGTTCTGGTTTAGAAGTGCGGGCAAAATGTTTCTTGAAACCACGGTGGTTTTACCGATTGTGCCACCAACCATAACCATCAGAATTTCGCCTTCCCGCAACAGAAACTGCGAAATCTTCTCATCGATCTTTTCAGCAGGGTAGAACTTTGCATCGGAAAAGTCGAATGCGCCGGATCGGTCAAAATTGACAACCCTCAGCACTAGAACGCCCTTGTCGCTGTAAGTTGGGCTTTGAAATGCAAAACCTGTTTTGATCGAGAAGACCTCTCCAAAACGTTGCCATTGCCAGCTCGCGGGTGAAATGAACTGTTCTTCCTCCTGGGAGACGGATGGAAAGGTTGTCGAACGTTTTCGTGCAATCAAACGCGCCTTTGCGATCCGCTTCATCAACTCCGATGCCGGTTCATCCGTCGCATCCTGCTCCACCAGTTTCCCGCGCACGGCGAGGTTCAGGATGGTTTGGCGCAGGGTTTTGATTTGGTCGGGGCGGGTGGTGAGGTGGGGGAGGGTTTGCAGGGCGAAGTGGGCGGCGGGTTGGAAAGCTTCGGGGTCGGTTTGGGTCAAGCGGTTCAGGGTTGCGGTGGTCAGTTGGTCGCGCAAAGCCTCTCGCCCCGCCCGAGCCTGCTCCAGCCGGTCCAGCAGGGCCATAAGTTCATCCACCTTCGCCACAATGCGATGCTGCTCAGCGAGGGGTGGCACCATTACAGGAAGCGCATAAGCATCGGCGCGGCTCAACCCCGGCTTAACACCCTTTCCAAGACCATCCAGATTCAGACTGGCAAGAAGACTGTGAAGGTACCGCAGGGACAGGAATGGAGGAATTTCAACAAAGTATGCCACATCCGTCGTCCATGACGGACCATCGCAAATATTCAGGGCTCCCGCTGATCCCTTACGCCCGACAACAATCGACGGACGTTCCGTCAGTGCAGAACTCGTAAAGCCAACGATGCCGTTTGATCCGAAAATCGGAACAGCACCAGCGTCTTGACGCAGTTTGGCGTCGAGTCCTTTGCCATACCTAAGCTCGATAATGTCTCCGAGTTTCGCAGCTACCCAGTTCTTGATTTGCACGTCTTGAATCGGTCGCAACTTCGCAAGCTGTTTGACGAGTTCCGTCTCGGGCTTCTCTGCTGCATCTTGCTCCACCAGCTTCCCGCGCACGGCGAGGTCCAGCACGAAGCGGCGCAGGCGGGAGATGGCGTCGGGGGACTCGGCCACGCGGTCGTAAAGGTCCAGCAGTTGGTCGGCGTTCATCGGGCCCCCGAATCTCGCAAGAGGGCCTCGGTCAGAATGGCTTTGAGCTGATCGCGGAGGGAGGTGACCTCGGCTTCGGCTTGGGTCAGGCTTTGCAAGAGGTGTTCGGGATCGCCGCGATCTTCCTCCACGGCATGGGGATTCTTGAAGTCGAGGTTGTAGCCGCGCGCCTTGACCTCGGCTGCCGTAACGCGCCAGGCTTGCGGGCCTTCCACTCGCCCCTCACGCTTGGCCCCGCCCCACCAGGCGGCGCAGGCGTCCAGATGCTCCAGCCGGATCGGCTTGGTCATGGAATAGGCCTTCTGACCCTCGGGCACCTTGTGTTCGTAGTACCAGATGTCTTGCGTGGGCTGGCCCTTTTCAAAGAACAGCAGGTTGGTGCCGATGGAGGCATAGGGTTTGAAGACCGAATTGGGCAGGCGGACGATGGTGTGCAGGTTGCATTCGTCCATCAGGTGTTCTTTCAGCCGGGTCTTGATGCCCTCGCCGAACAAGGAGCCGTCGGGCAGGATGATGTCGACGCGTTCGTCCTTGGTCCAGCTGACGAGGGGGCGGGCCAGGGTGTTGTCGTGGCGGACGAAGTTCGGCTCCTCGATGCCATGCAGCAGCATGTTGGTGACGCAGAGCATGTGGGGCAGCGGCTTTTTCTCGACGGCGCGGAGGGAGGCTTGCATCAGCGCCTCATCCTCGGGGCGCTTGACGTAGCGGTCGCGCATGTGGCGCATGGCGCAGGTCAGGAAGCCGCCGGTGCCGCAGGCGGGGTCGAAGAGGATTTCGCCAGGGCGCGGGTCGATCTGCTGGACCATGAAGGCGGTGACTGCGCGAGGGGTGTAGTATTCGCCAGAGTTGCCGGCGTTTTGCAGGTCGTTGAGCAGCTGTTCGTAGATGTCGCCGAAGTGCTGGCGTTCGGTGAGGTTGTTGAAGTCGACCTCGTTGATCTTGTTGACCATCTGCCGCATGAGTTGGCCAGACTTCATGTAGTTATAGGCATCCTCAAACACGTCATGGACGACGCGGGCGCGGGGAGAGCCGAGAATGGTCAGGGCTTTCAGGCTGGGAAACAGGTCGCCATTGACGAAGTTGAGCAGGGCGTCGCCGGTGATGCCTTCAGGGTCTGCCGCCCAAGCGCGCCATTGCAGACGCGACGGGATGGGCGAGGTGTAGGCGTCTTTGGTCAGTTCCAGTTCCTGATCCTGATCGTCGATGATCTTGAGGAAAAACATCCAGCAGAGTTGGCTGATGCGCTGTGCGTCGCCGTCGACACCCGTGTCCTTCCGCATGATGTCTTGGATGGATTTGACGAGGGTGCGGACGGACATGGATCAGGCGCTTTCTTCATAGATGGCGGATTGCAGGTCGTGGACGGCCTGTTCGAAACCGGGTCTGCCACCGAAGGCCCGGATCAGTTCGACAACGCTACCCATGCCGGTGAAGGGGGAAATCTTCAAGACTCCGGGGTCATCAAGGTTCATGACGCCCTCGTCAGCGTATTTGTCGAGGAGAGCTTCGAGGACGGCGCGGGCTTGCGGGCCGTATTTGGTGAAGACATCGCGTTTCTTCACGCTGTCTGCCCGTTCGCGCCGAGTCAGCGGTTTGGCATCGAAGGCGATGTGGCAGATCAGATCGAAGGGATCTAGGTCTTTGCCCAGTTCGGCTGCAACTAAGTCTAGTGGCAGGCCCTCGGCTTCCAGTTCATCGAAGACTGCAGACTTGCGCCCTTCAGTTTTCCAGCGCTTCAGGAAATCATCGAGGCTGGCAAAGCGGCGTTTGAGTGCCTTGCGGGTGTAGTCGCGCAAACTTTCGGTGACGAGCTTGCCGTTTTCGTCAAGATATTCGACCCGTTCTGCCACGATGGTTGCGCCGACGCCGTCAACGTAAATCTTGCGGATGGGACCCCCACCTGTTGCGACGAGCGCAGCGGCAGGATCGACCAAAACAGTCTGCTCGCCGGTGTCGGGTGTGCTACCATCGCTGCCCTCGTCATCGATTTGGGGTTCATTTTCTGGCGGCGTGATGGGATCATCTGCACCGGGGGTGTAAATCTGTACCGGATCGCCATCGAAATCCGGGTCTGCAAAGTGGTTTGTGGCCCCCCGGAAATCCATGACGGTGAAGTAGAACTTGCGGGTGTCTTCGTGAACCCGCGTGCCGCGCCCAACAATTTGCTTGAACTCGGTCATCGAACCCACTTCGCGATCCAGCACGATCAGGCGGCAGGTCTGGGCATCAACCCCGGTCGACATGAGACGCGATGTCGTCACCAGCACGGGATAGGCGGATTCCGGGTCGATGAAGTTGCCAAGCTGATCCAGCCCGTCCTTGTCGTTGCCAGTGATGCGCATGACATAGCGGTGGTTGACGGCGACAAGATCAGCATTCTCGTTGATTAGCGCCTGACGCATCCTGGCCGCATGTTCCTGATCAACGCAGAAGATGATCGACTTCTGCATCCGGTCGCCGCTTTCCTTCAAGAAATCCGACACCTTTTTCGCAACGATCTTGGTGCGGTCGTCCAACACTAGCGTTCGGTCGAAGTCCTTGTTGTTGTAGATGCGGTCCTCGACCTCTTGCCCATCACGGTCAAGCTGCCCTTGTTCGGGGCGATAGCCGGAAATGTCCCGGTCAATGTGAACCTTGATGACCTTGTAGGGCGCAAGGAAGCCATCCCGAATGCCCTGCCGCAAAGAGTATGCGTAAACAGGCTGCCCGAAATAAGCGCTGTTGGACGCATATTCAGTTTCTTTGGGCGTGGCGGTCAGCCCGATCTGGGTGGCTGATGAGAAGTGATCGAGGATTTCGCGCCACGCAGCATCGTCGGCGGCGCTGCCCCGATGACACTCGTCGATGACGATCAGGTCGAAGAAGTCGGGCGAGAACTCACGGTAGATTTTCTGGCTCTCGTCCGGTCCCGTAATGGCTTGGTAGAGGCCGAGATAGATTTCGTAGGACGGGTCAATCCGGCGCTTCTTGTCTAGCGCAAGCGTCAGCTCTGTCTTGCTGCCGTCAGCCCGTTCGATAGTCTTGGCTTGGGTCGAAAGCTTAGCCATCTTGCCCGCAAAGGGGCGAAAGTCGTTGACCATCGTTTGGTCGATCAGGACGTTGCGATCTGCGAGGAACAGGATGCGCTTCTTCTTGCCAGCCTTCCACAACCGCCAAATGATCTGAAACGCGGTATAGGTCTTGCCCGTGCCTGTCGCCATGACAAGCAAAACCCGGTCCTGCCCTTTCGCGATGGCTTCAATGGCGGCATTGACCGCGTTCACCTGATAGTAGCGCGGTGCCTTGCCGCTGCCGTCGTCATAGTAATCTTGCAGGGCAATGTCCGCTTCACTGTCCGACAAGCCCTTCCACTTCTGATACCTGGCCCAAAGCTCCTGCGGTGATGGGAACTCGTCGAGGGCCAAAGTGACTTCCGGCTCAGCACTTTGTCCGGTGCGATCATGGAAGACAAAACCATCCCCATTGGAAGAGAACACGAAGGGGATTTCCAATGTCTCAGCATAGTCTAGCGCCTGCTGCAGCCCGCCGCCGATTGGCTGCGTGTTGTCCTTCGCTTCGATTAGCGCGAGAGGGATGTTCGGCTTGACCGAAAGAATATAGTCGGCCCGCTTGCCCTTGCCGCGACTGACCAGCTTGCCCCGCACGATGATGCGGCCCTTGGTGAAACTGACCTCTTCGCGAATTTGCGTGATCTCGTCCCAGCCCGCCTGACGTAGCGCCGGGGTTATGAACTTGGTGCAGATGTCCCGCTCACTCAGAGCATGCTTGTCCATCGCTAAGCTGCCTATGCTCCACCTGTGCTGCGGGATCGGCAAAACCGAAATCCATTCAATCCTCTGACCTTAGTCGGCCATCACCGATTACCGCAAGGCTTAACGCTGCATCTGTAAGGGGTCACGCGACCAGTTGGGTGAAATGGATGGCAAGTTGTCGAAGGACGCGACTGGCCTAGTACTCTTCGCCAAGCATGATGGTCAGCACGCGAACGGTTACGGTCGGATCGGTGGCATCTGGTGAGGCCATGTGCATGTCGACGTCGTAGTAGTCGAATTTCCAGAACACAGTCTGCCCGATAAACCGCAAGCTGCCGAAGTCGTGTTCCCCATAGGGATCGTTGTCGGGGCTGAAGCTGTCGAAGTTTCGAACCAGCTTCAGCAGTTCACCGATGCTCGGCAACGACTGGACGCCTCGTGTGAGCATCACTCTGCAGCCTGTGAATGTTGTTCGCGCTGCATCGTTCAACGCTTTGATCTTTTCCGCATCGTCCATCTTTAAGACCCTGAATTACCATCATATTCAGGATTTTGTGGTCAAAGGATGCGATGGACAACCAAAGCGACTGCCTTCATGGTAATTTGGTGGATGTCGAAAAAGCTCGCCTCGACCATCCGGCAGTTGAAGCTTTAAGCAGCAAGAGCATCGAAATCCGCCCGCCAACAAGAAATGTTATACAATATGTAATCCTTAACATTTGCGTTTTTCATCTAAGCAGAACAATAGGTTAAGTCCGCCAATCATTCCGGTCGTCCAAATTAATGTGTGACTTTATAATACAGTACACAAGACCACACATTTTGGGGCGCAGACGATGAAACAGGCCAAAATTCTCAACGCAGCTGAACTGAAGCGACTGGCGGCGGTGATCGACAGCAAGCGGCACGCGGTACGCAACCACACAGCAGTAGCGTTGAGTTTTGGGGCTGGTCTGCGTGCGTGCGAGATAGCAGGGCTGACGGTGGGCGATTTGTTTGAAGCGAACGGCACCGTGCGCGACAGCTTCTACTTGTCAGCGGACAAGACCAAGGGCAGCGAAGGCAACACGGTGCTGGTCAGCAAGCGACTGGCAGCTGCGCTGCGGCGCTACGCGACCGCATACCCAAAACGTTTGGCGTTGCTTACAGCACCTTTGATTTTCAGCGCGAAAGGCGGCGGCTTTACTGCGCAGACGATCGTCAACTTGTTTGCAGGGCTGTACAGCGCGGCGGGGATCACAGGTGCAAGCTCCCACAGCGGTAGACGTCAGTTTGTCACGGGGTTGGCGGACAAGGGGATCAATCCCCGCGTTATCCAAGTGTTGGTGCGGCACAAGCATTTGAACACCACCATGCACTACATTGACGTCAACGAGAACAAGTTGCGCAAGGCGGTTGAGATGGTTGACTACTGACAGCACCAGCCAGAGCATTCACTATTTTGGTGCAGTACGCCTTTGAGTTTTGCTGCCGTATCCACGGCGGAAACGTCACAGGCAAGTCCACGAGCTCACCCATTGAAATACAAATAGAAATATTTGGATCCACGCCAGCATCCTAAGTTCTCTTGATATAGCGAATATAGACCGAAACAACAGCGCGGCAAAGCAAAGTTGCTGCTCTAGCCGCGACATAGATAGACGCCGTAAACAGTAGTCCTATAACTCGCAAGAGCGCCGCTCCAACAGCATCGTCTAACTTTGTAGAGTAGTTCATCTTGATGGAGCTGCGCATCATGTGGCTTTTAGGCGGGGACTTAGCAGTCTTGGTTAATCTATTAGTGGATTTGGAGTAACTGGGCTTCGGCATTTGCGGTTTGGACGCGGGTTTTGTTGTCTTCGCGTGGCCTAACGTCTTGGACGTCCGCGTAATATAGCCATCAGCGCCCTTACGAGTTGTCGTCTCAACTGAGGTCCCATTGGATTTTTGAGTGTACGCAACTCGCGAGTTTGTACCAGTCTTGTGGCTTACAGTTTTTGTGAATTTACCATTGGAATTCGAAGTGGTTGTAAACCGTGTGCCATCCGAACCTGTGCTGCTACGGCGTTTGAAACCCAAGTCTCTTGCTCCTTTTCCTCTTGAACTCGTAGCTTCAACTACGCAGTAAGCGTCCTATGCAATACATACCATGGAATCATCATGGTCCGCTTGAGCGAGTTGATCGCTCACGGCCCTATTCGATGCTGGCATAGATTGCATCACTCGAAATAGGCCGCATATTGTCAGTTGTGTTAGCATTGTGGCTGCGCATGGCGCAGCCACAACGATATTGCGGCAAGTTAGAAGGTTAGCTTCGACCTACCCCCAATTAAATTTCAAAATCTGGATCATCACGATAGGCATACTTTTGCGCTGTTTCGAGCTGCAGTAAATTTGGAGTATATCCCAATATAGCTGGTTGGCCGTCTTCATCCATGAAATATGCTTCAAGAACTGATACGGCACTTGATCCTGGAATATACTCCACATCCAAGAAGATGGCACCTGGCCCACCCTCAATCCAAGAATCTTCGTCGCTAAACGTGCTACAGACTTGCCAAACTATGCATTGCTGGTCCAGCCAATCTGTCACTGCTGAGACATCTGCATATATAGTCTGAGGCACATCGTCCTCTCCTGTGAGCTCAAGGAAAAGGACGTCACGACCAAGGCGGCGTGCAATAGCATCAATCGATTCAATTATCTCGGCCATGGCGATCGTATCTCCCACATCAGGCGCTTATATTATGTTTATTTCGGTCCAGTCATTTGGAGTCAGCAACTAGTTTTCGAAGGGTGTTTCCAAGCTCTGTGAAAATGGCGTCCTTTACGCCAAACGCGGTTGGGTGCTTCACAGAAAAGAATGGCATTTCACCGCTAACGCACGATACACCAAAGGATTGCCCTTGCGTCCATTCGACGTCAGCGCCAGCGATCGCCTTCCAATGGCTTAGGTAAGAAGCGCCGTAGAAAATGACCGCCTTTGGTTTGTGCTTTTCGATCAGATGTCTCAATGTAGCAATGCGAGCTGGGAGTAGCTCGTCCATATAAGCACTGCGTGATTGCATATAGTCGATCTGTATCATGTCGCTATAGGGCCAAATCGCGAGGTTGCGGGAGGGAAGCGGCATCAGTTCCAAAAGGCAGATTTTCGTGTTTGGCCTTCCCAAGAAATCGCGCTGGTAACGTCGTACGGCTTCTGCATCCGTCTCTGCTAAGGTTGCCCCGCATGCAATCAGAGTCGACCTGATGATTTGGCGCCAAGTGCGCTGGATCGGCGGGCGTTCGGAGGAAAACCAGATGCTTGGCTCGCCTTCACGCACGATATTTATCGTTGGGGAGCAGCCTTCGGCTTTCCAGTTTTCCAACGTTCTTAGCAAATGTCCCAAACTGGTTTCTCCGCCCTCCTCCATTCCGACAAACCAAAGTGGAGCGCTCAAGTCTCCGTAGCCGAAGAATTCGGTGACAAAGCGATGAAAGAGATTGATGTCGAGGTGGAAATCGTTTCCAAACTGTTCGGCCTCGGATTTCGTCAAGATACCCTCCAACTTACGACCAAAAAGTAAGCTTGATTATACCATGGAAGATCGTCACGCTTTGGAGCGCAAAGGATGTGCGCGAAAATCTTAAGATGGCCCATTGTGTGACGCTCGGGTGGCCCAACCATTTGAAATGCTGCCTTGCGCCTTATCGTTGTCAGTGAGAACAAACACGGACATGGGACTGAGACTCATGAATGTGCAGAGTAGCGCATGCACTATTATAGTGCATGCCGCCGACCCATCCAGCCCGCCTCGTTTAGTTCCCCAGCGCCGTAGCGAACGTCACGGGAGTTGCGTGGCTGCCGTAGTACAGTTGGATTATCTCAACGCTTGTGCCCATGTTCCGTAATCGACCGATTGCTACCGCAGGGGTTGGCCCTTGACGCGGGCAATGATGTCGGGATCTGTGACGAAGTCCCTCAGGAAGTCGTGCCAGTCTTTGGTGGATCGTCGGGCAGCGGCCAGCATGTCTTTGATTTCGCTGATGCCGTCG
>NZ_CBBQHX010000041.1:0-37091 GCF_964946895.1 Stagnihabitans sp. | reverse complement strand
GATGTAACCGTTCTGCTGCGGCTTACCCGGGTCGATGTAATGCCATTCGACCTTGTTGTCGTTCGCCCATTTCAGGATCGCCTTGCTGGTGAACTCGGTGCCATTGTCCGAGACTATACAGGCAGGTTTTCCAAAGACCCTGACCAGCGCGTCCAGTTCCCGCGCAACCCGTGCGCCGGAGATGCTGGTGTCGGCAATCAGGGCAAGGTTTTCGCGGCAGTAATCGTCGTTGACCGCCAGGATGCGGAACTTACGACAGACCCCAAAGGTGTCCGAGAGGAAGTCCAAGGACCAGCGCTGGTTCGGGCGCAGTGGCACCGGCATCGGTGTGCGACTGCCTCTCGCCCGTTTGCGGCCACGACGGCGACGCACCGACAGGCCTTCCTCGCGCTAAATCCGGTAGAGCTTCTTTTCGTTCATCACCATGCCCACACGTTCCAGCAGGACTCCAATGCGCCGATACCCAAACCGGCGACGCTTCTCGGCGATCTTGTTCATTTCCAGACGGATCTCCGGGTTGTCGGGCGGATGCTCGCGCCACACGGTCTTGGGACCCGCACCGATCAGGACGCAGGCCCGGCGTTGAGAGATCGGATGACCCTTCATCGCCCGCAGCACCGCGTCCCGCCGTTGCACCGGCGTCGTCAGGGCTTTCCCAGGAGGTCCTTCAGAACGACGTTGTCGAGCATGACATCCGCCACCAGGCGCTTCAGCTTTGCGTTCTCTTCCTCAAGCTGCCTCAGCCGTTTGGTGTCTGACAAGTCCATCCCGCCATACTTGGCCTTCAGCTTGGAGAACGTCGCAGGGCTGAGGCCATGCTTGCGGCAGAGCTCAGCCGTCGGCAAGCCTGCCTCCTGCTCTTTGATCATCCCGATAATCTGCGCTTCCGTAAAACGGCTTCTCCTCATGTCGTCTGCTCCTTCAGAGTTGGGTAGGCTCTACATCAGACTGAGGGAACTTTCGGGGAGCAGGTCAATCGGAATGCTCCTTCCTGTCCTACCGATACCCGCAACAATAGCCGCAGTTGGGTGGGAAAGCAGTTCATCCCATTAGGTCAATCCATCGTGCCGAAGACCGGACGCCGAGCAGATAACTTGTGACATCTTTGGAGGATCCAAGGTATAAAGGACCGAAGGCCGGATGGAATTTGCTGCGCTTTGGATCGGCTGCGGGTGTTGAATGGTACTGTCCGAATAACAATTTGGGTGCGCCCAGACGGATCTGCGGCTTCTTTTCGACAGGGAGGCGTTGCGGGGGCAGCGTTTCGCCCGCAACGGGATGTTGCTTCGGAACGTTTGCATGTCAGGGTGCGAACCGCTGGGCTGGATCTTGCGACGCGCGGCCTCTGGTGCGCGGTGAAGAAGGTTTCGAGGGACGAGATGCGGCAGAAGACGGCCAAGACTAAGACCAGACTGGCGGCACCTCGCTTGGCGCCGACCACGTCGCTTGTTCAGATGATTGACGATGCATTGTTGCTGTTGGAACAGCATGGGCCTGACACGACGGCCCCTGCCGGATCTGGCGAGGAATTGACGAGCCTGTTGGGGCGCTGCGAGGCGTTGCTGGCGCAGCGAGATGCTGCGGTGACCCCCGTTCGGGTGATCCATGGCTTCGTCTTGGCCAAGGACGATCCGCTCGCCGGTCTCCTCACGTGGGCGCCTCGGCTGCGGGTGATCCATGTCAGCAGTCTGGCCTTGCCGATTGCCACTGATCATTTTTCTGACGTTGAGGACCGGGCCCGGGCCGCAGCACTGCGTACCTTGCAGCAGGGCCATACCTTGCGCGGGCTGGATCTGGTGCAGTTGCGCGATCATCAAGCCCGCTATGCGGATACTTTATCGCCAGGCCTGGACCCGATCGTCAGCAGTCCTGACGGGCCCGTGCGCAGTGTTGTCTTGGTCAGGCATCCGCTTTTGTCCTATCTTGAAGCCTTGCCGCGGGGTGCGCTGATATTTCGCCCGGCCACATTGGAGGCCTTTTCGGATCGCTACCTGGCCTTTTTGTCTGACCATGCCGGTTTGCCCCGCATCAGGGTCGAAGAGATCGAGGCGCACCCCGCAACGGGTTTGCGTGACCTTTTTCAGGCGCTGCAACTGCCGATGGCCGAAGGGCTGTTCGCGACCCTGCAGATCGAGGGAGTCGGGCTTGGGCTGCAGGCAGCCAAGGCGGACCGCTCGGGAGTGTTGTTGCGCTATGGCGATGGCACGCCTGCGACAGAAGAACCGCTTGATACGCCATCCTATCGTCGGCTTTGTGAACGGCTGGGCTATGACCCGGATCACCTTCCGCCGGAGCCGGCGCTGGCAAGTTGGGCTGGCATGCCCCATGCCCTGCGGCGCCCCTTGCCGCCCCGCCCGCATGGACGCACATTCAGCCGGTTCCAGGCCTTTCTTCCGCTGATCGCCCGCGTCACCGAAGCGGACGATGCACCGCCCGGCCAGATGGACACCGCAGCCTTGGTTGCGATGGTTGAAGATTGTCTCGGCCATCCGGAGGGGTTCTACGAAGCCCTTGATGACCGACTGCGCTATCTGTCGCATCGCGAGGCCGCGCTGTTGCTGATCGGCTGTGCCGCCCACCATGCCGGGGCAGAGGAAGCCATCCATGCGGTTGGCCTTTTGGCCGAGGCGGCGGATTTCATCGCCCCGGGTGATCGGTCGTTGCGGCTCTTGGCGGCAGAGGTGCTTCTTCGCTTGCGCAAACCCAACCTCGCGCTGGAGATGCTGACGGCAGATGCCCTAGAGGGGCCCTTGGCGCTGGAGCCTGATGCGCGTCGGACCCTGCGTGAAGCTTTGCAGAAATACCAGCCTGTCAATCAAGGCGAGCACGGGCACGCGCTTCTGTTGGCCAAATTCAAGGAAGACCCGCCGCGCCCTCTCGACCGCCCACGCGTGCTGATCGAGATCGGCACCACCCGAGAGCGGGTGCCGGGGCAGGGCTCTACCGAAAAGTTGGCGCTGGCCTGTGCCGAGATGGGCATTGATTTCATCACTGTCGATATGGACCCGCGCAATTCCGCCGTGGCGCGTCGGATGTTCCGCCGCCTGGGTCTGCCTTTCCGGGCCATCAACGCCAAAGGAGAGGATTTTCTCGCCGGTTGGACGGGGCCGATCGACTATTGCTTTCTGGATGCCTACGACTTTGACCACGGCAAGCACAGTGAACTGCGACAAAGCCGGTACGAGGCCTTCCTCGGCAGCCGGATTGCCGATGCCGAATGCCATCAGATGCACCTCGACTGCGCCGTCAGTCTGGTCGAAAAACTCAGCCCGGATGGGGTGATATGTTTTGATGACACCTGGACAGACGACCACGGCGCCTGGACCGCCAAAGGCACCACCGCCATGCCCTATCTGCTGTCGAAGGGTTTCAAGGTCATCGAGTCCCGCGACCGCGCCGCCCTGCTGGTTCGGGGCTGATCCATCATGATTGACATGGGAAAGGCATGGTGACCTTTCCCATGGGTTTCTAGTTCTGGCCGGCCCAGATAAGGGCCTGGTCGCCGCCCAGTTTGGAATCGTTGAGCGGGGCATATTTCGTGGCGAGTTGCTGCATCGTGTCGCGGTCCGCTGCCTTGTCGAAGGTCAGGTAAGGGATGGCCCAAGCCACCTGAAATCCGTCGATCTTGTCCGATCCGTCAAAGAAGGTCTGTGTCTTGCCGGTGATCGCCGCGGTGGCTGCCCCGGTGTCCAGATCGGCCACCGCAAAACCAATCACCCGGCTGAGGGCATTGTTGCAGTTGCCCTGCACGTCGACCCCTTTGCGTTCCAACAGAAGTGCCGTCACGACCAGAGGGGCGATGGCATGAAGTTGGTACTTCAGGGCAAATTTTCCGCGCGTCATTTCCTGTGGCAAGGAGCCGTCATCGGCGGCGCTGCACAGGACATAGCCTTCCGACCATTCGGCCCAGGCCCGCAGCGTCGCGTCATCCAGAATATCGGCGGCTGCGGCTCCGGCCAGCGCCGCCCAGGCCCGAAGGTTGCCTTTGCGCGCCTTGTCGGGGGCATCGGTCTCCCAGAACGACGTCTGGCTTTGCATCAGTCCGGCAAGCCAGGGCTTGATGGTGGCGACGTCGTCAGTCCGGCTGGTGTGGGGCAGAACCTGCAGCAAGACCAGCCCGAAGCCCGCGATGCGCGCACCGATGGTCAGGTTGGCGGTCGGGGATTGCAGATCGGTCAGGGCTCCGGCTTCGGCCCAGACGGCGATCTGGCTGACCACGCAATCAGAGATCGCCTGCTGGTCGGCGCCCGACTTGAAGACGCCATTGGCGGTGGTGGTCAGATCTCGCAAGAAGTCATCGACCGGCGCAAGGGCCTTGTCAGCCTCGGCGTCGGCCTTTGGGTCAAGCTCGGACCGGGTGACGCTGTCGGCCTGATAGCGGCTGCCATAATCCAGATTGACCACAGGATCGGGTGCCTGTTTGCAAGTCGCGGCAACGGCGGGCGCCAGCCAGAAGGCTGACAGGGCGCTGATCAGCGCAAAAGACAGAAGACCCGTATGTTTCATTTCGATTTGCCAATCCTCAACAGTCGCGCAAGGTCGCGGGCTTGCAGGTTGCCGGCCTGATCCGCCTGATCAAGCCAGGTCAAAGCGGCAGACTGGTCCTGCGGAACGCCAATTCCGTAAGCCAGATCATAGCCATACTCGGCCATCGCCGTCACATTGCCGCCTTCCGAGGCCTCTTTCAGCCAACGGGCCGAGGTTTCCAGATTTGCCTCGGTCTTGGCGGCATCGCGCAGCAGAAGGGCGTATTCCAGCTTTGCGTTGACATCACCACGCTGGGCCGCCTTCTGGAACAGATCGCGCATGTCGATCTTTTGTTCCAACAGATCGCGGACCGCGGGATCGGTTTTACGGTAGATGCTTAGCACCCAATCTTCATCCGCCGACCCGCCATGGCTTAGCAAGGCCGCCAGATGGTCAGCCGCGGCCTTTGGATCATAGGTCTTCAGGTCAGGGTCAGCGGTCAGGGCGAACAGATTGCGCTCGGCCGAGGCATCGCCTTCGGACTGATTGCGCTGAAAGACTTCCAGCTCGGTGGGCGCGCTGCCGGTCTTGAAGGCTTCGATCTGCCAATCGGTCAACCCCAGTTTGCCCAGCACGTTGCCATTCTCGAACGTCATGCCAATCTGGCGCCAGTGCAGGGTCAGGTCGGCCTGTTGCAGCGTGGCATAGGCTTCGCCCAGCTCGTCGGTATCCTTGGTCGTGCAGTTCATCAAGGAGACGGCGCGGTCAATGTAGTCCTTCGCCTTATCCTCATCGACGTAAGGAATGGCGAACATCAGCGCAAGAAAGTCGCCGCGATCTTCGATGGTCTGGGCGAACTCCTTGTAGATCTCTTCGGGGGGCGTCGTGGCAGCCAACAGCTGGGCTTTCAGCCGGATCGATGCCCCTTCGCCCCGGTTTCCCGCCTTGGTCAGAAGGCCAATGATCTCATCGCCAAGGTCAGGGTTGCGTGACAGATCGTCCGTCAGGATCACCGCAAGGTCGAGGGCGCTGGTCACACCGTTGTTAAGATAGACCCGCCGCATCAGTTCAATTGCCAGATCCCGCTCTGCCGGGTTGGTGGTCAGGGCGAATTCCAGCTTGGCAAAGTCTTCCAGCGCTTTGTCCGAACCATCGGTCCGGTTGGCCCAAAGCCGGTGCGAGTCTTCACTGGCCATCGGGTCAAGCTGCACCTTTTCCAGATAGTTCGACAAGGATTGCGGGTGACCGCCCAAGGCCTGCGATTGCAGTTGCGCCAGCTTTTCGGGTTGTTTGTAAGGGTCAAGCGAGATGAGGTCAGTCGGGGTCAGTTCGACCGGCGCCTCTTCGGTGGCCTTGTAGTTGGCTTCCCACAGATTGGCTTCTGCCAGCAACGGCGCATCAGGGGCCTGACAGCGGTACAGCGTGTTCAGGTCATCCATCGCCGAGGCCGTTCCATAACGGGCCACGACATCCATCAGAAGGTTGACCGCGCGGTTCAGCTTCAAAGGCTCGCTGCGGTAACGCATCAGTTTGTGGGCCAGAAGCTGCATGCCTTCCGCATCGTGGCGCTTGGCGGCTTCTTCCAGATAGGTCATCGCTTCGGCCTCGCCGGCCCATTCGCCTTTGCGGCCCAGCACTTCCTGCGCCAGCGCAGTGAACACAAAGCCTGGGGCGGTGTCGAACCTGATGACCTCTCGCAGGTATTGCAGATAGGGGCTGTCGGTGGAAACCTCTTGTGCGTCCAGCTTCACGGCCAGCCGGAAATAGGGCGACAAGGACGGGCGGCTGCGCCCGGTGTCCGCGCTGAAATTGAAGCCAAGGATCTGGCGCAGGGTGTCCTCGTCCACCTTGCCGGCGATCTTGATGCGGTTGGCCTGATTGGCGTCCACCATGATGCCACGCTTCACCGCCAGCTGCAGATAGTGCAGCATCTCGGAGTTGTCCTTCTGGGCGGCGTTGGCGTCCAGATGGTACTGCACGATCCACCACGCCGCCTTGGCCCCGCCCAGATCAGCGGCGAACTTGTACCAGGCATAGGCGATGTCCGGGTTGCGGGTCAGCAGATCGCCGCTCAGGTATTTGTCGGCGATCCGTCCGGCATGGTCGCAGATGGATGGGTTCATCTGCCCCAGCATCCCTCCCAGGGCCAGCGTCATCGTCAGGTCCAGCGGGGCATCCCATCCGTCGATGGGGGTGCCATCCAGTTCGTCCCGCGCCACGATGAACAAGGCATCCGGGTTGCCGCCAAAGGCGGAGTCGCGGATCAGGCTGTTGGCGAAGGGAATGTCCTGCGCCACGCCGATCCCGTTGAGGTAGTAATTCGACAGGGCGAGCTTTTGCACGTTGTCGAACTTGGTGCCGCTGTTGCGCAGGGTGTCGATCAGCTTGTCGGTCTTCAATTGGTCAATGCGCCCGGCTTCGACGTAAAGCTCGATCTTGGCCAGGTCTTCGTCAGTGGGCGAGAAGCTGGGGTCCAGCTTCGCCCGCCAGTCCAGCAAGGTCACGATGAAGTCGAACCAGCGATTGGGGTCCGAGGATTCCAGCGACCGGATGTCATGCATCAGGAACTGAAGGCGCAAGGCATCGGTCAAAGCGCCGTCGCCGGGAACCGCAGACAGGTCGTTGGCCGGAGCATCGACCGCATCCTTGTTGCAGATCTCCTGCGGTTTGACCTTGGGCGGCATGAACGACAGGTCGATGGTCTTGGCGAAAGCCGGTGCCACGCTCAGGCCCAGGCCGAGGACCAGGGCCGAGGCGACAGAAAGGAAAGGCCGCTTCATCTTTGATCCCCTAGTTAAAACAGGCCATCACACGCGGCGCATTCCCCAAGGGAACGTCCAGCGTGATTGCGACCGACTGCACGCCTGTCGGCCAAAGACCCGACATCGGCATGTAAAACCGCCCGGTCTTGACCTGATCCTTGTTGCGGAAAATGCTTTTGGTGCGCACCAAGCCATTGCTGGCGGCAAAGTCGAACTGCGCCTGCGACGCCGGCGCACCGCTGGCATCGACAAACAGGGTGTAGTTCTGCCCCGCATCCAGCGAGGTCAGATCCGCCACCACCGAATTGGTTTGCAGGTTCACACTGACGGGCAAAGGAACCCGGCAATTGTCACCGGCTGCCGCGATCAATTCGGCAAAGGGCTGGTCGCCAAAGCTGGCAAGGCTTTCGTTGATCGGGTTGGTCCAGACAAGGAAGGCTGGTCTGCCGTCTTGAAACGCGCTGGAGGTGAGGTAGGACGATATTGCGGCAAACCCGCCGCCCTGCGGCACCTCGTAGGACGAGGTTTCAAGCCCCGTGGCCTTGGCGACGAACCCGGCAAGGTTGGCGACCGGGTCGCCATCAATCTCGGTGCCGACAATCGCCACGCGGGCGGTGTTGCCGGTATTGCCGAAGATGGTGTTGTCCTTTGCCGCCCCCCCAGAGGCCCGGCTGGAAGAATAGGCATCGGTTTCGGCCAGCGGCAGGGGGACAAGACAGTGCCGCTGCATGGCGCTGCGCATGGCGCTGTCAATGCTCACCTTGCCAGCAGGGCTGGTGTCAAAGCGGCCCTTGGGCAAATCGGCATATCCCGGCGCCTTGGCGATCACGGCGGCGATTGCCTTTGCCTCGCGCGCGGCGCCAGCCGAGGTCATGCGGTAGTCGGTGGCAAAGAAGGATGGACCGTCGGTCAGGGGCGCACGCAAGGCCAGACGCGCATCCGCGGTCTGGACGCCGCGCTTTTGCAGTTTCTTGATGTCCTCCAGATAGACCGTTGTCGCCGTGTTGACATCAAACCCATAGTCCCGCGCCGCCTGCGGCAGTTGATCTGGCATGGCCAGGCTTTTTGTCGGAACCGGGACATAGATCAACGTGGTCCCCAGCTTGGCCAGGGTCGTCGACAAGGCAGCGATCTGGTCAGCGGTCAGGTCCGAAAAAGGGTTGAACATCTGCATGTCGGGCAGCACCCGGTAGAAGATGCCGTCGGTGCCCTCGATCGCAGCGGTCTTCTGCTGGCTGTCCAGGCCGGTGCAGTTATAGGCCGACTGCGCCGCGCCGATCGAGGGGCAGATCAGGGTCAGCAGGGCTGACACACAGAAGGATGCGAGCCGCGTCATTGTTTAACCGTCATCAAAGTACCATCGCTTGCCAGCAGGCTGGCGAGGGTGTTCGCCGTGGCCTGTATTTGAGGGTCGTCCGAAGCTTGCGCCAGTTTCAGGAAATGTTGCGCCAAGGTGACGTCGGCAGCCGACCTGTCCGGCTTTTGCAGCAAGATTAGGGCCAGCCGCAAAGACGCTCGGCCATCCTTGTTCTTTTCACCCAAGAGGGCGATGTGGTCCTGGGTGGCCTTTGTCATCTCGCCAAACAGTTTGTCCTTGCCGGTCAGGTCAATGATGCCATCCAGCGCCACCGAGTTTCCCGCCCAGGCATAGGGATACAGCACGGCGGCATAGGCTTTCTTGCGCGCCGGGGGTTCAGTCGCGGGGTCTATCTTGTGCAGGGCGTCGATCACGGCAGGCAATGGCCAGACCCGCCCGGTGCCAAGCGCGATGGTGCCATAATAGGCGATATCCGAGGCGCTGGCGGTGCTGTTGGTGGCCGTCAGCAAATGTTCATACCTTTCAGCGGCAAGACCGTCGCCATGGTCGGCCAGCCCGCGCAACTCGTCAGGGGTCACAGGCTTGTTTGCCATCATCCGCTTGCGGGCATCTCGCAGGGCTGGGGTGGGAAGCTTCTTGGTCGACGTCAGACCCTTGGTCACCACAACGCTGATCAGGCGGTGGGTCTTGTCGGCGGGAACGGCGATCGTGATGGCCTCGGCCTGAGCCATGCCGCCCAGCCCAAGGCAAAGGGTCAGCGCCATGGTGCAAAGGCGAAACTTCGTGGGAAAGGTGGCCATTGCGCGGTGCCTAACTTCAGTTCGAACAGGTCGTCTTGGGCGGATCACTTTTGACCGCATCCGACGCAATCAGGACGATGGGCTTGGTGCCGTGCAAATCCAGCGCCACCGACCGGTACTGGGCGGTCAGATCACCGCTGAGAAACTGCGGAAACTGCTGGGTGAAATCATTGGCGTCCAGATAGATGCTTTCACCGATGGCACCGGCCAGGCCCGATCCGTTGGCGGCAAGGACATTCTTCGCCAGCCAGGTCTGCGCGCCCTTCTTCTGGCCCGAAACCCAGATCCCGGCGCTGTGGTTGGACAGGATCGTGTTGCCGTCGATGTGCGACTCCAGACTGTCGCGCACTTCGATGCCTTTTTGCGTGTTGTCCACCACCAGATTGCCGGTGATCTTTTCGCAATCTGAATTGGACACTGCAATGCCGCCGCCGTCGCGATGCCAGATGACGTTGTGCGACACCAGCGCCCCGCTGCTGTCCTTGCCTATCAAGATACCGGCGTGCTTGCCGCCCAACATGACATTGCCCTCGATCACGGCACCGGTAGAGCCGTCAACAAGGCGGATCGCATTGGTCGGCATCGCGCCTGAGAACAGGTTGGACCGGACCGTGGCATTGGTGCTGTGCGACACCACGATCGAGCCGCCACGCATGTCATTCAACCGATTGCCTTCGACAACGACGTCATTCGCCCCGTCGACGGCGACACTGACAAGGTCTTCAAACCGGCTGCCCTCGATATGGTTTTGCCGATCCGCCTGATGCAAGATCCCGCGCATCACCGAAAAGCCCGAAAACGTCAGGCTGGTTCCGTACCCGAGGTGATAGATATGGGCATTCTTGACCACGACCGAACCGCCGTCTGCCGTTGTCACGAAGGGCATGAACGACAGGCTGGCGGGGTTGGGATCGCCCACGCTGAAGATCGCGGCGCCGTTCACGTCCAGATGGCCGAAATTCGTCATGAACGCCCCGGTGCTGCGGTTGAAGGCGATCTGATCGCCGGGACCAAGGGTCAGGCCAGCGCCGGACCAGATGATCAGCGGCACGTCAAATTGCAGCACGCCACTTTGCGAAACGGCCTGCAACTGGTTCTCCTGCAGCAGGCGGCGCAGATCGGCGATATTTGCAGTGCCCTTGCGCAGGACCAGCGCTTTCAGGTTCGGATTGGTCTGGGCCGCCAGCACGTTGAAGGTGCCGTCCGGGCCATAGGATTGCGACAGCATGGTCACCGCAAGTCGCAGGTCCAGACTTTGCCCTTCCACCGGAATGGGGGCTGCGGGCGCTGCAGCCGGTTGAATGAACGTCAGGGCGGGCTTGTCGGGCGTGGCATAGGGTGAAAGACCAGCCTTTTGCACCAGTACAATGGCCGAAAGCGGCGCCGTGGATGCGTCGGCCAGCGCGGTCTGCAGGCTTTTGAACAGGACGCGCATGGCATCGGTCTGCTCATCCTGACGGGCCTGGGCGGGCAGGGCAAAAGAAACGACACATGCGACGGCTGAAGCCAGCCGTCGCATGTGGGTGCGCGCAGAGGTCAGTCTGCCGTATGTGGGCCTGAATCTAGGCATATAGAGCCACGACCTGCGCCGTCTCAGGCTCGGTTGCCACGACGATATCGGGTTGGTTCAAGATCAGCAGAACCACCTCGGCCTCGGTCGCGCTGGCGTTGTACAAGGTGGCCGCCGTTTCGCCCTGCAGATCGGTGCGCTGCCCGGTGTGCAGCAGCGAGAAGGACAGCGACGTCGAAAGGATGACCTCGCCCGACGCGATCAGGACTTCGCGGTGGCTGCCGCTGGCCAGATCCAGGCTGGCGCCCGCCGAAATCCGCGCTGTCTTGATTTCAAGCCCGGCGGATTGGAACAGGGCGTCCGAAGGCTTCTTCAGCGGTACCGAGGCTGCGGGTGCCGCCGCGAGGTGCTTTTCAGCCTCAACCCGCTTGCCGGCTTTAAGATATTCGGCAACTTTCTTGACGCTCTGGCAATGGCCAACACGGGTCACCAGCAAAGCATCCGGCGTGTCGATCACGATCACGTCCTTCATGCCCACGACAGTGACCAGTCGCGAGGTCGAGCGCACCATGGAGTTCGTCGTCTCAACCGCGATCACGTCACCTTGCAGCACGTTGCCCTGATCGTTGGATTTCGAGATGCCGTACATCGCAGTCCAGGATCCGACGTCGCTCCAGTTCACATCAAGGGGCGCCATCGAAATGCGGTTGGTGCGTTCGAAGACCACGCTTTCGGTCGGGCCAGCGAAGGTCTGGCCGAAGAAGTCGGGGTTCAGCTCCAGTCCGTCGGCGGCCAGGATACCTTGGTTGACGGCCTGCTCCACCAGATCGGCTGTGGCTTTGTCAAACTTGCGGTATTCCTCGATGATGGTGCGGGCGGCGAACATGCTGATGCCCGAGGCCCAGTAGGCGATGTTGCTTTCCACCAAGAGGCGGGCCTTGCGGGTCGGGGGCTTTTCGACAAAGCGGTCAACCTTGCGCAGTCCTGGGAATTCGATGAAGGGACCGCCGTCGGTGATGTACCCGAACCCGGTTTCGGCATAGCGCGGCTTGATGCCGAAGGTGATGATCTGCCCGGCCATGGCGGGCAGGCGCATCGCCATGATGGTAGAGTTGAGGTCACCTTCGATCACATGGTCTGCCGGAATGACGACCATCAGCGCATCGGGGTTCTTTTCCACAAGATGGAATGCCGCTGCCAGAACGGCCGGGCCGGTGTTGCGGCCCATCGGCTCGTGGATCACATCCGCCTTGCAGTGGATTTCAGCCAATTGGGCCGCAATCGTTTCGCGGTGCCGGATCGCCGAGACAATGACCGGCGCCTGATACCCTTGACCACGATGCCGTTCAACCGCCGACTGAAAGAAGGTCAGCGAATCCGCTTCCCCCACTTTCTGGAATTGCTTCGGGCTCTGCGTCCGCGACACCGGCCACAGACGCGTGCCGTTACCGCCACAGATGATCAATGGGTAAATGTTGGTCATGATTTCTCCGGTAATTGAGGGGATGAGCCTCCAAACCAGGTCTTGGACAACCGCAAAGTTGCGGATTTGCCGATGTCATCTTTTCCCAAGGCGCCGTCCGGCGGGATCAGATCGACCGGAACGAACAGATCGCCCCGAAGTGCTGCGGCATTGGTCGCCGATGTCGCGACGACCTTGACCGGAATGGTCCGCCCGTCGTTCATATCGAGATATGCCGCATCTCCACTCATCGCTTTAGCCAGACCCTCGATGCTCATTTGTGTTTCCACATTGATCTCGGTGGTGGAGCCAAAGAATGATAAAATCGTGTCAAAAGGAAGAACCGTTGATCCTTCAAAAATTCCTTTCGTTACTTGGACTTCGCAGTCGCAAGGCAGTTGAAAACTCAACACGTCGCCCGTGTTGGAATTGATCGAAAACACGACTTCGCCCTTTTTGGCGTTCGGGTTGAGCATGGCAACCTGACCCGCCGCAGTGGCCTTCATGTCATTGCCAAGACGCTCAACAAAAACGGGGCGCGATTCGTAGCTTTGCGTGTAGCGATTGTACATGATCTTGCTGGCACCCAGGATAAGGGCCAGGGACACAAGGGCAACCGAGATGCTGCGGATGCGGAATTTCGCAGATGCGCCATCGGCCGGCCGGGCAATCTTGGGCTGCGTCGGTCCGGAATAGGCCATCATCCCGCCCATCGAGACGAAATCCCCGGCGATATAGCTGTTCAGGATATAGCGCAGCTGGGGCAGGTGGGCGCCCGCGGGGTCAAGAAATTGCAGCGTCATCTCGCCATCGCGGCGCGAACCGGCCACCACCACCTCGGGGTAGATCGAGACGGAAAAGCCCTGGAAATCGAACTGCAGCCGCACGAACTCCTTGTGGCCCTTCCATTGCGGGTCCAGCACGCCGTCAATGGCAACATAGGCCGCGGTCACCGAAATCTCGACGCCGTCCAGCTTGTACTCGCCAAACTGTGCCTTGAACGGGATGGGCATCACCGGGTGTTCGGTTTCAAAGGGAAACTCGGGGGTCATCACCACCGCTTCGGAGGCGTCGTCCACAGGTGCGACCTTGGAGGTAGGTCTTGCACCATTTGTGGCATCTGACGGCGCGGACCGGCCCGGAGCGGGCGTAACATCTCGTTTGATCTCGCGCGGGGCGGAGAAGGGATCACTCATGGTGGTTCCTTTATGCGATGAACCTGCGTTCATATTTTTGACACCATGATCACGGCGATCATCAGCCAGGCGAGAGCGAGGGCGTGGTGTACGGACGATTCAAAAGCCGCCATGCGCTGCGACAGGCTTAGTTTGGGCCCGGTATCCGCCGCGCCCTGGCGGGTCCATTTCTGCTTGTCGAGACGGAACAGGACGAAGATCTTGACTGATGCTCCGGCGATCTGCCCGAAATACAGGATGAACGGGTGGGTGATCGGGAACCAGGTTCCGCGGAACAATGAGACGACGATGCAGAAGATGTAGCGCGTGGTCATGACCCAGGCGATGTAGATCGGCACCACGGTAAAGCTGTGGAACGCCGCTGACAGCAGAACAGAGGTTGGACCGACCATGGTGGTCCACATTGACACGCGTTGGTCCAGGATCGACCACCAGGTGAAGAAACCAATGTCGCGCGGCCCAAGGGCGATGGCGCGGCTGTTGGTGCGCATCATGTTGCCGAACCAGCGCGTCATCAGCGTCTTGGCGCTGTCATAGAAGGTTGGACGCGGCTGGGTCTCCATCGAGACAGACTGCACATCGGGCAGATAGCACATCTGATAGCCGTTCTTCAGCAGCCAGAACCAGGTGGATTTGTCATCGCCGGTCAGGAACTTCACGTGGCCAAGGCGCCAGTGGTCCAGATAGTCGTAAAGCACGCCGGTGACGAAATCCGGGTTGGTTGCAAGGTCAGCGCGAAATACCGACATGCGGCCTGTCAGGGTGAGCACGCGGTTTGAAATCCCCATCGACGACATCATCACCTGACGCTGGTTGAAGCGCAGGATGAACCAGTCGCGGAACAGGTTCTTCTTGTGGATGACGATGCCTTCGTCCGTGGTCAGGGCCCCGACCTTGGAGTTGGTGAACATGGGCGCCGACTGTGCCACGATATCGGCGGGCACCATGGTGTCGCCATCGACGAAAATGCAGATGTCGCGCGCGGTCGGACATTGCGCCGCGATCAGGCGCAAGGTGCGGGCCATGGCATCGCGCTTGCCGTTCGACTCGATCCGGTCCAGCACCAGTTTGACCCGCGACATGTCATGCCGCGACGTCTCATAGATCCGGCGGATCAGGCGTTCATCGGCACCATCGACCACCGATGCCACGATCGTTGCACCATCCCGTGCGTTGGACGCCGCCAGAAACAGCGCGCGGTAGCAATCGATCGTGGTTTCCCGCGCCACCATATAGGTGGTGACAAGGAAGTAGGCATGGCAGGGGGCACCGCGCGCGGCGAAGCGCGCGAATGCCTTGGCTTTGCGGCGGGGGTAGACAACCTTGACGTACAGGACCGCCCGCGTGAAGTTGATTGCCGCCCAAGTGTACCGCCATGTTCCCAGAAACCCCAGAACGAGGATCGTGTTCGTGGCTTTGTGATCCGCTCCCAATGCGCCCTTGGGGACAAGGGAGATCATAAGGAGAATGATGGCAAAATATGCCGCGTGGGTGAGCAATCTGACCATGTGCCCTTACCAGCAGATGCCCTGATAGTTGCCATCCGACACCATGTCGCGCTTCATCCGCGTCAGGTCCAGCACCGGTCGTGTCTTGGCGGCGGCTTCCAGCGTCGCAATGGAGCCCTTGTAGTAGTTGCCCACAAGGATCGCGCCGTTGTCGTTGATCATCTGGTCCAGGCTTTCGACCATGCGGTCTTTCAGGTCCGGGATCACATCATTGCCGCGGCCGGCAGTCGAGTTGTTGTTGGCATAGGCCTCGAACACATAGGGGTCGTAGATTTCCACCCCCACGCCGTTCTTGATCAGACGTGCGGCCAGTTCCGCCAGCGGGCTTTCGCGCAGGTCATCGGTGCCGGGCTTGAACGAGATGCCGACAAAGCCAACCTTCTTGGCGCCAGACGCTTCGATCATGCTTTCAGCACGCTGGATCTGCGCCTCGTTGGCTTCGATCACGGCGTTCAGCAAGTGGGCCGGGGTGTTGTTGGTGGCCGCCAGGTGGCGCAGGGCGCGAACGTCCTTGGGCAGGCACGACCCGCCGAAGGCGAAGCCCGGGCGCATGAAGTACTTGGACATGGCCACCTTTTCGTCCGAGCACAGGATTTCCATCACCGTCTGCCCGTCAAGGCCAGCCGACTTTGCGATGTTGCCAATCTCGTTGGCGAAGGTCACCTTGACCGCGCGCCAGGTGTTGGAGGTGTACTTCACCATCTCGGCCGTGCGCAGGTCCACCACGTGGATCTTGCAGTTCAGCATGTCATTCAGCGCGGTCAAGAAATCTGCCGTCGGCTTGTCCATCGCGCCGAACACGATCAGGCCCGGATCGTAGTAATCTTCGATCGCGGTGCTTTCGCGCAGGAATTCCGGGTAATAGCCGACACCGAAGTCCTTGCCCGCCACCTTGCCCGATTTGCCTTCCAGTGCCGGAATGCAGGTGCCCTCGCAGGAGCCGGGAACGATGGTCGAGCGGATCACGACCGAGTGGTATGCGGGCTTGTTGGCCAGCGCTGTACCAATGTTCTCGCACACGCCGCGGACGTACTTCAGACCGACCGAACCATCCTCGGCAGAGGGGGTGCCCACCGCGATGAAGGACGCGTCGGTGTTGTCGATGGCATATTGCACATCATTGGTGGCCGTCAGCCGACCCGCCTTCACAACTTCGGCAATCAACGCGTCAAGACCGTTCTCGACAATTGGGGAAAGCCCGTCATTGATGGCCTTGATCTTGCCGGGGTCCACATCCACGGCGATGACCTGATGCCCGTCCTTTGCCAAACACGCAGCCGACACCACGCCGACATAACCAATGCCGAACACACTTATTCTTGCCATTTTCTGCCTCTTTTGCTCGATCGTTTGTTTTTTCTTTTGAACTTACGCGCACAGATTGTTCTTTAGAAGGAAATTTACTCCACGATTCAATGCTTTCGAGATGAGAGTGCCAAAAGTGCTACACTGCGCTTTTCATGTTCCTAAACTGCTGCAAATGCTTGCACAGCAAAGTGACGCGAATGTTTCAGGGTCTCGCCACAAAAAAGCCCGAATCGTTCTTTTTCGCCCGCCAGAGATCGGAAGTGCTTGTCGCGCAACGGCGCGCCCTTGACCGTTTCGATGCCATCCGTCAAGAACAGCGCTAATGAACTGGGCGCGCGGCAGGCCGTGCGGCAGATGGCCTATGCCGGATGCCCGTCTCTGGGAGTGATCAAGTTGCGGTTTCTGATTTTGTGCACATTGGCGCTGGGTATATTGTTCGGTTGCGGCCAGGTCATCACGATCTCTTTGCCGGGTGGTGCGCCTACCGCTGCCGCGCTGCGCAGGGATGGCGCGCTGCCGCGCTTTTATGAACGCTTCCTCAGCCCGGCCACCTACAACTTCCGCTACTCTTGGCCCGGCGAACCGGTGCGGCGCGGCGATGTCAGCGAACGCTTTGAACTGCGCGACGGCGATTGCGTCGATCCCGATTGCAAGAACGGCAGGCTGCGCGCCGAAGTGGGCGAGGCGAACATGGCCGTGACCGGCCACGTCGGCCAGGACATCTGGTATGGCTGGAGTTTTTACAACGACACAATGGGGGCTGTGACCCATGACCAGTCGGTTGGCCTTGTCATGGGGCAGTGGAAGCTGGCGGGCGACCAGCCGCCTGCCTTTCGCATCGTGCAGACAGCAAAGGGCGATCTGAACTGGTCCAAGTGCGATCCGACCGTCTGCAATCGAGACAGTTCCGACAAGGAAGACGTGGTCGCCGAACTGGAGAATATGAAGGTCGCCAGCAACTGGGGACCGGCGCAGAATTACGGCGATGTCTGCAGCCTGTTCAGCATGGCTGACATGAAGGGAAAGTGGGTTGATATCGTGGTCAACACGAATTTCTCGGCCAATACCGACGGCTATCTGCGGATCTGGATCAACGGTGCGCTGAAATGCAACTACTCGGGGCGGATGGTCTGGGGCTCCTCGATGGTGATGGATGGCGCTCCGCTGATCCATCGTCGCGGTTTGTTCGCCAGCTACACCAAACCCTGGCGCACCAAGCAGGGCGGGGCGGCGATCCCGACGATGGTGGCCTATTATGACGAGTTCATGTCGGGCCACTTGCGAACCGACGTCGACACTCTGGCACGCGAGACGGCGGGCCTGCGGCCCAAGGACTGAGGTTCAAGCCTCGATTTGCCCCTAAATGGCGCCCCAGTTGGGCGCCTTTTGCATTTTGCGCCTTTGATCTGAAGTAAAGCGACCTTGTGTCGCTGCTTTTTGAAAGTTGCATAGGCAACCGATATTGACGGGCGGCCCTCGACGATCGACCAGATTCACCGCGTCGCCGATCACTGCAAGGACGCCAAAGGGACGGTGAAGATCAACTCCCACATGCTCCCCATGGATCTTGTTCGGGCGGTTGCCGGCGATCATGTGCCCTCCACCCACGAACCCGACCCTTCCATGCATCAGTTCCAAAATGCGGGAAACGGCAACGCACTGGCCTTCTTCGAACTGTCCACCCTAACGACCACCGCATGAGCCGTGCTTGCCCGGATCCGGCGGAAGAAGTTTCCCTCAAACGCCTGGATGCCGTGAAATGGCACATGCGGGACGAGTGGAGCCGCACCAAAAAGGCCCCCCAGCACGCCTGCTGGCCGGACGCCAAGCAATGGCGCAAGACTTGCGTCGAGGCCTAAGAGGCGCAAGACCTAAAGCTAGCCCGTCTTCCCTTGTCGCTCCTCGCCCAAGAACACGGCACCAAGATCCGCTGTCCAGTTCTGGGGATCGGCGCAGGTCTCGTTGACCTGACCGCAGCCCCGGATTTCGCCGCCCGGGGCTTCCCGGTTCGGGTCTTGGACATCACTGACACCGTCTCGATCGGCAGCCGTGCGGTCTGCTTCGCGAAGCGCCGGCTGGAGGGGGGGACCGTCTGGGTGTTGCCGCCAGCCTGATCGAAAAGGGCATCGGCTGGAAGCCGGGCAGGGACCCCCTTGGCGACCGGCTGGCCTATCAGTTCGACCTGCTTCCGGAAGGCGGCCACGCATGGCCGACCCTCATCAACCTGCAGAAATACAACCTTGAAAAATGGAAGGTTCAGGTCTGCACGGCCCCCCCTGCTTGACCTGCGCTTGAAGCACAAGCTGCGCAGTCTGCGCCAAGCCATCGACCAAGCGATCCTGAGGCCGGCCCCCCGACGGCGTCTTCCCGATCGAGGCCGACTGGGTGGTGGCGTGCGAGGGTGTCAATTCCGACACCCGCAAGATCGTCCGCGCTGACTTCACCGGGCATTCCCTCCAAGACCGCGTCCTGTTCGCCGACATCGTGATGACGGCCAACCTCTCGACCGGGCGCTGGTTCTGGTGCGACCCACGCTTTCCCCGCAACAAATCTGCCCTACGGCCCAAACAGGCCGATGACGTCTGGCGGCAGGATATCCAACTCGGCCGGGACACAAACCCGGAGGAGGAGAATAAGCCGGAAAACGTCATCCCTCGCGTGAAAAGCCTGCTGCGCGACGATGTGGAATTCGAACACGAAGGGGCCACGGTCTCCCAATTCGTTTGCCGTCGCCTTGGAAAGCTCCGCCACCGGAACGAAAGCATTGCCGGTGACACCGCGCATCAGGTCAGCCCCTTCGGCGCATGTGATGCCAGCGCCGCGGTTCAGGATATCGACAACCTGCCGTGGAGGCTGAAACTGATGCGGGACGGCAAGGCACCTGTGACGCTGATCGACACCTCGCACGGGGAAACTGCCTGCGCCGCCGATCACACCCAGAAGTGGTCCACCCGCTCAACCGATTTCATAACACTGAAAATCCCCGCCAAGCACCGCTTCCGCGCTGCGGTTCTGGAACTGGCCGAGGTGGTGGACCTCGCCAAGCCCCTCGTCCACCTAGCCCGCCTGTCGGCGCACGGCCTTGCCAAGACAGCGGTCTGAACTCCCCCAAAGCTGCCCATTTTGCAGGCACTAACACCCTTGCACCTGCTGCGTGGCTGCCGCCATCATGGTGGGCGCTTAACCCGATTGGCTGCTGCACCCGTTGGGCGCGGGCTTCATCCTTCTGTCTTTCGGCCCTGCTAGGGATGTCAAATGGTACGGCATCACCGCCATGGCCCTCATCAGACGCGAATTCGAAGCCAACATGGCAAGGTCGCCGCCGGATATGAGGGTCACTCCGACGGCTTCTTCGAATTTCGCGCGGAAAGCCAGTGCGACATGACCGAGGCCGAGGCGAACCAGTTGAACGCCCGACTTACCCAGAACCTTGCCGGCCACGACGGCGTTCTGCGCCCCGCCATCACACTGGCTGCGGTATCCCGGCGCCGGGCAGGGGGGGGGCACAGCTTTCTTCCAACGCCGTGATGATGATCCTGCCACCGAAAGACTGAAGCCGGGCCGCGCGTGCCCGGCTTCTGCCGTCTTTTCAGATTGGTCTCTTCCGATCAGATCACAAAGAACTCACCCGCGCCGAAGCCTGCAAGGTTGGGGGCTATAGTGGCAAACTTGATGCCCGCCGCGCCGCCAACACCATCGGCATCGAAGTAAAGCGCGCCAGTGGCGGTGTTGTAGATGATGTGATCGGTCGCCAAAGCCGCCAGACCTGTCGTGTTGGCGGCATAGGCGCCGGCGGCCAGCGCACCGACACCAAGGCCGGTGAAGATTGCGCTGCTCAACTGGATGACGTCATCGACCACCGAGTAACCGCTGATCGCATCGACGTTTGTCGCACCCAATGCGGTGTCAAAGACGAAAGTATCCGCGCCCGTCCCCCCGATCAGAAGGTCATTTCCGGTCCCGCCATTCAACGTATCGGTCCCGTCCAGCCCGTTCAGCGTGTCATTCCCGCCAAGGCCAGACAGGATGTTCGTGCCATTGTTGCCGGTGATGGTCTGGGCGAGATTGTTGCCGGTCAGGTTGATCGCAGTCACGCCAGATGCCAAGGTGGTGGACAAGATCTCGATGTCGGCCGCAGCCGCCAGAACGTAGTTCACAGTGCTCAGAACCCGGTCCGCCGTACCGTTGCCTGCAGTCTCTATGACCACATCCGAGGCGCTGTCGACATAATACCAGTCGTCGCCTGTGCCACCGTAAAGCCTGTCATCGCCCGTGCCGCCATTCAGCGTGTCATTTCCGCCACCGCCATTCAGCGTGTCGTTCCCGCCAAGGCCCGACAGCACGTTGACCCCCTCGTTGCCGGCGATCGTTTGCGCCAGATTGTTGCCTGTCAGATTAATGGCGGTGACGCCCGATGCCAGTGTCGTACTCAGCGTTTCAATATCGGCGGTGGCGCTCAGCGTGTAGTCAACTGTGCTCAGAACCCGGTCGGCTGTGCCATTTCCTGCCGTTTCGATAACCTTGTCTAGGGCGCTATCGACGTAGTACCAGTCGTCCCCCGCCCCACCAATCATCGAGTCATCCCCGGTGCCGCCGTTCAGAGTGTCATTTCCATCCCAGCCGTTGATGGTATCAGCACCATCTCCGCCATAGAGCATGTTGACGCCGTTGTTGCCCGATATGGTTTGCGACAACGCGTTGCCCGTAAGGTTGATGGACGTCGTCCCGGATTGCTGCATAGTGGACAAGATCTCGATATCCGCTGCAGCCGCCAGAATGTAGGTGACCGTGCTCAGAACCCGGTCCACCGTGCCGTTGCCTGCCGTCTCGAAGACGCCGTCGGACGCGCTGTCGACGTAGTACCAATCGTCACCCGCGCCGCCATACATCTTGTCATCGCCTGTTCCACCGTTCAGCGAGTCGTTACCCCCACCGCCGATCAGTGTGTCGTTACCGCCAAGGCCGGAAAGCACGTTGACGCCCTCGTTGCCAGTGATCGTCTGAGCCAGATTGTTTCCGGTCAGATTGATCGCGGCGACGCCGGATGCCTGTGTTGTGCTCAATTGCTCGATATCGGCTGTGGCGCTCAGGGCGTAGTTGACCGTGGCCAAAACCCGGTCCGCTGTGCCATTGCCCGCTGTTTCGACGACCACGTCGGAATTGCTGTCCACATAATACCAGTCGTTGCCCGCCCCGCCATCGAGCGAGTCGATACCCGATCCGCCATTGAGCGTATCATCTCCGGCCCCGCCGATCAGCGTATCCGCCCCACCGTTCCCGTAGATCGAGTCGTTGCCGTCCCCGGCGTCCAGGATGTTGGCCACGCCGTTGCCGATCAGAATGTCATCGGACAGGCCGGTCTTGGTCACGTTTTCGATACCGACCAGAGACAGGTTGGCGGTGCCGAACAGCGAGGTATAGGTATAGGCCCCCAAGCTAAGGTCGAACTTCGTCGCGATATCCCAGTCGACCGTGACCGTATCAACCCCATTGCCGCCGTAGAAGTTGTCGTAGGCTTCACCGGATGTGTAGATCAGCAGATCGTTGCCATCCCCGCCATAAATGTCGTCTACGCCGCCGCCACCGTTCAGCGTGTCATCGCCGTTGCCGCCGCTGAGAGTGTTGTTGCTGTTGTCGCCGTGGATATTGTCGTTGAGGGTGGATCCAACAACATTCTCAACGCCTTGAATGACGAAGGGTCCGAAGCCGAGGCTGATGCCATCGTAGGTTCCGGCCAGCAGATCGACCGTGAAGCCCTGGCCCGAGGCGTTGCTGGTCAGGTCAAGCGTGTCAGTATCGGCGCCGCCATAGACGTTGTCGAACATCCCGGTGCCAGCGATGGTGAACAGGTCATTGCCCGCGCCGCCATAAAGGTTGTCCACATTGAAGCTGCCGTCGAGCGTGTCATTGCCGCCGTCACCATAAAGGTTGTCAGTGCTTGCGCCACCCGTCAGCAGATCGTTGCCATCGCCGCCATAGACCGTGGAGTTGCCCGGCGCACCGGACACGGTGTCGTCGCCCGCGCCCATCTTGATCACTTCAAAGCCGGAATACTGCTCGCCCCCGAAATTCGTCAGGCCCGTCGCGATGTTGAGGTTGGTCGATGCACTCCGCGCGGTCAGATCCACGGTATCCGTCCCGTTGCCGCCGAAGAAGTTCTGCAGCCCCGCCGCGCCCACCATCGTGTCATCGCCGTCGTTGCCATAGAACGAGTGGCCAAGGCCGTCCGAGATGATCAGGTCCGAGCCATTGTTGTCTTGGAAAATCTCGAAGCCAGAGAAGTGTTCTGTAAAGCTGCTGTATTGGGCGATACCGGTCACGAAGTTGAAAGAGACGCCTGCTGTGGTCCAGTTCGTCGTCCCGACAAAGCTGAGCGTGTCGATGTCGTTGCCGCCAAACCAGCTGTCGCCGGAGAAGGACGTATCACCGGCAAGGATCAGGTCGTTGCCATCGCCACCATAGACCGAGTCGATGCCCGCGCCGTCGTTGATCGTGTCGTCGCCAGCGCCACCATAAAGCTGGTTGCTCGCGTTATTGCCAAGAATGCTGTCGTTGCCGTCGCCGCCGACAACATTCTCGATCGAGACGAGGGCGATCTGGCCATCGCCCCCCTGATAGTTGAATGTGCCCGCCACAAGGTCAATGGTGGCCGAAACCCCGAACGTCGCTGAAATGTCGAAAGTGTCGCTGTCCGCCCCGCCATCAATCACCTCGCCTGGGCCACCGGTCCAGCCGTTGGCAATGGTGAACAAATCGTTGCCTGCCCCACCGTAGGACTGGTCGACCCCCGCGCCGCCGATGATCGTGTCGTCACCCGCACCACCATAGAGGGCGTTGTTGACAAAGTTCCCGATGATGCTGTCGTTGCCGCTGGTGCCGACAACATTTTCGATCGAGACAAATGAGATAACGGCCGCGCCGCCGGGGGTGTAGTTGAAGCTCCCTGCCACAAGGTCGATCACGCTCGTCGTGACCCCGACTGTCGCTGACGCGTCGAAAGTGTCACTGCCCGCTCCGCCGTTGAACACTTCGCCCACGCCGCCGGTCCAGCCATTGTGAATTTGGAAGGTGTCGTCGCCGCCATCGCCATAAAGTTGATCGGCACCTGCGCCACCGTCGATCGTGTCGTTGCCACCACCGCCATAGATGACATTGTCCGATGCATTGCCCGTGACCGAGTCATTGCCGTTGCCCATATAGGCGATTTCAAAGTTCACGTAGCTTTCGCCAAGGAACTGGGTGGCGCCGGTCGCCATGTTGAACTGGTAGTCACCGTTGAAGACGCGGTGGTCGATCACGTCGATGCCATTGCCGCCATCCATCGTCTCGTTGCCGAGGCCCGACAGGATGCTGTCGTTGCCATCGCCGCCGTAGACCTGATCGGCACCGGTAACGCTGCCGGGGTTGATCGTGTCATTGCCACTGCCGCCGTAGATCGTCTCGGCCGTACCGGACACACCGGTGACGGAGTCATCCCCGGAGGACATGAACACCACTTGGAAGTTGCTGAAGACCTCGCCGGCGTGGTTGGTCGCGCCAGTCCCCAGATCCAGCACATAGCTGCGGGTATCCATGACGATCAGGGTGTTGGTATCTGCCCCGCCGTCCGCCGTCTCGGCGCCGGTGCCAACAAAGATCGTGTCATTGCCTGCCGCGCCATAGACCTGATCAGAGTTGTTGACCGTTAAGCTGTCATAAGCCCACATGTAGTCGGCACCGCCGCCGCCATAAAGCGTGTCTTGCCCTGCGCCACCAGACATGAAGTCCGCGCCCGACCCGCTTGACAGATAGTCGGCCTGGTCGCCGCCGTACATCGAGTTGCCGCCGTTGCCGGCGTACAGCGTATCGGCCCCGGTGCCGCCATACTCCGTGTCGCCGCCACCGTAGCCGGACAGATAGTCGTTGCCCGCGTTCCCAGTCAGGACGTTGGCGGCTTCGTTGCCGAAAATGTTGTCATTGCCGCCCCCCGTCGTGGCGTTCTCGATCACGACACCGACGGCGATTGTCATGTTGTCGACCAGCCCACCCACGCTGGAGAACACCGCATGGGTCTGGCTTGCACTGTTGACGGTCAGGTCGATCGTCTGATTGACGTTGTAGTTAGAGAAGTCGACCGTATCGATCCCGCCGCCATCCACGATGGTGAAGGCGTTGGTCGCGGCATTGGCTGCCAGCGCGTTGAACGAGGCGCTGGTTGCGGCGCTGATGTTGGTGCCGACACCATAGATCGTATTGCCGGTGAAGGCATTGAACGTGCCGTAACCCTGCCAACTGTAAAGATCGTTCAGCGCAATCCAGTCCACCGCCATGGGCGTAACCAGCATGGCGTAGGAATCGTTCGAGAATTCTGTATTCTCGCCCTGGCTCCAATACGACATCATGGATTGCTGCCAGCTGTCGTTCGCCCAGATCGCCGAATTGGCATAAGTCGGGCTGCCGGAACCCGCGTTGTACAGGCCTTGGTGGCCCAGACCCAGCGCGTGGCCGATTTCATGCAGGAAGGTCTGGAAGGTGTACCCATCCGCGCCGCCAATATTCGACGTCCCGCTTTCCCAACCGGGCGCGACGTTGATGACGCCGTACTGGACCGCACCGCCTGAGCCGGAGTCCGTTTTCTCGCCTTCGTAGGCGTGCGCCGTGTCCGAGTCCTCGAAGAAGAAGTCCGCGCTTGCCGATTGCGTCTCGACAAAGTGGATTCCGGTCACGGCCTCGTAAAGCTTGAATGCCTCGCGCACCATGACCTGACGGGCGGCGGAAATCCCGTCGCTGTCAAATTCATTGCCGTAATCCGTTGCCTTTGCGCCTGACCAGCCCGTCACGTTGTAATAAAGCGTGCCACTGTTGGCCCAGCTTCCCGTGCTGGTCATGTTGAAGAAATGGCTCGACTGCCCGCGGTCGCTCCAGAACCCGGTTTCCAGATAGTTGGCCAAGGTTTGCAACGTGCCAGCGGCCCCGGGCGCCCCCAGACCGCCCCCCGGCGCAGAACCGGCAAAACTGACGGCGGCATCGCCCAGCGAGGCCACCCCCCCTGCCAGATGCAGATCGATGGTCAAAGCGTCGACATGCCCGGCCGCCCCGAGGTCTCCGCTCGCTTGTGGTGCGGTGAAACTGAAATCCTGCGCGTCACTGGCAGGTGCCAGGATATCTGTCGTTGACAGGATCCCTCCCGCCGCCAGGGGCTTGTTTTCGTCTTGCGTGGAAAGTGAAAGTTTTCCGCCGACCGAAAGATCGTCATTCGACGCATCAGTCACAGAGGAAAAACCGTTGAGACCTGCGGAACCATCATGTGCCATGGCATTCAATTCCCTGCATAATTATTTGTTGACCCAAAATCGTCGAGCCGATGTGGACCAAAACTATCCAAAGGGCGTGATTCCGGCAACTATCTACCATAATTTTGACACAAATTTAATTCGAATGCCCTAAAGAGCGTATTGTATACCTCTTCGGGTGGTAACGGGGGTGGGCCAATGGGCTACTTGGCGGCGATGGCCGTGTTGATTTCATTGACCTCTTGCATCGCAGCAATGCCTGATCCGATGCTGCGCGCCGTGGGCGATCCGCAGGGCAGGGATGTCAAACGCCCGGTTCTGGTGCCTGTCGATCAACCGCTGGGACCACCGGTTTCCCGGGCGCATAGTGCGGTTCTGGACCGCGCTTTGACCGCCAACAGCAATGCGGCGATCATCATGTTCCTTCTTAAGAACCCCGGTGATCCCTTCTCTGCAATGGCCCGCGAGAACCTGAAAGGGCGAACCATCCCCGACAGCGCCGCGCAGTTGCAAAAGGCTGCCGGGGTGGATGCGCCTTTGGTTGCGGCCTTTGATGCGGCGCGGCTCTCGGGGACCGATGCCGCCTGGGCGGAATTCCTGACCCGCTATGGCGACACGCCGCTGACCGCCGAGGTTGCGTTCTTCCGCTGACCGCCACACCTGCCGCATCTGGCCCGCTTTTAGCCTATGCCACCGCCTTGGGAAAGCCGCGAGGTAGCGCTGCGGCATGATCCTGATCAAGGTGATGCCCGACCGTGGTGCTAGGTTGCCCGCATGTCGCGCAGCCTTCGCGTTTCGGGCAAGGCATGACGGCCTTCAGGCCATCGGGTTGTTCAGGCCCCGGGACCGCAGCAGTAGGGGATGATCCATGTTGCAAGTCAGAATCCACGGCCGGGGCGGGCAGGGCGTCGTGACGGCCGCAGAGATGCTGTCGATTGCCGCCTTCGAACAGGGCCGGCACGCGCAGGCCTTCCCCAGCTTCGGGTCTGAACGCACCGGGGCACCGGTGGTCGCGTTCTGCCGGATGGATGACAAGCCGATCCGCTCTCGCGAGCCGATCAGTGCGCCCGATGCCCTGATCATTCAGGACGCTCATTTGCTGCATCAGGTTGACGTGTTTCAGGGGCTGAAATCGGACGGCCATGTGCTGATCAACTCTAACCGCACGGTCAGTGAACTGGGGATCGACGAGATCGCCGCCAAACTGCCGCCCGGCCGCATCATCACGGTGCCCGCCACCGACATCGCATTGAAACACCTTGGCCGCCCGCTGCCCAATGCCGTGCTGCTCGGGGCCTTTGCCGCGCAGACCGGCTTCATCACACTAGAGGCCGTGATCCACGCCATCCACGACAAGTTCAAAGGCGTTGTCGCCGACCGCAACGCGGCCGCCGCGACCGAGGCCTACGACCTTTTGACCGTGCAGGAGACGCTATGATTTCGCAAATGGAAGGCTCCCAGGCCGTGGCCCTTTCGGTCGCCCTTTGTCGCCCCGACGTGATCTGCGCCTACCCGATCTCGCCGCAAACCCACATCGTGGAAGGCCTTGGCGCCTTGGTCAAAGGCGGCACCCTGACGCCTTGCGAATTCCTCAACGTCGAAAGCGAATTTGCCGCGATGAGCGTGGCGATCGGCGCCTCCGCCACCGGCGCGCGCACCTACACAGCCACAGCCAGTCAGGGCCTCTTGTTCATGGTTGAGGCGATCTACAACGCTTCCGGCCTTGGCCTGCCCATCGTGATGACCGTCGCCAATCGTGCCATCGGGGCCCCCATCAACATCTGGAACGACCACTCCGACAGCATGAGCCAGCGCGACTGCGGCTGGCTGCAACTGTTTGCCGAAAGCAACCAGGAGGCGGTCGATCTCCACATTCAGGCCTTCCGTCTGGCCGAGGAACTGTCGATGCCCGTCATGGTCTGCATGGACGGCTTCATCCTGACCCATGCTTACGAACAGATCGACATCCCGACCCAAGCCCAGGTCGATGCCTTCCTTCCCCCCTACGAACCGCGCCAGGTGCTGGACCCTGCCGAGCCCGTCTCCATCGGCGCGATGGTTGGCCCGGAAGCCTTCATGGAAGTGCGCTACATCGCCCATGCCAAGCAGACCATGGCGCTGGACCTGATCCCCCGCATCGCCGCCGACTTCGCCAAGACCTTCGGCCGCGAATCCGGCGGCCTTCTGCGCAGCTACCGCTGCGAGGATGCCGATACCATCGTCGTGGCCCTCGGCTCTGTTGTGGGCACGCTGGAGGAAACCGTCGACGCCATGCGCGAGGCCGGCGTCAAGATCGGCGTCCTCTCGATCCGTTCCTACCGTCCTTTCCCGCTGGAGGCCGTGCGTCACGCCCTCAAAGGTGCGCATCGGGTGGTGGTGCTGGAGAAAAGCTTTTCCGTCGGCCTCGGCGGGGTTGTTTCAGCCGACGTCCGCATGGCGCTCGCAGGCCGTCTGCACATGCGCAACTATACGATCGTGGCGGGCCTTGGGGGCCGTCCCATCACCCAGACTTCGCTGACCCGCGCCCTTGCAGCGGCGGTTGATGGCACTCTGAAACCGCTCACCTTCCTCGACCTCAACGAAGAAGTGGTCAACCGTCACCTCGCCCGCGAAGCCGCCACGCGCCGTACCGGCCCGGTCGCCGAAAGCCTGCTGCGCATCATGTCGAAGAAAGCCGGAGGTGCATCGTGACGCAAGACATCAAGTTCTACCAGACCGGCACCTTCACCGTCGGCAACCGCCTGTTGGACCCTGACCAACGCTCGGTCCAATCCTCTATAGCCCGCGACAATTCCTTGACCTCAGGCCACCGCGCCTGCCAAGGCTGCGGTGAGGCGCTGGGCGCCCGCTATGCCGTTGACGCCGCCATGCGCGCCACCAACGGCCAGCTGATCGCCGCCAACGCCACCGGCTGCCTTGAGGTCTTCTCGACCCCCTATCCCGAAACCAGCTGGAAGCTGCCGTGGCTGCACAGCCTGTTCGGCAACGCCGCCGCAGTCGGTTCCGGCATCGCCGCCGCCTTGGCGGTGAAAGCAAGGAAGGCCGGCCTTGAACACTCGGCCACCCGAGTCATCGCCCAAGGTGGCGACGGCGGTACAACCGACATTGGCTTCGGCTGCCTGTCGGGCATGTTCGAGCGCAACGACGATGTGCTTTACATCTGCTACGACAACGAAGGCTACATGAACACCGGCGTGCAACGCTCCTCTGCCACCCCGCCCGGTGCCCGCACTGCCACAACCCAGCCTGTGGGCCCGAACCCCGGAGAGGAGTTCGGCAAGGGCAAGAACGTGCCCCTGATCGCTGTCGCCCATGAAATCCCCTATGTCGCCACCGCCACCGTGGCCGACTTGCGCGACCTTGAAGCCAAGGTCGAAAAGGCCATGACCTTCCGCGGCGCGCGCTACCTTCAGGTCTTCGTCCCCTGTCCCCTCGGCTGGGGTGCTGCAAGCTGCGACACGATCAAACTCGCCCGCCTTGCCCATGAAACCGGCATTTTCCCGCTGTTTGAGGCCGAACATGGCGAGATCACTTCTGTCCGCAAAATCCGCCGCCGCGCCCCGGTTGACGAATACCTGCGCCTGCAAAAGCGCTACGCCCACCTGTTCGGCAGCCATCCCCGCCCGGACATTGTCGCCAAGCTGCAAGCCATGGCCGACAAGAACATCAAGCGTTTCAATCTGTTGGAGGAAGGGGCATGACCATGAAAAAGCCCTTTGCCATCACCCTAGACCCCGGCTCATCCCTCGCGAACAAAACCGGCAGTTGGCGCACCGAACGGCCCGTCTATGTCGACCGCCTGCCGCCCTGCAACCACGAATGCCCGGCAGGTGAGGATATCCAAGGCTGGCTCTACCACGCCGAGGGTGGCAACTACGAGGCCGCCTGGCGCCACCTGACCCGTGATAACCCTTTCCCCGCCATCATGGGCCGCGTCTGCTATCACACCTGCGAAGGTGCGTGTAACCGCGCCAAACTGGACTCGGCGGTTGGGATCAACTCAGTCGAACGCTTCCTTGGCGATGAGGCGCTGAAGCAAGGCTGGGCCTTCATCCCGCCCGAAGGCAGCACGGGAAAGACCGTCGTCGTGGTCGGCTCCGGCCCCTCTGGCCTGTCCGCCGCCTATCACCTGCGCCGTCTGGGCCATGCCGTAACGGTCGTAGAGGCTGGCGACAAACCCGGCGGGATGATGCGCTGGGGCATCCCGCAATACCGCCTGCCGCGTGATGTGCTGGATGCCGAAGTGGCCCGCCTCGCCGCAATGGGCGTGACCTTCCGCTACAGCGAAAAGGTCACCGATATCGCCGCCACCATGGTGGACACCAAAGCCGACGCCGCCTTCCTCGCCATCGGTGCCCATATCGCCAAACGCGCCTATATCCCGGCGAAGGACACCTCGCGTATCCTCGATGCAGTATCGGTCCTGCGCAGCATGGAGGGCGAAGACAAACCGATGCTCGGCCGCCGCGTCGTCGTCTACGGCGGCGGCAACACCGCCATCGACGTCGCCCGCACCGCCCGCCGTCTGGGTGCCACCGACGCCATCATCGTCTACCGCCGCACCCGCGAAAAGATGCCCGCCCACGACTTCGAACTGGAAGAAGCTTTGGAGGAGGGCGTCAAGGTCAAGTGGCTGTCGACCATCACCAATGCCGAGGGTGGCACGCTGACCATCGAAAAGATGGTGCTTGATGCCGACGGCAAACCGCAACCGACCGGCGAGTTTGAAACCCTCGCCACCGACAGCCTCGTTCTGGCTTTGGGTCAGGACGTCGACATGTCCCTCCTCCAGACCATCCCCGGCCTGATGACCCAAGACGGCGTGGTGCAGGTTGACCCCGACACGATGATGACCGGCCATCCCGGCCTGTTCGCTGGCGGCGACATGGCCCCCGGCGAACGCAACGTCACCGTCGCCATTGGTCACGGCAAGAAAGCTGCCCGCAACATCGACGCATGGCTGCGCCAGACCAAGCCCGACGCCAAGCCGGACCCCAAGCTGGCCAGTTTTGACCGCCTCAACACCTGGTACTACACCGACGCGCCCAAGACGATGCGCCCGCAACTGGACCTCGCTCGCCGCACATCTTCGTTCGACGAGGTGCAGGGCGGCCTGACCGAGGCCACCGCCCTCTTCGAAGCCCGCCGCTGCCTGTCCTGCGGCAACTGCTTTGAATGTGACAACTGCTACGGCGTCTGCCCCGACAACGCGGTGATCAAACTCGGCCCCGGCAACCGCTTCGCCATCAACCTGGATTACTGCAAGGGCTGCGGCATCTGCGCCGCCGAATGCCCCTGCGGCGCCATCGAGATGGTGGCCGAAGAAAGCTGACCAGCAGCGCCCCCGATCCCAAAAGGCGGAGGGCAGCCATTAAGGCAGAACATGAAATACGCCAGACAGCGTTTTGATTTCACATTCAATTTTCAGAAGACCGTGGCAGCCCGTAGGGGAGTCGAACCCCTCTTACCTGGTTGAAAACCAGGTGTCCTAACCGATAGACGAACGGGCCACTGTCGGTGCTTGGCTCTCTAATCAAGCTGTTAGCCCTGTGCAAGAGGAAATTTGCGCAGAACCGAAATTGCCAGCGTCAAAGGCGCGGGTCGGGCCGGGACGGTTCAGGCCAGCGCCGCATCCTCCAGCCGCAGTTGTGGCTTGGCGCTGCCCTTCCAGTGGTTCAACTCCAGCCGGCCCGCCAGATGAAAGCGGCGGTGGCCGGGGTTTTCCAAGGCTGCCCCCAAAGGCGTGTCAAAGGCATTGAAGGCCACACCCTCGACCCGCGCGCCCTGCGCGTCGCCAAAGGACAGCCGCAGGTGGCTCTCGCCGATCCGGCGGGCAGAGATCATCTGATCTGCAAAGGCAAAACGCGGGGCAGGGGCTGCGGCGCCGAAGGGGCCGGCCTGCTCGATCTGTTCGATCAGGGCGGCATTGACCGCGGTCGGCATGAGCAAAGCGGAGATGTCCAGATCGCCGGCTCCTCCGGCCCCTGCGCCTTGCTTGGCCAGCAAAGCCTCCAGCCGTTCCATCGCGGGCAGAAGCTGGGCGCGGGTCAGGGTCAGGCCGGCCGCCATCTTGTGGCCGCCACCCTTCTCGATCAGGCCCTCGGCGGCAAGGCGTTGGATCGCAGCACCGAGATCGACGCCGCTGACGGATCGGCCCGAACCCTTGCCGATGTCGCCATCAAACCCGATCACCACGGCGGGTCGGTGCAGGGCCTCTTTCACCCGTGCCGCGACAATGCCAACGACGCCGGGATGCCAGCCTTCTTCCGCCGCCCAGGCCAAGGCACCATCCGGGCCATGGGCATCAACCTGCGCCAGGGCGAGTTCGCGCACGCGTGCCTCGATCTCACGCCGTTCGGTGTTCAGGGTGTCAAGGCGGGCCGCCAGTGCGATGGCCTCGGTCAGGTTGTCCGTTGCCAGAAGCCGGGCGCCCAGGTCGGCCTGCCCGATCCGGCCCCCGGCATTGATGCGGGGCCCAAGGACGAAGCCAAGCGCATAGGCCGAGGGCGCCTGATCCAGACGCGCCACGTCGGCCAAGGCGCGCAGGCCTACCCGGTCGCGGCGGGTCATCACCTTCAGTCCCTGCCGGACAAACGCCCGGTTGACGCCGATCAGGGGCGCCACATCGGCCACCGTCGCCAAGGCCACAAGGTCCAGCATGGCCATCAGGTCCGGCCCTTGCACACCCTTCGCGCGCAGCCGCCTGTTCACCTCGACCAGCAGCAGGAAGACGACCGAGGCCGCACACAGATGCGCCAGATCTCCGGTTTCGTCCTGCCGGTTCGGGTTCACCACGGCCAGCGCAGGGGGCAGGGTTTCGGCACCAAGGTGATGGTCCAGCACCACCACATCGCAGCCCGCCGCCGCAATCGGCTCATGCGAGAGTGTGCCGCAGTCGACGCACAGGATCAGGTCATGCGCAGCACCAAGGCCCGCCATGGCGGGGACGTTGGGGCCATAGCCCTCATCAATCCGGTCAGGGATATAGAGCGTCGGTGCCAGCCCGAAATGGCGCAGCCAGACCATCAGCAACGCGGCCGAGGATCCGCCGTCCACGTCATAATCGGCAAATACGGCGATGCGCTGGCGGCTTTCCACCGCGTGCACCAGCCGGTCGGCGGCCTTGGCCATATCGCGCAGCGACAAGGGATCGGGCAGCAGATCGCGCAGGGCGGGGGCAAGGAACGCCTCGGCCCCCTCAGGCGTCACCCCGCGTGCCACGAGGGTCTGGCAGAGGGCGGGCGGCAGACGGGTCAGTTGCGCCATGGCTTCGGCCAGACGCACCGCCTCGGCCGAGGGGCCGGACCAGCGGCGCGCGGTCAGCGAGGATTCGACGTGAAGAAATGTTTGGCGGGTCATGTCCGGGACATGCACCGCGCTGCGCCTCAGCACAAGCCTGCTGCTTGTCAGGGTGGTGGCGGCGTGGCAAAGTGTTGGGGTTACGTTCGACTTGCATTTTCCCAGCAGAGAGTTTTCCCATGGCAACCTATACCTATGGCTCCGGCCCGGACAACGTCACGGCCTCTGCGGCGGGGGACCAGCTGTTCGGCGGCGGCGGCGACGACACTTTGACGGCCATCGCGGGGGGTGACCAGCTTTACGGCGACACGGGCGATGACGTCCTGAACGGGGCCTCTGGCAATGATCTGCTCAGCGGCGGCGGTGATTCAGATGCCGTGCAGCACAATGTCATGAACGGATTTGGCGGAGATGACACGATCATCTCTGGCTCGATGGGGGATCAGGTCTTCGGCGGCGACGGCAATGATCAGGTGCAGATCACCGCCATGCGCACCGGGCAGGTGATCGACGGCGGCGCCGGAACCGATACGCTGATGCTGCTGGTGTTGCCGGTCTTTTCGGATCCGATCTTCATCCAGATGGGGTCGACCTTCCAGCCCACGGTGGGCGGGGTTGCCGGGGCCACCTACACCAATTTCGAAAACCTCTATGTGATCGGCGGCACCGGCACCAACCACATCATCGGCGGTGCGGGTGACGACACGATCATGAACTCGTACAACAACGTTGCCACCTTTCAGGGCGGATCGCTCAGCGGTGGCGACGGCACGGACGAGATCAGCTTTTACGGCCTGCCTGCCAGTGGCAGCGGCACCATGCAACTGAACGGCGGCAAGGGCGTCGACACGCTGGTCTGGGCCAATGGTCTGGCCAGTTTCGGCACGCTGGAGATTGATCTGGCGACAGGCACCATGACGGCCGACGGCACGGTCTTCGCCCATTTCACCGGGTTCGAGGCGTACAAGATCCAGACCTATCAGGGCGCAACCGGGGTCATCACCTATACCGGCGGCGCCGGGGCCGACACGCTGGACCTTTACGCCACCTCCAGCACAATTTCGACGGGCGGCGGGGATGACGTCATCAACCTGCGCAGCGGCCAGTCCGAAATCCACGCAGGTTTCGGCGACGACAAGATCTTTGTCGATTTCACCAACGCCACATCGCAGGTGCTGAACGGCGACGGCGGCAATGACCTGATCCAAAGCGGCAGCGGGCAGGAAAGCCTGTATGGCGGCACCGGCAGCGACACGCTGACCAGCTACAACGGCCGATCTCATCTGGATGGCGGGGCGGGCAACGATGTCCTCTACCTCAGCGCCAGCTCGTCTACCGCCGGCACCGGTCCGGCGCAGATCACCGGAGGCGCCGGTCGGGATGCGTTGACGCTGGAGTTTTCCGTCTATTCCGCGGCCTACACCGCCGACTTCTCCAAGGCGACGGTGGTGCTGGTCGATGGTACAAGGATCACCGCGGTCGAGGCGGTGACCTTCTCTTCCGGGTCGGGCAATGACAAGCTTACCGCCTCCAACGACGCGGCGGGATATACGGCCAACAGGCTGTTGGGCAACGGCGGCGACGACACCCTGCATGCCAACACCGCCGGAGCCAGTCTGGATGGCGGCGTGGGCAATGATCTGCTGGTGGGATCGGACGCGGCGGATTATCTGAATGGCAATCTGGGCAATGACGTGTTGCGCGGCGGGGCGGGCAATGACAGTCTGGTTGGCGGCTTTGGCAAGGATGTGATGACCGGAGGGCTGGGGGCCGATCATTTCCTTTACGTCTTCGGCACGCAATCCGGCAACAGCCCGGCCAGCCGCGATCTGATCACCGATTTCACGCAAGCCGATCATGACCGCATCGATCTGTCTGGTTGCGACGCCGATGCCAATGTCTCCAACGGAAAGACGCCGTTCACCTTCATCGGCGCGGCAGGCTTTCACAACGTCGCCGGAGAGTTGCGCTACCACAAGGTCGATCTGGCGGGCACCGCCCATGATGTGACGCTGATCACGGGCGATACCAACGGCGACGGCACGGCCGATTTCCAGATCGCGCTGAAGGGGCTGATTGCCCTGCACCTCAGCGACTTTCTGCTGGTTTAGGCCTTACTTGACCGGGCTGCGGTAGCTCATCCGCCGCACCGATCCGGTCTTGGACCGCATCAGGATGGTTTCCGTGGTGATGTAGCCGCGCTCGCGCTGGATGCCGTGCAGGATGGAGCCTTGCGTGACCCCGGTCGCCGCAAAGATCACATCGGCGCGCACCAGGTCGTCGCGGGTATAGACCCGGTCAAAGTTGGTGATGCCCGCTTTGCGCGCCCGGCCCCGTTCATCATCGTTGCGGAACAGTAGCTTGCCGTAAAACTGCCCGCCCATGCATTTCAGCGCCGCTGCCGCCAGAACGCCCTCGGGTGCGCCGCCGGACCCCATATACATGTCGATCCCCGTCACGTCCGGCTCAGCACAGTGCATGACACCCGCCACGTCGCCGTCGGTGATCAGCCGGATCGACGCGCCGGTGGAGCGCAACTCTTCGATCAGCGCCTCGTGGCGAGGGCGTTCAAGGACGCAAACCGTGATGTCATTGGTCGAAACCCCCTTGGCCGCCGCCAAGGCCGAGACGCGTTCCGAGGGCGACATGTTGAAGGTCACCGTGCCGGGCTTGAAGCCGGGGCCGATGGCAAGCTTGTCCATATAGACATCGGGCGCATGCAGCAGCGTGCCGCGCGGCGCCATGGCGATCACGGTCAGCGCGTTGGGCATGTCCTTGGCGGTCAGCGTGGTGCCTTCCAGCGGGTCAAGGGCAATATCCACCGCCGGGCCCTTGCCGGTGCCGACCTCTTCACCGATGAACAGCATCGGCGCCTCGTCCCGTTCGCCTTCGCCGATCACCACGACGCCGGCGATATCCAGCAGGTTCAGCTGATCGCGCATGGCGTTGACGGCGGCCTGATCCGCCGCCTTTTCATCCCCGCGCCCGATCAGATGCGCCGAAGCGAGTGCGGCCGCCTCGGAAACCCGGGCAAGGCCCAGCGACAGAAGGCGGTCCTGAAATTCGGTAACGTCAGCCATGGCAATATCCTTATGGGCGGGGACTTTAGCCCCGCTTAGCCGGGGATTGCAGGTCCGGCAAGGATGGTTGCGCTAACTCAGACTTCTTCGATGCGCAGCGCGACCGGAGCGCCCACGAGCACGCCGGTTCCGGCAAAACGCGCCACCGCATGGTCGATGTCATCGCGCGTCGCCTTGTGTGTCACGATCAGCACCGGGGCATTGGCGCCCTGATGGCCGTACTGCCGCATCTGGTCGATCGACACACCCGCCTCGCCCAGACAGGTGGCGATCTTGGCCAGCGCACCGGGTTTGTCCAACAGGGTCATCCGCAAATACCAAGCCGCGGGTGTCGCGGTCTTGGCAGCAATCGGCGTGGCCAAACTGGCCGCCGGTTGCCCGAAGGTCGCCAGCCGCGCGCCGCGCGCCAAGTCCATCACATCCGCCATCACCGCGCTCGCCGTGGGCCCTTCGCCCGCACCGGGACCGCGCAGCACGATCTGGCCGACGGCATCACCCTCCAGCACCACCATGTTGGTGCCGCCCTGCAATTGGCCCAAGGGGCTGTCGGCCGGCACCAGACAGGGCGTCATGCGTTGCTCCAACCCGCGCCCGGTCATTTGGGCCACACCCAGCAACTTGATGCGATAGCCCATGTCGGCGGCCAGATTGATGTCGTCGATCGAGATTGCCCCGATCCCCTCCAGCTCCACCGCGTCAAATGAGACCTTGGTGCCGAAGGCGATGGCCGACAGCAGGCTCAATTTGTGGCCGGCGTCGATGCCTCCGACGTCAAGGTTCGGGTCCGCCTCCAGATAACCCAGTTGCCGCGCCTCTTCGAAGACGGCCTCATAGGGCAGGCCCGCGTTCTGCATCCGGGTCAGGATGTAATTGCAGGTGCCGTTCATCACCCCCATGACGCGGCGTATCTGATTGGCCGCAAGCCCCTCGGTCAGCGCCTTGATCACCGGGATTCCGCCGGCGACAGCGGCTTCAAACCGGATCACCCGGCCCGCAGATTCGGCCGCCATGGCCAGAGCCTGCCCATGATGCGCCAAAAGCGCCTTGTTGGCCGTCACCACATCCTTGCCTGCGGCAATCGCCGCTTCGGTCGCCAGACGGGCCGGGCC
>NZ_CBBQHX010000040.1:0-37291 GCF_964946895.1 Stagnihabitans sp. | reverse complement strand
AATGCCTGGCCCCGACGCTGGTGAATGTGACCATCCCGCAGTCTGAGGCCTTCTACGCGCGGGTCAGCGCCATCCTGCAGGGCATCTCCGACGCACTCCGCGATGACACCAAGCTTTCCCCCGATGCCGTGGGCCTGATCGGCATGACTCCCGTCCCGATCTACGACACTCTGAAAACCGCCCGAGCCTACAAGTTCCAGTTCACCGATGATGAAATCGCCCTCATCTCCGAACTCGTCGCCATCGACTGCGCCATGCGCTACACCCAAGACGCCATGCAGGAACTGGCGAAATCGGCATCAAACACCGATGCCTTCGGCTCGATTATAGAGGAATTCCAGCAGTCGGTATCAAAGACGCTCGACAGCTTCGGAACCTTCCGGAACGAGGCGCAGGAGAAGTATGATCATGCGATCGCTGCGCTTACCAAGCTGCAAATGGCGAAGTCGGTGTTGGCAGCGAACGGGGCGGCGAAGTTTGCGTCGCAGATGGGGAATGGGGAGTGAAGCGGGCAATCGGACCCCAAGTTACGCCTCGCCGGGATAGACCAGCCCGATCTGACGACGCACCTCGTCCAGGGTGGCCATGATGTCCACCGATTGCGCAGGGGGCATGATTGTGCCTGCGGTCAGCCCTGCGATGATAAGGCGTTCGGCCTCCACCGCCTGGAATTGCATGCCGCGGCCTTCGACGGACTGGTCGAAGCTTTCGAGGACCGTATTGTCGATGTCATAGACCCGGAAACTGGTCGGGCAGTACCAGGTGCGGTCGATCTCGATCCGGCCCTTGGTGCCGACGATGGCGGCGCGATTGGGCCCGGCGCTGTCACTGGAGGACAGCGTGGTGGCGATGGCGCCTGAGGCGTAGCGGAACAGCGTCGCCACCTGCGCATCGGCCCCTGTTTCACGGAAGGTGGCGGTGGCATGGATGGTCTCAGGCTTGCCCAGAATGTCCCAGGCGAAGGAAATGGGATAGATGCCAAGGTCCAACAGCGCCCCGCCGCCCAAGTCCAGCGCGTTCAGGCGGTGTTTGGGGTCGCTGGGCAGGTGCTGGCGGTGATCGGCGGTGAGGGAGCGGACCTCGCCAATCGTGCCCGCGTCGAGGATTTCATGGATGCGCCGCATGTGGGGCAGGAAGCGGGTCCACATCGCCTCAAGCGCGACAAGGCCTTTGGATTGGGCGAGGTCCACGATCTCGGCCGCCTCCGCCGCGTTTATCGTGAAGGCCTTTTCCACCAGCACATGCTTGCCTTCATTCAGTGCTAGCTTGGCCGCCGCGACGTGCTGGGGATGCGGGGTGGCGATGTAGATGATGTCCACCTCCGGGTCCGCCGCCAGCGCTTCATAACTGCCATGGGCCTTGGCGATGCCATGCGCCGCCGCGAAACGGTCGGCGCTGGCTTGGGAGCGCGAGCCGACTGCCGTTACGGAATGTCCGGTCAGGATCAGGTCCTTGACGAACAGGTCGGCGATCCAGCCGGTTGCGAGGATTCCCCAACGGATTTTCTGCGTCATGGGATTGTCCTTTCAGGCCAGCAATTTGCGCAAGGCGTTTACGACGAGGATGTGGTCTTCCACATCCGGCAGGCCCGACACCGCCGCCGTGCCGATCAGCGTGCCGCCGCGCAGGATCAGGGGCACGCCGCCGCCCGAACCGATGAACTGCGCCGGGGGCAGCAGATAGCGGGCGTTGAAGTCGTAACTACCCGCCTCCGCCTCCAGCCGCATGGCCAGCGAGGGGCGATGGAAGCGATGCGCCACTGCGCGTTTGCGGGCGGCCCAGTCGAGATTGTCCGGCGTCGCCCCCGGCATCAGCAGGGAAAAGACCACATCGGTTCCATGCGCCACGGTGATGGAAACCGGCAGGGCCTTGGCCGCAGCCTCGGCCTGCATCAGGCTTCCCAGCCGCCAGGCGAAGGCATAGTCGAAGAACGCAAGGTGAAGCTCCTGCGCTTCCTGCGCGAGGGTTTCAAGTGTGTAGGTCATGGGTCTGTCTTTCCTTTTCGTCAGGCTTGGCCGACGGGATAGGTCACAAAAGCAAAGCGCGTGCTGTCGGGCGACCAAGAATTGACGTTGATCGTCCCCTGCCCGCCGAACAGATGCGCAACCGACTTGGCCCCCGCCCAATCCCCGCCGCGCACCAGCTTCAGGTCCACCCACAGGTCGGCAGGATGCCCCTGAGTTCCGAGCGGATAGGCGAGGTAGACGGCCAACGCGCCATTGGGCGAGATATGGGGGAACCAGTCCACGGTCGGTTCATCGGTCAGGCGTTCGATGCCCGACCCATCGGGCCTCATCCGGGCGATCTGGGCATGGCCCGAGAATGTCTCGGTGTTGAAGTAAAGCCATTGCCCATCCGGGCTGTATTCCGGCCCGTCATTCTTGGCCCCACCCGTCGTGATCTGGCGGAAGCCGGTGCCATCGGCAGCCAGAGTGCAGATCTCCGCCGACAGGAACTTCAGCCCCGCACCCTCGGGCTCGGCAAAGACGCCCACGAAGGCCAGCTCCTGCCCGTCCGGCGACACGCCATGCAGGAAATGCAGCAGGTGTTCCGGCCCTTCCTTCCCCGACACCTGAACCGCCTGACCACCCGCCAAAGGCGCGCGGTAGAGGTGCCAGCTGTCATAAGCAGACAGGAAGATATGCGCCCCATCAGGGTCCAGCACGTGATCGTTGTTAAGGTTCGGCACATCAGCGATGTCGATCTTCTGCAAGACGGGTGCCGCCACCGGCAGCCGCCACAGAACGCCGTCCCCGTTCAGGATCAAGGCATCGCCCGACCAGTTCGGCGCCTCCAACAGCAATTCGGTCGTCTCCAGGATCATGCGGTTCTGACCGCTGGCCACATCATGTATCCAGACCTGACACCGCTGATCCTTGGCCAAAGTGCGGGGCGGTACTTTCATGGCAGGATGCGTCCTCTGGTCTGGATAAGGGCCTGATCCAGACCCCCCATCACGCGGAGTGTCAAGTCATGCGGCGTCAGTGCGTTCGTCTAGTGACTATACCGGAAGTAGCGGTCCGCTTTCTATTCTATTGAAGTTAAGGTTCCGCTGGGGCTCTCTACTCTAAGAGCCGCAAAGAACCCTTCGGTTCCGATATCTACCCAAAGCCCTATCATGCCGGGGCGGGATGGCAGCTTGCCCGCTCCGTTCAAGATAGAAACGCCATCGACATGGGCCGAAAACTCTGTTCCCTGAAAACTGATTTTTAGCCGGTGCCAACGGTCGATGCCGATATCGGCCCCGGCCTCAAAGCGGCCCGGTTCGGTTTCACGCAACACGTCGAATGGGTGGTTGGGATAGGCATAATATTGAACCGCCCGCGAGTCGCGGGGTGCCGGCGGCGAATGTAACCGGCCATTGGTCGGCGGGATGTAAATGGATTCGTAGGCCGACAAATCGTCTTGCACCCGGTAGGCCAGTCCGATGAAGCCCCGCGCATAATCGGGGGCATCGGGGAGCAGGCGGGCGCAGACATCGACTTCGATTGTGGCGTCGGTCAAGACGTCGGGCAGCAGCAGGAAGCTCGGCTGATCAACGTAGTCCACCCCCGGTTTGCCTGCCCGCGAGGCGGCATCCAATGCCAGTCTCAGGCAGGGACGGCCGTGATGAGCGGTTGCCACTTCCACCTTGTTCGCGCGGGCGCCCGCAGGCGGTTCGTGTAGAGAGTTGATCATCCCAACCTCATTTTGCCCAAGTGATGAGGGATCGCACGGCGGCTGACAAGCTGCCCCGAATGTTACTCGGCCGCTTCCTTCATCATGCCCTTGGCGATGACGATCTGCTGGATCTGCGTCGTGCCCTCATAGATGCGGAACAGGCGCACGTCCCGGTAGAAGCGTTCGATGCCGTAGTCGGCGATATAGCCCGCGCCGCCGTGGATCTGCACCGCGCGGTCAGCGACGCGGCCCACCATTTCCGAGGCGTACATCTTGCAACTGGCCGCATCTATCGAGACGTTCTTCCCAGCATCCTTGCGGCGGGCGGTTTCCTCGATCATGCATCGGGCGGCGAAGGCTTCGGTGCGGCTGTCGGCCAGCATGGCCTGGATCAGTTGCTTTTCGGCAATCGGCTCACCGAACTGCTTGCGTTCCATCGCGTAGCGCAGGCTGTCCCGGATGAGACGCTCTGCCGCCCCGGTGCAGACGGCCGAGATATGAAGGCGCCCCCGGTCCAGCACCTTCATGGCGGTCTTGAAGCCCAAGCCTTCCCGCGCCGGACCGCCAATGATGGCCGTCGCAGGGACCCTGCAATCCTCAAGGATCACGTCGCAGGTGTGCGAGCCCTTCTGGCCCATCTTGCGGTCAATCGCACCCAGCGAAAGGCCGGGCGTCCCGGCCTCCACCAGAAATGCAGTCACCCCAGCCGAGGTTTTGGAGGTCGGGTCGGTCCGGGCGAACACCGTAAACAGCCCGGCGCGGGGCGCGTTGGTGATGTAGCGCTTGGTGCCGTTCAGGATGTAATGGTCGCCGTCCTTGCGGGCGGAGGTGCGCAAGGACCCGGCGTCCGACCCTGCCTCCGGTTCGGTCAAGGCGAAGGAAGCAATCATATCGCCAGTCGCCAGACGCGGCAGGTATGAAGCCTTCTGTTCGGGCGTGCCGTCGATGATGATGCCCTGTGACCCGATGCCGTTGTTGGTGCCAACCAGAGACCGGAAGGCCGGTGAGGTCTGGCCCAGGACGAATGCCGCCTGCACCTCTTCGAACATGGTCAGGCCGATACCGCCGAACTCTTCAGGGATCGACAGGCCGAACAGGCCCATGTCGCGGATCTCTTGTACCAGTTCCGGAGCGATGGCGTCATCGTCGGCGATCTTCGCCTCGTTCGGGATCAGGCGCTCTTTGACGAAGCGGTCGAGAGAGTCCAGAAATTGCGCCAGAGTATCGGCATCAAGGCTCATCGGGTCTCTCCTAAGCTTGGGGTCAGTCTTGCCTTTAGCAGCCGAAGGGCACTGCGCCCACTGCGCGATTGCTCCATCACGTGCGACGCGGCCTGTCGCAGAAGAGACAGTTGTCCGGGGCATGGCCCGCGCCTCTACTCCCCCTCAAGGCGCTGATGGCGCCGGATACTTTAGGGAGGAAACCCACATGAAGGCTCTGCGCTTTCACGCCGCCAAGGACCTGCGGGTCGAAGACATTCCGATGCCGACCGAGCCTGCAGATGATGAAGTGGTGATCAAGAACCGCTTCGTCGGCATCTGCGGCACGGACTTGCACGAATACTCCTACGGCCCGATTTTCGTGCCGAAGAACGCCGAGGGCAAGACCGCTGCGCCGCAGGTTCTGGGCCATGAATACGGTGGGACGGTTACCAAGGTTGGCAAGAACGTGACGCATGTAAAGGTCGGCGACCGTGTCTCGGTTCAGCCCTTCATCACGCCGCGCGGTGGGGATTACTATTCCGACCTCGGGCATTTCAACCTGTCGGATCAGTTGCAACTGGCTGGGCTGTCTTGGATCGGCGGCGGAATGGCGACCGACAGCCTTCTGAAGGGCTTCAACGTCTACAAGGTGCCGGAAGGCCTGACGGACGAGGATGCAGCGCTGGTCGAACCGACCGCTGTTGCGGTATATGGCGTGGAACGCGGCGGCGTGAAGGCTGGCGATTCCGTGCTGGTCACCGGCGCTGGCCCGATTGGTCTGCTGACCCTTCTTGCCGCCCGTGCAGCGGGCGCGACGCAGCTCTTCGTCTCGGACCCCAATGGCACGCGTCTGAAGATCGCCAAAGAGATCATTTCGGATGTCGTGACGATCAACCCGCGTGAGCAGAATGTCGGTGACGTGATCCGCGCTGCGACCGAAGGCAATGTCGGCTGCGACGTGGCGCTGGAATGTGTGGGCAATACGCTGGCCCTGCAGGCTTGCGTCGATGCGGTGCGCAAGCGTGGTTCTGTGGTGCAGATCGGTCTGCATGCAGGCGAAGCGCCGCTGAACTGGTTCAATGTCACCTACAAGGACATCGATATTCGCGGGTCTTGGGCCTACACGGCGCAGATGTGGCCGCGCGTGATGCGCCTGATCGCTTCCGGTCAGATCCCGGCACGCAAGGTTGTCACCAAGACCGTGACGCTGGATACCGCGATCAAAGAGGGTTTTGACGCCTTGCTTGACCCGGCAGGCACGCAGCTCAAGATCCTGATCGACCTCAATCGCTGAGCTGGACCGAAGCTCCCTTAGGTCCCCTCCTCTCGGCGAAAGAGCAAGCCAAGGCATTCCGGTGCCTTGGCTTTTTCCTTTGGTGGCCTCAAGAAAAAACCCGCAGCCTGGGCGGGCTGCGGGTCAGGTTGGGTCTTCAGGGGAGACTTCAGACCCGTTCAAGAAGCAGGGCCACACCCTGTCCCACGCCAACGCACATAGACACAACGGCGCGGCGGGCGGTGCCCAGCGACAGTTCCAAAGCGGCGCTGCCAGTGATGCGGGCGCCAGACATGCCGAGGGGGTGGCCCAAGGCGATAGCGCCGCCGTTGGGGTTGACGCGCGGATCATCGGCAGCGATGCCGAGGCCCTGAAAGCAGGCGAGGACTTGCGCCGCAAAGGCCTCGTTCAGTTCGAAGAGGTCGATGTCGGCGGCGGTCAGGCCTTGTTGAGCCAGGAGCTTTTTCACTGCAGGCACCGGGCCATAACCCATGATGCGCGGTGCGACGCCAGCCGAGGCTCCAGCCACCAACCTTGCGATGGGACGCAGCCCGTGGCGCTTCATTGCAACTTCCGAGGCGAGGATCAGCGCCGCTGCCCCGTCATTGACACCAGAAGCATTGCCCGCCGTAACCGAGCCATCGGCGCGGGTGATCGGGCGCAGACGGGTCAGGTCTGCGAGGGAGGTTTCCGGGCGCGGATGTTCGTCCTGGGTGACCTCTGTCACCCTGCCCTTTCCGGCGGGCACGGCCACAGGCAGAATCTCACGTGCGAAACGGCCCGAGGACATGGCCACCCCGGCCTTGGCTTGCGAGGCCAGCGCGAAGGCGTCCTGCGCCGCGCGGGAGATATTCATCTCATCCGCGAGGTTTTGGGCGGTTTCGGGCATCGAATCCGTGCCATAAGCCTTTTGCATCAGGGGATTGATGAAGCGCCAGCCGATGGTGGTATCTTCCATCGCCACCGTGCGGGAAAAGGCGCTTTCCGACTTCAGCAGCACGAACGGGGCGCGGCTCATGCTTTCCACACCACCTGCGATGGCAAGCTCCATCTCGCCCGACTTGATGGCACGCAGCGCCGAGACGACAGCCTCCATCCCTGACCCACACAGACGGTTGACGGTTACACCCGGCACCGAGTCAGGCAGGCCTGCAAGCAAGGAGCCCATGCGGGCCACGTTGCGATTGTCCTCCCCTGCTTGATTGGCGCAACCCATCCAGACCTCTTCAATAGCCTTTGGTTCCATGCCCGGATTGCGCTTCAAGAGTTCCGCCAAAGGAAGTGCGGCCAGATCGTCGGGCCGCATTCTGGACAGGGCGCCACCATGGCGACCGATGGGCGTGCGGATGTAGTCGCAGAGATAGACATGGGTCATGCGGGGGCTCCCTCGCGGTTCAGGCTGTCGAAGTTGCGGCCCTCGGTCACCATTTGGCGCAGCAGGGCGGGCACGGACCAGGACAGCGGGTCATCGACGGCCAACGCTTCCAGTTTGGCAAGGATCACCGGAGGGGTCAGCGCGTCGGCGGCATGCATCAGACCACCGCGCCAGCGCGGGAAGCCGAAGCCATGCACCATGACAAGGTCGATGTCTTGTGGACGTTCGGCAATGCCCTCTTCCAGAATGCGTATGGCTTCCAAAATCATCGCCAAAAGGGCGCGTTCGACGATTTCATCTTTGGGCCGCTGAACCCTCGTCACACCGGCTTTTTCGCTGGCCTGATAAATGGCGTGGGTGACGGCATCCGACTCCGTTGCCTTGCCCGAAGCGTCATAGTCGTACCAACCGCCGCCTGTCTTGCGGCCCAGACGACCGAGGTCCTCAACCAGAGTATCGGCGATGTTCACATAGCGGATGTCAGCCCGTTCACGCAGGTTCAGTCGCTTACGGTTGGCGTATGCGATGTCGAGACCGGACATGTCCTGCGCCTCATAAGGCCCCATCGCCATGCCGAAATCGCGCATGGCAGTGTCGACGCCCAAGGGGCAGGATCCTTCCAGCATCAGCACATCCACCGCCTGCCGGTAGCGGGACAGGATGCGGTTGCCGACGAAGCCGTCGCAGACGCCTGAGACGACAGGAATCTTGCCAAGGCGCTTGGCAAGAGAAAAGGCCTGACCCAATGCGGCACCCGAGGTTTGCGCGCCCCGCACGATCTCCAGCAGTTTCATTACATGGGCCGGGGCGAAGAAGTGCAGACCAACGAAGCGGGTGGGATCGCGCAAAGTTGCGGCCAGTTGGTTCACGTCGAGATAAGAGGTGTTCGTGGCCAGAATGGTGCTTTCTGGGAGTGCGGATTCAAGGGCTGTGAAGATGGCGCGCTTGACCTCCATGCTCTCAAAGGCGGCTTCGATGGCGAGGTCCATCGGGGGAAGGTTCTCGTAGCCAGCGCGACATGTCAGGCGGGTACGGAAAGCGGCAGGGTCCTTGATGGAGCCGCGCTCGGCGCCTTGGGTGATCAGCTTGTCCAGATTGGCCTCGGCTCGGGCTTGGCCTGCAGCATCGGTCTCAACGACATGGACAGACAGACCCGCGAGTGTCAGCGCATAGGCGATCCCGGCGCCCATCAATCCGCCGCCCGCGACAAGTGCACTTTCCAGCGGCTTGGCAGGGGTGGGGAAGGACTTGCCTTGCGACGCGGCGGCGCGTTCGGCAAAGAAGATGTGGCGCAGGGCGCGGGCCTGTGGTGTTGGGCGGCGAGCGATAAAGGCTGCGCGTTCACGGATCAGGGCGGAGTCCAGCGCTTCGGTGGCGGAGGCCGCAACGAGGTCGATGGCGATATGGGGCGCCTCTTGGCCCGCAGCACGGCGGTTGGCCAGGGCATGCGCGGACGCAACGGCCTCGGGGTTGGCAACCGGAGCGGGGCGGTGATCGGCGGCAATGGCGCGACGCAGGGCCTCGGGAGAAAGGGCAAAGGCTGCGGCCAGGGGATCGTCGTTCAGCGCATCAACCAGACCCATCCGCAGCGCTTCGGAGGCGCTAGCGATACGGCCCTGACCGACAAGGTCCAGCGCCGCTGTCAGGCCGATCAGGCGGGGTAGACGCTGGGTGCCACCCGCTCCGGGCACGAGGCCGAGCGTCACTTCCGGCAGACCCAAAGTCGCCCCTGGAGTGGCGATCCGGAAACGGCAGGCCAAAGCAATCTCAAGCCCGCCGCCCAGGGCCGGACCGGAAATCGCCGCGATGGTGGGGCACGGCAGGTCCACAAGCTCGGCCAGAACGTCGTTCAACTGCGGCGACAAGGGCGGGCCGTCAAATTCCTTCGCATCGGCACCGGCAACAAAGGCGCGTCCTGTCCCGGTCAGAATCAACCGCTCGGGCCGATCGGCGCGGGCAAGCGCGATGACGCTTTGCAAGCCTGCCCGCATCGCTTGCCCGAAGACATTTAGCGGCGGATTGTCGAAGGTGATGACGGCGGCATCTCCGTGACGTTCATAGGTGACGGGCATGGCTTCTCCTCTCCCTCTCGGGCGCGCTTTGTCATCTCTGGGACCGCAGGCACGGTTCCGGCAACTGTCAATTCTGAGACAGGCAAACGTTCGCTTCTGCCGCATCTGGGCCAGTAGGCAGCGGATAAGTTATTGAGAATGCTACCCAGAACCGGCGGCCTGTTCAGAGACCGCTACAGGATAACGCCTTCGGGAGGGCTTTCGCCATGTCAGCACAAGATCCGGTCGCAAGACCCATGGGCGAGGCGTTCCGCGCCAGCATGCGGCTGGTGGCCTCTTCAATCTCGCTGGTGACGGCCCGCGATGCGGCAGGCGTCTGGCACGGCATGGCAGTGACCAGCGCAGGTTCGCTGTCGATGGAGCCGCCCTCGATGATGGTGGCGGTGAACCGCAGCGCGTCGATCTATCCGGTCATTGCCGCCATGGGGCACTTTACCCTGAACCTGATGGACGAAAGCCACGGGCCCTTGCTGGAGCGGTTTTCACGCAGCGACATGCGGGACCAACGTTTCGCGGCTGACGACTGGGCCGAGGCGGGCGCACAAGGACCCATCCTGAAAGGCGCCCTTTGCGCCCATGTCTGCACCGTGGCCGAGGCACATGACTTTGGCACGCACACTGTCTTCTTCGGCACGGTTGACCAAGTGATCCTGCAAGACCCCGTCGCACAAAGCCCGCAACCGATTCTGTGGCTGAACGGCAAGCGCGGCTCGGTCGCGAAGAAACCCTGATCCGGCTGGCAGCGGCTTCTGGCCCGGACTGTCTCATTTGAGACGGGCTGAGACAGTCTGCGCTCTCAGCTTCAACATGGAAGCGCGGGTCGTCCGCGCTTAGTCTGATGGTTGGACCTGAGGATTGGGTCCAACGCGGCGTGGAGATAGATCATGATCGGCGCGGCCTATTCTTGCCAAGACGGTGACCCGGAGTTCTCCGAGACCCTGCGCAGCGCGCTGCGTGGCACGCCGGTCAATGTCTCCATCCTGACAACGCGGGATCGGGCCGGGGTCAGCCACGGACTGGCGGTGACGACGGCGGTGCCTTTTTCAACCAACCGTCCGGCGATCATCGTGGCGGTGAAACACTCTGCCTCGGCCTATCCGGCGATCCGCGACAGGAATTACTTCTGCCTCAACCAGATTGCGGCGTCCGAGATCGACCTGCTGGATCGTTTCAGCCGCAGCGACCTGCGGGCGCAGCGCTTTGCCAACGGGCGCTGGTCAATCGGGCAACACGGGTTGCCCTATCTGGACAGCGCCACCGCCTGTTTCTTTTGTGATGTGCAAGGTGCCCACGCCCATGAGGACCAGACGGTCTTCATCGGCAGAATTGTCGGCGTAAGGCAAGATCGCAACGGCAACGACCAGCGCGAGCCTCTGATTTGGATCAACGGAAGGGCCGCAAGGCTCGCGGGAAGGGAATATGCGTAGGTCTCGCATCGCGTGAGGCCCACACGTCAACTGTCTTGGGAGGGACACGATGTGGGAGACAGAAGGCTTGGGAGCACGCGGGTTCTCGGATTCGCTGACGACAGAAATTCAAAGCATTTTGCGGTCGCGGGGGTCATCTGAGGCGCGACTGCCCGACGTTGTGGAACAATCTTGGAAACGCTGCCTGACCGATTACAACCTGTTGCCCGATGCCGTGCCACGGGCTTCGGTTCTCAGCCATTCCGAAATCCGCCTGACGATGGAAGAGCGCGAAGAGTTCATGCGCGTCGCCGAGCCGGAGATCGAACGGCTGTTCCGGCAATTGGTCGACAGTGAGTATCTTGTGTCGCTGGCCGCCCCCGGCGGGGCGATGGTCCTGTTTCGCTGCGACTACCAGTACCTGAGCGAATTGGCGGGCTCTGGTGTGATCCCCGGTTCGATCTGGAGCGAGGATCAGCAGGGCACAAATGGTGTGGGCACTTGTCTAAGGGTCGGCAAACCGGTGATCATTGCAGGCACCCAGCATTATGGTTCTGCCATCCAACGGCTGACCTGTTTGACCGCGCCGGTTCTGGGCCGCAACGGCGTGATCGAAAGCGTGGTCAACGTGACCACCGCCCGCCATGCCGATGCGCGCGTCAACCGGATGGTTCAGGCCATCGTCGAGCGTTCGGCCCGAAGGATCGAGAACGGCTATTTCGGGCGCCTGAATCGTCGCAACATGATGCTGCGGATACTGGAGAACGGCGAAGTCTCGGATATCGCCGAAGAGGGCCGTCTGGCGCTGGACGCGAATGGGCGGATTCTAGACGGCTCATCCTTTGCGGGCCGCCTTCTGGGTCAGCCGGTCGATCATTTGATGGGCCAATCCGCCGAAGACCTGTTCGAGATGGATCAGGCCCTTTCCGACATCCGTCCCGATGCTCCGGTCACCTTGACTTACCGCGGACGCTCTCTTCAAGCGGTGCTCAACCTGCCCGAAGTTCCGCGCCGTACGGTCCGCCCCACGACCCCGGCCCAGGTAACAGAGGCTTCGATGCGCACGATTGATCTGGCCGAAGAGGCGCTGCGGATCAATCCGATCCTGTCGCAGGCGATGGACCGCGCCCGGCGCCTGCTGTCAGTGGGCCTTCCCTTGGCGATCACCGGAGAATCGGGCGCCGGCAAGACCGCTTTCGCCAAGGCCGTGGCGCGCGATTGTTTTGGCGCTGAGGCAGAGTTGGTCTTCATTGATTGCGCCGCCCCCGTAGGCCCGGTCGATCTGGGCGTTGTGATGCAGCGCAGGCTATCGGGGCAAAAATCCTGCTTGCTGATCGATCGGATCGACGAGATGGACGAGCCGCGCCAGAATACTCTGTTAGCGCTGCTTGAAAGTGATCGGCAGGCCGGAGCCAACGGCATCGGAGTCATCGTGATCTCCACCCTAGACCTCGATCATCTGGTGACAGAGAACCGCATGCGCCATGATCTGATGCACCGCTTGAACGGCGGTCAGGTCACCTTGCCCCCGCTCCGGTCGGTGCCCGATCTGGAGGCGACTATCCTTGACCTCTTCCGCATCGAGCGCGAGGCCCTCAAGAAGCCGCATGTCGAATTGAACGAGGACGCGAGGCTTTTGCTGACCCACTACCACTGGCCGGGCAACCTGCGCGAATTGCGCAATACCCTGCGCCATGCCGTGGCACTGGCCGATGGCAAAATGATCGGGCTGGAGCATCTTCCCGAAACCATCGTTGCCAAGATCGCCGGGAAGGACCTAACCGCACGCTCGCAATCCGAGGCGTCGAAGATCGAGGCAGCGCTGCGCTACAACGGTGGCAACGTCAGCCTTACAGCCCGCTATCTGGGCGTGTCCCGGGCGACGCTGTACCGCAAGATCCAGATCCAGAAGGCGCGCAGCGAGGACTAACGCGAGCTTTTAGGGCAAATCCGGGGGCCGCTTCTCAATGGGCGGCCCCTTTTGGTTTCCAGTTCAAGGCACTGGCTCAAACGCGGCATCGCGCACGGGGCTGACTGTCACAGAAAGCACAATTGCGATGCCCGGCGTCTGTCGGCAGCATTGGGTGAGGATGAGGGAGACTGCCGTGCACCACAAACCCAACGCGCATTGCCCAGCATGAACAACAGCTTTGCCCCCGATTGTCTGGCGGGTCGGACCGCGCTGGTCACCGGCGGCGGCAGCGGCATCGGCTTTGCAATCGCACAGGCGCTGGTCTGGGCCGGGGCCCGTGTAGTTCTTGTCTCTCGCAAGTTGGACCGCGTGAACGAAGCGGCCGAGACCATTCGGGCCGCAGGCGGACAAGCTCTCGGCGTTGTGGCCGATGTGCGTGAGCCAGAGGCTGTGCAGGCGGCGGTGGCCTCGGCGGTTAAGGCCTTTGGTGGATTGGATATCATGGTCGCCAATGCGGCTGGGAATTTCGTCGCGCCCTTTGCGGACATGTCGTTCAACGCCTGGCGCACGGTGGTCGACATCGACCTGCACGGAACCTTCCACTGCGCCAAGGCCGCCTATCCGCACCTGAAAGCCTCTCCCCACGGAGGGCGCTTCATCGCTATCACTACGATGCGCGCGCTGGAGGGTTGGCCGGGTTGCGCCCATGCGGCTGCGGCCAAGGCGGGGGTGATGTCGCTGATCCGAAGCCTTTCGGCGGAATGGGGGCCGGACGGCATACTGTGCAACACCATCGCCCCCGGCCCCATCGCGGGCACCGAGGGAGTCAAGCGGCTTTACGAAGAAACCGGGCAGTCCAAGGGCATTCTCCTTGGACGCGGCGAGGATGTGGCGCAGGCGGCGCTTTACCTTTGCTCGGATGCGGCACGATTTGTAACCGGCACCGATCTGGTCGTCGATGGAGGCCGCCAGCGCGGTCAAAGGGGGGCAAAATGACCACACTTCCAATGGACCTGCGCGGCATCGTCGCCCATGGCGACAAGAGGGGCCGCGTCCTAGGATTTCCGACCGCAAACCTGAACGGGGCCGCGCCCTTGGCCTACGGCGTCTATGCCTCGCAAACCCGGATCACCGGTCAGGACAAGGTCTGGCCTTCGGTCACCTCTTACGGCACGCGGCCGACCTTTGACGGCGCGGATCAGAGGATCGAGACGCATATCCTTGATTTTCAGGGCGATATCTATGGGCGCGAGATCGAAGTGAAGATCACCGCCTTCATCCGACCCGAACTGCGCTTCACGTCCGTGGAGGCGCTGATTGCGGCCATGCAGGGTGACATCGAACAGGCGCGGGCGATCAACGCCAGCGCTGCTTAGGGAGGGAAAGATGAACTCAAATCTGAAAGGCGCGGGCTTCATGGTGCTGGCGGGCATCTGCTTTGCCCTGGCCAATGCCGTCACCTGGACTGTCACCTACAAAATGGGCTTCAAGGCGCAGTCTGACGCCTTCTGGCAGTATGCCATCGCCACGGCCTTCTCTGTGCCCTTCATCCGGAAGAACGGTCTGGCTTCGATGAAAACCCGTCATCCGGTGCTGCATCTGGTTCGAATCGGCCTGTCGGTCTTGGGCGTACAGGCTTTTACCCAAGCCTTTGCCAGCGGCATGGCGCCGTGGCATGTGATCGCCCTCGTGATGACTTCGCCCTTTTTCGTGATGTTCGGCGCGGCTGTCTTATTGGGCGAACGCGTGGGCCTGAATCGCTGGATCGCCGCAGTGGTGGGCTTTGCAGGCGCTATGATCCTGCTGCGTCCTTGGGAGAGCGGCTTCTCTGTCGCTACCCTTTTGCCGATTGCGGCGGCTGTGACATGGGGCGGGGCGTCGCTGATCACAAAGCGCCTGACCAAGGACGAGCCGCAAACCTCGATAACCATGTGGCTTCTGGTCTTGCTGACGCCGGTCAACCTGCTGTTCTCGGTTCAAGCCGGGTTCGAGGTTCCGACGGGCATGATCCTGTGGCTGCTGCTTCTGGCCGGGGCGATTATGTACTTCGCCCAGCATTTCCTGACCTTGGCCTATGCCTCGGCAGATGCGGCCTATGTGCAACCCTTCGACGATCTGAAGCTGTTCTCCAACATTCTGGTGTCATGGCTGGTGCTGAGCTTTGCACCCGACATGACCTATTGGCCGGGCATCCTGATGGTCTTCGCAGGCTCAGCCTATCTGCTGTGGTCGGAACGTGGCCGCTCGGCAGGAGCCGCGCTGGCGTGACCACCTGTGAAATGACAAAAGGGCCGCGCAAATTGCGCGGCCCTTCTTCTTTGTTCGCCGTTTCAAGCCTTCAGTGCGGCCCCTTGATGCATCAGCCCCTGTGCTTCGGCGGTGGAATAGCCCAGTTCTTCCAGGATCGCCGTCGTATCCCAGCCACGCGGCGCGGAAGGGGAGCGTAGCGGCAAGGTCGCGCCATCGGCCAGGATCGAACTGCGCAGGACGGCGGTCTTGCCCTCGGTCGGGTGGTTTTCGTGGCTGATCAGCTCCACCGCAGTCAGATGCGGGTCATGGCGCAGGCTTTCGATGGAATGGATCGGCATTGCGGCAATATCCGCCGCCCGGAAAATCGCCAGCCACTCGGCGCTGGTCTTCTGGGTAAGCGGGGTGCCCCGCACCTCGAACCACGCGGCCACGTGCACCGCCCGGGCGGCGACCGAAGCAAAGCGCGGGTCGGCGATGATGCCAGCGCGGTCGGTGGCGGTCAGGAAGGCCTTGACCTGCGGATCGGTGTTTATCGTGACGGCTATGAAGCCGTCCGCGGTCTGCAAGGGCTGGTTATAGGGGCTGAGCAACCGCTGATCCCCATAAGGTCCAACGGCAGGATCAAAGCTTTGCGCTGCCAGATGCTCTTGCAGGACCATGGTCGCCATGGTCTCGAACATTGGAACCTCTAGCGTGACACCCTCTCCAGTCCGGTGGCGGTTCATCAGGGCCGCCATGATCGCCCCCGCCGCAATCTCGCCCACCACATGGTCGCAGATCAGCAGGGGTACGAACTTCGGCACCCCATCGCGGGCAAGGGTCAAGCCAGGCAAGCCCACCGCGCCTTGCACCACCGAGTCATATGTCGGAAAGCCGCAGTAGGGGCCGTCAGAGCCGTAGCCGGTCAGCAGGCAGTAGATCTTCTCCGGATGCTTGGCGCGTACGGCTTCCGGGTCCAGCCCCAGCCGGGCCAAGGCTGCCGGGCGCATGTTGGCGACGATGACATCAGCCCATTGGATCAGCCGCTGGACCACATCCGAAGCGCCGTTCGCCTTGAGATTCAGGCAGATGTTTCGCTTGCCCCGGTTGAGGTGCAGATAAGCACCGGCCTGCTGGCCCGTGGGCGAAAGGCCGCCAAGGCCGCGCATCAGGTCGCCTTCAGGGTTCTCTACCTTGATGATCTCGGCTCCGTATTGGCCCAAGCGCCATGTGGCGGCGGGGCCCACGACGACCGAGGTCAGGTCAAGGACGCGGATGCCGCGCAGAGGGTCATAGGTCATCGAAGGTCATCACCAGTTCGGCCGCGAGGACTCCGTCTTCGTCCAGAAGCAGTACCTTCTCGGGTTCTTCTGGAACGAGGATGGTCAGCGGGCGGTTGACATAAAGCGGCGCCATGTGCCGAGCGGTAAGCGATATGGGCTTCAGGCCCAAATCGCGGGTCAGAAATTCGGTGGCCAAAAGGGTGGCGAGGCCGCCGTTGACCAAAAGATCAGGATGGCCCTCAGCCTTCGCCTGATCGCGGTCGAAGTGGATGCGGTGGGTGTTGAAACCTAACGCCGAGTATTGGAACAGCATCAGATCGTCGGGCGTGACGACCTTCGCTCGGCCCTCTGGCACGGTTGCCGGCGAGGGCTTCGGCATGGCGCCCGTGGCAGGGCCTGCCAGCACATAGGTCTGGCTTTCGATAACCGAAGGCGGGGCATCTACAGAGCCAAGGCTATGTTCGACTTTCACGACAGCGAAAGGGCCGTTACGGCCTGTCTTTGCCTCGACACTGGTCAGGGCGCTGTCGCGGCGGAGCGGCACACCAAGCGTTAGATCGCCCGCAAACAACGTGCTCCGCCCGCCGAGCAGCAGGCGCGGCAGGTCAAGTTGTGGCATGGGCACGCCAAGGCCCGGGAAGCCATCACTGCGCAGGGCTTGTCGTGGCGTCTGGCCCGCAAGCAAGGCGAAGTGCCAGCCGCGCGGCAGGCGATCGCCCTCGCTGAACGAGGGGTCCAGCCCCAGCATCAGCGCCACGCGCTGCGCCTGCGCCAGCGTAAAGATATCGACCGGCATGAGCGGCTCTTTCAGAAAGGTGCCGGCAGCCCGCGAAGACTGCCGGCACGGGGGTCACTTGATCAGGGGGCGGATCTCGGCGAGGCGCTGCATCGTCAGATGCTCGCGTTCAAAGTTCTCGCCGCTGCCGTCGGTCATCGCCATCAACAGCGTCCCGAAGGGGCCGGACTTTTCGCGCAGGTCGTGGATCTTTTCTAGGACGGTCTTCTTGGAGCCCCAGATGATCGACGACCGCATGAAGCGTTCGACGCCCCAGTCTTCGTTCGAGATGGTCGGGTCGGGCTTGCCCACCGTGGTGTAGTCGGCGGCCAGCAGCACCTTCCACATGTAGTCATAGTAGTAGTGGCTGGAGCCTTTCGGATCCATCATCCAGTCTTCGGCCTGCGCATCGCTTTCCCCGATCAGGAAGTTGCGCGCCACCGACCAATCTTCGCCCGTGGGCGCACGGCCCACGTCGGCGCAGCCCTTCACGTACTGCTTCCAGTGACCGTAAACGGTTTCATGGGGGCAAAAGTTCGCGGTGATCGGCACCCAGCCCTTGCGGGCGGCAAGCGCCACCGTCGGGCTGTCGGGCGACATGGTAGAGATGTGGATTGGCGGGTGCGGCAGCTGGAAGGGCTTGCTCATCGAGCCGATGCCCAGTTCTGGATAGATCGACTTCTCGATCTTCACGTTCCAGTACTTGCCCTTGATGTTGTAGGGCGCGTCCGAGTTCCAGATGTCCAGAACGATGCGCAGGTGTTCAGCCAGCATCTCGTTGCGTTCGGCGTGGTCGTTGTGCTCGAAGACCTCAAGGTCAGAAGCCAGACCGCCCGGCCCGATGCCCCAGACGAAACGACCGCCCGACATCTGGTCCAGCTGGGCCACTTCGGCAGCCACGATAACCGGATGGTGCTGCGGCAGACCCATCACGCCCGTGCCGAACTTGATGTTCTTGGTCTGGTTGATCAGGCTTGCAAAGAAGATCAGCGGTGAGGCGATTTGTTCGGTCGTGCAGGAAAAGTGCTCACCCACATAGGCGTAATCAAAGCCAAGTTTATCGGCATTGATGATCTTGTCCTGATTTTCCTTCAGGATTTCAGCAAGAGCGCGATGCGGCGGATGCAGGGGCATCGCAAAAGTGCCAAGTTTAATCATGGTTTTTTCCTCTCCGTGTTGGGTGCCCGGGTCGACTTGCGCGACCGGACTTTGTATGGCTTGCGACCTGGGCCTGCACCTGCAGCGCCAATCCGGATAAAACACGACATTTCAATCAGAGAACCTAAATGGATCTCTGTGCGTGATTTTAAGCTTGCACTTGTTCCGTTTCAGCGTTCCGCTGGGTATGGTATTGGAAGCCCGTGTCCCAATGATGCGCAACTCCTCCGATTTGCGCATCTTTCGAAAAGTTCATTTAATTGTGGTCATTTGTCCACCGCTTCATGCGAGGCGGCAGAATTGCAATCCACTGTTCCAAAAGCGACAGTTTGACGCAGTAGAAATCTCGGCGCGTCCTTGAAATCTGACCGAATGGACAATTTCGAGGTTCCGCGCGGGTTGGGCTGCGTCGAAGTGTCTCACCCTGGGGCTTCCCTGGCAGGTAGCGACTTGATTTTGTGGTGCGCAGGGCAGCAATACCGTTCCTAAATAATGCGTTAGCCTGTGAGACACCCTGCAATTCCAACGGTGTCACATAAGAGCAGTTGCCCAATTCTTTCGCGCTGCCCCATTCTATCGGGAGCGGAAGCGCAAGATTTCCGCGAAAATAAGATGCGCCGGGCGGGCAAGACATTCGCCGGGCGGTGCGGGGGGGATGATGCTGACGATATCCAAGGTCTCAAAGAGTTTCCCGGGGGTGAAAGCCCTGTCTGACGTTCATCTTGAAGTGAAGGCTGGGGAAATCCACGCTTTGGTTGGTGAAAACGGCGCTGGCAAATCGACGCTGACGCGGATTATTGCCGGCGTACACCAACCAGATGAGGGTACAATCGAATTTGATGGCGAGATTGTGCACTGGGCCTCGCCTGCCGTTGCAAAGGCGGCGGGCATCCACGTCATTTATCAGGAGTTCGTCCTGTTTCCGAATCTGACCGTTGCGGAGAATATATTCCTCGGCCATGAGCGGCGCGGTTTCCTGAACGGCATCGACCACGCAAGGACACGCCAGGATGCGACAGACCTTCTGGACCGGCTTGGTGTCTCCATCGACCCGGAAGCTTTGGTTTCAGAACTCAGTGTGGCCGACCAGCAGATGGTCGAGATCGCCAAGGCGTTGGTGCACAAGGTCAAGCTTTTGATCCTCGATGAGCCGACCGCCGTGATCGCAGGCCACGAGGTGGAGCTGTTGTTCGGCCGCCTGCGGGCGCTGCGCGATGACGGGGTGGCGATCATCTATATCTCTCACCGCCTGGAAGAGATCTTCGAACTGTGTGACCGGGTCACCGTCTTTAAGGACGGTCAGTTCGTAGCAACCGAAGCGGTTGCCGACATGACGCATGACACGCTAGTCTCGCTTATGGTGGGCCGCGACATGAGCGAGTTGTTCCCGCCGAAAGCGGTACCAGGCCTGCGTCCGGTTGTGCTGTCGGCCACTGAAGTCTCCGTTAAAGGCCGCGTTCATAAGGCCAGCATCGAACTGCGCGCCGGGGAAATCACCGCCCTGTCCGGCATGGTCGGCGCGGGTCGCACGGAACTGGCGTTGGCGCTGTTTGGTGGGCTGCCGATGACCTCGGGCCAAATCCAGATTGGCGGCGAGACGTTTCGCAAGATGACGCCCTCGCTTGCCATCGAAAAGGGCATTGGCCTCTTGACTGAGGACCGCAAAGGCCAGGGTCTGGCGATGCTGACCGATGTGGCGACCAACATCAGCGCCTCTGACCTGGGCAGCGTCAGTCAATCGGGCTGGCTGAACCAGGGCAAGGAACGCGAGATTGCGGAGGCGGAGATTGCCACCTACCGCATCGCCTGTCGGGGGTCGCAGGGCGCCGTGCTGACCATGTCGGGCGGCAATCAGCAGAAGGTGCTTGTCGCTCGCTGGGCCCGCACATCGAAGAAGGTGATCATCATGGACGAACCCACACGGGGCGTCGATGTAGGGGCCAAGGCCGAGATTTACCGGATCATGCGTGAACTGGCGGCCAAGGGCCTCGCCGTTCTGATGATCAGCTCGGAAATGCCCGAGGTCATCGGCCTCGCTGACCGTGTCTTCGTGATGCGCGAAGGAGTCATCACCGGAGAACTTGGCGCTGACGAGATTCAAGAGCAGCGGATCATCCAGCTGGCCACCCAGAAACGCGTCGCCTGAGGGACCCATCATGAGCACCGTTGCCTCAACCTTCACCTTTCTTACCAAGCGCCGTGGCGGGCTTCTGACCGTGATCGGTATGATCCTGATCCTTGCCATCTTCGGGATGATCATGTCGGACAAGTTCGGCACAGTCTCGAACGCCCTCAATATTCTAGAGCAATCTACACCTCTGGCCATCGTCAGCCTTGGCCAGACGCTGGTCATCATCACCGGAGGGATCGATCTTTCGGTCGGGTCGATGGTCAGCCTAGCCTCCGTGCTGCTGTCGGGAATCTCGGCGGGCGATACCACGATGATGTATGTTGCGCTGGCCACGATTGCGGCGGCGGGCATTTCTGTCGGCTTAGTCAATGCAGGCGCATCGATCTATCTTGGTGTTCACCCGTTGATCGTGACCTTGGGCACCGGGGCGATCCTGCAGGGGCTGACTCTGCTGTACACTCAGACGCCGATCGGCAAGATGCCCAAGGGGTTTGACGAGCTGTCCTATGGCCGTGTCCTTGGTCTGCCTCTCGGCGCCGTCTTCACCATCGCCGCCTTCCTGCTGACCGCGCTTTTCATGCGCAAGGTGCCGCTGGGCCGCTACATCTACGCCACTGGCGACGATGCTGTCGGAGCGCAACTGATGGGCCTGCCGCGCCGCAAGGTGCTGTTCGTGGCCTATGCCTTCTGCGGACTGATGGCGGCGGTGGCCTCGATCTTCCTCGTGGCCCGGCTAGGCTCGGGGCAGCCTTACACGGGGCAAAACTACACCCTGACCTCGATAACACCGGTCGTCGTTGGCGGCACGCTGCTGAGTGGCGGCAGGGGAGGCGTCATCGGCACGCTGATGGGGGTCTACCTCGTGTCGCTTCTCAACAACCTGCTGAATTTCATTGGGCTTTCAACGCATTACCAACTGATCGTGCAAGGCCTCATCGTGATCGTCGCGGTCTCCGTCTACGTCGAAAACAAGAAGAGGGTGTGATGTCGCAATCCGCACAAATGCAGCCGAACCGCGTGTGGAACGTTGCCCGCAGCTATGGCATCCAACTGGTGCTTGCCGGTCTGATCGTGGTGACGGCGATCCTGTCGCCGGCCTTTCTGACGGCCAACAACATCTCCAACATGCTCTTGCAGGCGGCCCCCCTGGGAATCGTGGTAATCGGCCAGGTGCTGGTGATCCTGGTGCGGGGACTGGATCTGTCGGTGGCTTCGGTCATGGCGACGGCAGCGGTGGTGGCGACGACCTTCAGCGGGCAGGACAGTGACGCCTTGCCGGTCTTTCTGGTGGCGATGGCGATTGGGTTGGCGACCGGGCTGCTGAACGGCCTCTTGATCACCAAGCGCAATGTCTCGCCCTTCCTTGCCACGCTGGCGACCATGACGCTGCTGCAAGGGATGCGCTTTGCCTATACCCAAGGCGCACCCTCGGGCAATGTGCCGCCGATCTACCGGGTTCTGGGATCACAGACCTTCTACGGCGTGCCCTACAATCTGATGATCCTGCTGGTGCTGGCCACGGTCTTTTCAGTGCTGCTGCAGCGGACGACCTATGGGCGCCGGGTCTACCTGACCGGGGGCAATCCCACGATGGCGCGGCTGGTGGGCATCCATTCGGACCGCATCACGATTGCCAGCTATGTCATCTCGGGCGGGCTCGCCGCCTTGGCTGGGCTGATCTACTCGGGCTTCGTCGGCATCGTCGACAATTGGGTGGGGCGCGGGTTTGAACTCGACTCCATCGTGGCAGCGGTGATGGGCGGGGTCGCCCTGTCTGGCGGGCGCGGGTCGATCATCGGGGGGCTGTTCGGGGCCGCCATTCTGGTCGTCGTCTTCAACGCCGTCCTGATGATCGGGTTCCCGATCGAGTTCCAAATCATCATCAAGGGCATCGTCATCATCGTCGCCGCCGCCTTCTACGTGCGCAAGACGATCTGACAGGTCCCGCAAGCCTTGCGAGAGAGGGGACTCTCGTGACCGCTTGGGGCGGTTTGCCGCCCCAAGGGAGGAAACCCCACGCGGTTCGCCGCGCCACTAGGGAAGCTTTCACGTGCTCAACAAGCCCTTCGCCGCACCCGTTGCGAGGGCGAAAACGGTCCAGGGAGGACATTACATGCTCAAGAAGGTTCTGAATTTTGCACTCGCCGCAGGTCTGGCGGCCTCGTCGGCCACGGCGCTTTTCGCGGATGATGCGGCCAAGACCGGCTACGCCGGCGCGCCGCGCACCATGATGTGGAGCACTGGTCTTGCGACCATCATGGACACGACCAAGTACAAGAAGGATGGTCCCTACACCATCGGCTTCTCGAACGCGTCGATCTCCAACAGCTGGCGTGTTGGGATGCTCGCCTCGATCCAGCAGGCGGCTCATGATAATGCCGACCAGATCAAGCAACTGATCATCACCGATGCCAATGACGATCCTGCCAAGCAAGTCTCTGACGTGCAGGACCTGATCTCACGCGGGGTTGACCTGTTGATCGTCTCTGCTGCGACCGCTGAAGCTTTGGACGGTATCGTGACGCGCGCCTATGAGGCTGGAATCCCGGTCGTGCTGGTGGACCGCCGCATCACCTCAGAAAACTTCACCACCTTCATCACCGCCTCTGACATGGTCTATGGCCACATGTCCGCGCAGTGGCTTGTGGAAAAGCTCGGCGGCAAGGGCAACATTGTCATGCTGCCAGGTATGGCGGGCGTGTCGGTGGCCGTGAACCGCATCGCCGCAGCGCAGGAAGTCTTCGCCAACTATCCCGACATCCACGTGCTGGACATGCAATACACCGACTGGAGCCCCGCCAAGGGCAAGCAGGTCATGGCGGCCCTGATCCAGAAATACGGCGACAAGATCAACGCCGTCTGGAATGACCACGGGCTGCAAGGCTCTGGCGCCATCGAGGCCATGGTGGAAGCCGGCTGGAAGACCCTGCCGCCGATCACCTGCGCCGACTTGAACGGCTGCGTGAAGGGCGCCGTCGAGAACCATGAACCGGCCTTCAACTATGACTACCCGCCGGCGATGGGCGGCGTAGCGCTGAAGGTTGGGCTCGACATCCTGCACGGCCTGCCCGTGCCGCACCAGTACGAGATGAGCGTTGATGTCGCAATCACCAAGGGCGATGAGACGACCTCGGTCAAGGCTGACAAGTGGGTGGAAGACTACGCCCGTCTGGACAAGCCGAACGACCTGATCTTGTCGACAGGGATCAAGGACTACGATCCCACTACGTTCTCGGTCGAATACCCGCACTAAACGCCCTGCGCTGCGGCCTTTGCTGGCCGCAGCGTTTTATCCGACCGTCACGCCGCCGCAGACGAACAGCGTCTGACCGGTGACGAAACCCGACCGGTCATCGCAAAAGAAGCTGACTGCATTGGCAACATCCTCGGGCGTGCCCATGCGCTGAACGGGGATGGAAGCCATGAGGGCGCGCGTATACTGCGCCTCGGGCGGGTTGTTCTGCCAGAAGACGCTGGTGGCAATCGGCCCCGGAGCCACGCAGTTCACCGTGATCTGATCCTTCGCCAACTCCAGCGCCCAGGTCCGCGCCAACGCCTGCAACGCGCCCTTCGAGGCGCTGTACAAGCTGCGCGCCTCTTTGCCCAAGGTGACGCGGCTGGTGTTCATTGCGATCCGACCTCTGCCAAGCCGACGCATGACCGGCACCAATGCCTTGGCCGAGATCAGGGCGGTGCGGGTGTTGAGATTCAGAACTGTTTCAAAGTCGTCCAGCCGGACATCGTCGGACAGGGCAGGGCGCACGATGCCGACGTTGTTGACCAGAACGGTGACCGGATGCCTGGCGGCAATCTCGGCAAAGACCTCCTCGGCGGCCCTTCGGTCGGAAAGGTCCACCCGGATGGCATCGGCCTGCAGGGAGGGGTCCTCGGGCACCTGGATATCCAGAGCGATCACCCGAAAGCCATCGTCCAGCAGCCGCCGACCAATCGCCTGCCCGATATTCCGCGCGCCTCCGGTGACCACGGCCCACATCCGATCCATCCTCAGCCTCCCGCCAATGCTTGCCATGGGACAGGGTCTGGGCCGCTGCGCCGGCATGTCGCAACTGTCAATTCTGAGACAGGCGGCGAGACAGCCCTGATGCATCTGGGCCAATAGCCACTGCTTAAGTTATTGAGAATGCTACCCCCAACCGGCGGCGCTTTTGCCATCCGCCGCAAGACACCGGACCGGGGAGGGCCGTCTTCATGTCGGCACAGAACTTGACCAGCACGCCCAGCAAAGTCGCCCTCCGCGCCCATCTCTTCGCGCAGATCCCTGCGCCCATCCTTTGGCTGAACGGCAAACGGTCCTCCGTCTCGCTCCAGCCAATCCTCTGACACCGGCGCGAAACGGAGCCAGACATCACCGCCCCATAGGGGGCAAACCAAACCAGGGAGGTTACTATGGAAATCGGACTCTTCCACATGCCACTGCACCCGGCTGACAAGCCGTTGGTCGACGTTCTTGCGGAAAACACGGAAAAGATCATCTACGCCGACCAGCTCGGCTTCTCGGAAACCTGGATCGGCGAGCACTACTCTGCTTCGACAGAGCCGATCACCGCACCTATGATGTTTATGGCCTCGCTGATCAACCAGACCAAGAACATCCGCTTCGGCACGGGCGTGATCTGCCTGCCCAACCACCATCCGGCACAGATCGCAGGCCAGGCTGCCCTGTTCGACCACATGACCAAGGGCCGCTTCAACATGGGGATCGGGCCGGGTGGCCTTGCCTCCGACATGGAGCTGTTTGATGTGCTGGACGGGTCCGTCCGCGCCGAGAAGTTCGCTGAGTCCATCTCCATGATCAAGAAGATCTGGGCTCAGGACCCGCCCTATGACATCAAGGGCAAGCACTGGCACATCAAGCTGACGGACAACATCATCCCGAAGCTGGGCGTCGGCTACATGGCCAAACCCTATACCAAGCCGCATCCCCCGATCTCGTTGTCGTCGATGTCGCCGGATGGCAACTCGGTCGCGCATGCCGTGAAGATGGGCTGGAAGCCGATCACCGCGAACTTCGCGCCGGAAAGCACCGTGATCAACCATTGGGGCAAGTATGTTGAAGGCTGTGAGGCCGTTGGCAAGAAGCCCGATGGCAAGGATTGGTCGGTCGCCCGCAACATCCTGATCGCTGACAGCGATGCGCAGGCCGAAGACTGGTTGCTCGATCCGGCAGGTTCCGACTTCTACTACTTCGACTACCTGTGGGAAGTGCTGAAGGTGGCGAACTACACCGCCGTGATCAAGCCGATCCCGACGATGGACGACAAGGACGTGACGGTGGAATCGATCGTCAAGGCCTCGGTCATCTACGGGTCGCGCAAGACCGTGATCGACAAGATCATGTCCCTGCGGGAACGTTCGGGCCCGTGGAATACCCTGCTGAAGGCCGCCATGGATGGCTCGGGCAAGAACCGTGAGCGCGAGCGTCTGACGATGCGTCGTCTGGCTGAAGACGTTCTGCCGGTCATCAACGCGGGCTGATGCTCATCGGGCGCGGGGGGAAACCCTCGCGCCCGTCTTCTTGAAGGAACCTTAGCATGACCCAGTTCCCCGCCGGCAGCCTTGCCGGAACCGTCGTTCTTGACGCCTCGCGCGTTCTCGCCGGGCCTTTCGCAGGCCAGCTCTTGGGCGACCACGGGGCCGAGGTCATCAAGGTCGAAAGTTTTGACGGCGACGACACGCGCGGCTATGGCCCGCCCTTCGTCAATGGCACCGCCCCTTATTTCATGGGCTTGAACCGCAACAAACAAGACCTGGGATTGGACCTTTCAGGCTCCGAAGGCATCGCCCTTCTGTTCGAACTGCTGGGTCAGGTCGATGTCTTCATCGAGAATTTCAAACTGAGCACCTGGAAGAAGTGGGGGGTCGATGATCTGTCCGACCTGACCCGCCGCTTCCCGCGTCTGGTACATTGCCGCGTCTCGGGCTTTGGCGAAACGGGTGAGTTCGGCGGGTTGCCGGGCTATGACGCGGCGCTGCAAGCCATGTCGGGGCTGATGGCGGTCAACGGCCCTCCTGACATCGACGCCTGCCGCATCGGCATCCCCATCGTGGACACCTGTACGGGCATGTATGGCTGCATGGGCATCCTATTGGCGCTGTTGGAGCGGAACCGTTCAGGGAAAGGCCAGCAGGTTGAGGTCACGCTGTATGACACTGCGATTGCCATGCTGCACCCCCATGTCTCCAACGTGCTAAACGGCGGCAAGGCAATCCGCACTGGCAACGGCCACCCCAACATCGTGCCTTACGACCTGTTCCCCACCGGCACCGTGCCCTTGTTCCTCGCCATCGGCAACGACCGCCAGTTCCGCACCCTGTGCACCGAACTTGGCGTCCCCGCCCTTGGCACGGACCCCCTGTATCTTACCAACCGCGACCGCGTGGTCAACCGTGAGACGCTGCGCGCGGCCCTGTTGCCGCCCTTGGCCGCGTTGGACGGCATGCCTTTGTTCCAACGCCTCATGGCCCTCGGTGTCCCCTGCGCGCCGGTCCTGACCGTCGAGGAGGCGCTGGCGCTGGACCACACCACCACGCGTCAAATGGTGGCCGAACTTGACGGCTACAAAGGACCCGGCATCGCGGTAAAGCTGGGCCGCACGCCCGGCTCGGTCCGCTTGGCCCCACCCGCCATCGGGGCCCACAGCCGGGAAATCCTGAACCGCTTTGGCCTTGACGCCTCCCGCATCGCGGCCCTGACTGAAGCCCGCATCGTCAAGTGACTGCAAACTGTCTCATTTGAAACTCGGTGAGACAGGCTCCAGTCTCAGGATACACATAGCCCCGCCGCCAAATCGCGCTTACTAACAGGATTGGACCTGAGGATCGGGGCCAACCCGCTCTGGAGAATGATCATGCTCAGCCTTGCGCAGCCCTGCCAAGCCGGCGATCCGGAGTTTTCGGAGAACTTGCGCACGGCCTTGCGCGGCACGCCGGTCAATGTCTCGATCCTGACAACGCGCGACCGGGCCGGGGTCAACCACGGGCTGGCCGTGACGACGGCGGTGCCGTTTTCCACCTATCGCCCAGCGATGATCGTGGCGGTTAAGCACTCGGCCTCGGCCTATCCCGCGATCTGCGACAGCAACTACTTTTGCCTCAACCAGATCGCGGCGGACGACATCGACCTTCTGGACCGCTTCAGCCGCAGCGACCTGCGCTCACAGCGGTTTGCCTCCGGAAGTTGGTCCACCGGGCCGCACGAGCTGCCCTATTTGGATAGCGCGACGGCCTGCTTTTTTTGTGATGTACAGGGTGCTCATGCCCATGAAGATCAAACGGTCTTCATCGGCAGGATTGTTGGCATAAGGCAAAGCCACGATGGCAACGACCATCGTGAGCCACTGATCTGGATAAACGGACAGGCTGCAAGGCTTGCGGGAAGGGAATATGCGTAGGCTTCACCATTTGTGAAGCCGCACATCAACTGTCTTGGGAGGGGCGCGATGTGGGAGACAGAAGCTTTGGGAGCAAACGGGTTTAGTGACCCGCTGTCCGGCGAGATTGAAAACATCCTCCGCTCGCGCGGGGTGTCAGAAGCGCGCCTGCCAGATCTGGTGGAACAGTCCTGGAAGCGCTGCCTGACGGATTACAACCTGCTGCCCGATGCTGTGCCACGGGCCGCGGTCCTTAGCCATTCCGAAATCCAGGCTCTGATGCAAGAACGCGAAGAGTTCCTACGCATCGCCGAACCAGAGGTAGAGCGGCTGTTCCGTCAGTTGGTGGACAGCGAATATCTGGTGTCTCTCGCCTCGTCCCAAGGCGCCATGATGTTGTTCCGCTGCGATTATCAATATCTGGGCGATCTGGCGGGGTCCGGGGTGATCCCCGGCTCTGTCTGGACGGAAGACCAGCAGGGGACCAATGGCGTCGGCACTTGCTTGCGCGTCGGCAAACCCGTCATCATCGCCGGGGCCGAGCATTACGGCGCCGCGACCCAGCGCCTGACCTGCCTGACTGCCCCCGTTCTTGGCCGCAACGGCATCATTGAAAGCGTAATCAACGTCACCACCGCCCGGCAAGCCGATGCCCGCGTCAACCGCATGGTGCAGAAGATCGTCGAACGCTCGGCCCGGCGGATCGAGAACGGCCATTTCGGACGTCTCAACCGCCGCAACATGATGCTGCGCATCCTTGACCATGGCGAGATTGCCGACATCGCCGAAGAGGGCCGTCTGGCGCTGGACGAGAATGGCCGCATTGTCGACGGCTCGTCTTTCGCCGGGCGGCTTCTGGGGCAGACGGTCGGGCAACTGGTCGGCAAATCGGCCGAGGACCTGTTCGAGATGGATCAGGCCTTGTCCGACATCCGCCCCGATGCGCCTCTGACCCTCAACTACCGCGGCCGCACCCTGCAAGCGGTGCTGAGCCTGCCCGAAACCCGCGCCCGCACGCCGCGCAGCCTGGTTGCGGCCCGGCCATCCGAACCCATGCTGCGCACGGTAAACCTCGCCGAAGAGGCCTTGCGCATCAACCCGATCTTGAGCCAAGCGATGGATCGGGCGCGGCGGCTTCTGTCGGCCGGCTTGCCACTAGTCGTCACCGGAGAATCCGGCTCAGGCAAGACCGCCTTCGCCAAAGCCGTAGCCCGCTGCGTCTTTGGCGATGACAGCGAGATCGTCTTTATCGACTGCGCCTCCTTGGAAGCGCAGGTTGACTTGGGTGCCCTGTTGCAGCGCAGGCTCTCGGGTCAGCGGTCCTGCCTTCTGATCGACCGAATTGATGAGATGGACGAGACGCGCCAGACCGCCCTCTTGGCGCTTCTGGAGAATGACCGGCAGGCAGGGGCCAATGGCATCGGCGTCATCGTGATTTCGACTCGCGACCTTGATCAGCTGGTGCGCGACAACAAGATGCGGGTGGACCTGATGCACCGGCTTAAGGGCGGTCAGGTTGCGCTGGCACCCCTCCGCGCAGCGCCAGATCTCGAGGCCACCATCCTCGACCTATTCCGCATCGAGCGCGATGCTTTGGGGCGGCCCGAAGTTGAACTGGACCAAGACTCACGATTGGTCCTGACGCATTACCACTGGCCCGGCAACCTGCGCGAACTGCGAAACACGCTGCGCCATGCCGTCGCCTTGGCAGATGGCAAGACCATCGGGATGGAGCATCTGCCCGATGACATCGTGGACGAAATCGCCCGCAAGGACCTGACCGCCCGCTCGCAATCCGAGGCATCGAAGATCGAGGCCGCGCTGCGCTACAACAGCGGCAATGTCTCGTTGACCGCACGCTATCTGGGGGTGTCGCGAGCGACGCTGTACCGCAAGATCCAGATCCAGAAGGCCCGCGGCGAGGCTTGAAGGGTGGGCCCGAAGCGCATGCACCGGGCCCCTTTCATTCAGCCCAGTGAGAAGCCACCATCGACCGCCAGCGCCTGACCCGTCACATGGGATGCGCAAGCAAGGTAAACCACCATCTGCCCCATATCGGCGGGCGTCTGGGCCACGCCCTGCGGCAGGAAGATTTTCTGGTGCCGCTCCCACGAGGCTTCTTCGCTCTCGCCCGGAGCTGCCCATTTGCCCGACAGGCCGGTCTCACCGCGCCACATGCCGGTGCCCACGATTCCGGGGCAAAGCGCGTTCACGGTGATGCCCTCGGTCGCCACTTCTTTGGCCACGGCATTGGTGAAGCCGATGACACCGAACTTGGTGGCCGAGTAGTGCGACAGCGCCGGGAAGCCAACCTTGCCCGCGATGGACGAGGTGTTGATGATGCGGCCAAACTGCTGTTTGCGCATCACCGCGACCTCGGCCTTGGTAGACAGGAACACGCCCCGCAGATTGACGGCCATGCAGTCGTCCCACATCTCCTCGGTCAATTCGCCAATGCCGCCAAGGCTGACGATACCCGCGTTGTTCATGGCAATATCCAGACGGCCGAACTGCTTGACCACGCTCTCGACCATGGCGTTTACGCTGTCGCCCTTGCGCACATCGACCAGAACGGCCGAACTGCGACGGCCAAGCTTGCTGATCTCATGCGCCCCGGCTTCGGCCAGCTCTTTGGTGTAATCGGCGATCACCACATCGGCCCCGGCCTCAGCCAGGCTGGTGGCGATCCCAAGACCGATCCCACGACCACCCCCGGTGACCAACGCGATCCGGCCTTCAAGCGAAAACTGCGACATATTTTCCTCCGTTGAGTGCCCCCTTCGGGGCGTTGAATCCCGTCCCCTGCAAGGACGGTCAGACCATCGCCGAGACCAGCATCGGCGTCGTGTAAGCCTCCAGCCCCTCGATGCCGCCTTCCGACCCAAAGCCGCTGTCCAGAATGCCGCCAAACGGCGTTTCCGGCAGACCCATCGAGAAGTGGTTGATCCCCAGCATCCCCGACCGCACCGTCCGGGTGATCTTGGCTTGTGTGTGGGAGTTGGTGGTGAAGGCGAAAGACGCCAGCCCGACGGGCATCCGGTTCGCTTCCGCCAAAGCGTCGTCGATGGACGCGACTCGGGCCACCAAAGCCAAAGGCCCGAAGGGTTCGTCATTCATCGCCAACAGACCCGAATGGGCATCGGCAATCACCGTCGGCGCATGAAAGTTGCCAACATTGCCAATGGCATCACCACCCGCCGTCACCCGTGCCCCCTTAGCCCGAGCATCAGCCACCATAGCCGAGATGACGTTGCGCTGGTTGCGGGTGCACAATGGCCCCATCCCGACACCATCCTCCAGCCCATGCCCAACCTTGATGCGAGAAGCGGCTTGCGACAGGCCATCAACGAACTGATCATAGACTGCATCCTCGACAAGGAAGCGGGTCGGAGACACGCAAACCTGCCCGGAATTGCGGAACTTCCACTGCGCCGCCAGCGGGATCAGCTTGGTCATATCCGCATCGCGCGCAACGATCACCGGGGCATGGCCGCCCAGTTCCATCGTCACTTTCTTGAGATACTCCCCCGCCATCGCCGCCACGATCCGGCCCACCCGGGTCGATCCGGTCAAACTGACCTTGCGGATTTCCGGCGCTTTGATTAGCCCTTCCGAGATCAGCGAGGAACTGCCCCAGATCACGCTGATCGCCTTCGCAGGCAGACCCGCCTCGATGAGACACATGGCGATGTGCCAGGTGGTGACGGGCGTCGCCTCCGACGGCTTGGCGACCACCGAACAGCCCGCCGCCAGTGCTGGGGCGATCTTCTGCATCATGCCCCAAGCCGGGAAGTTCCACGGTGCCAGCGCTGCCACCGGGCCGACCGGCTTCCTCAGCACCCGCAAATCCGCCTCAGCCACCCGGCCCGGAATGACGCGGCCATAGGTCCGGCGACCTTCCTCGGCGTACCAGTCCAGAAGGTCCGCCGCCCCGCCCCATTCCAGCCGGGACTGCGCAATCGGCTTGCCCTGTTCTAACGTCAGATGACGCGCCGCATCCTCGACCCTGGCCCGCATCAGATCGGCGGCCCGACGCAGGATCTTCGAGCGTTCGTAGGGCGAAAACGCCGACCATTCGCCGTAACCTTGCAGGGCTATTCCCGCAACCTCTGCGACCTCGGCCAAGCCTGCCTTCGGCAGAACCGCCAGCACTTCGTCGGTGGCGGGGTCAGTCAGCTCCAGCGTGCCCGCGCTGCCTTGGTGGCGCTGCACGCCGCCGATGATCAAGCCTGCTTCAGGAAACATCATAGCCTCTTTCTTTTGGGTCATTTCACAAGGCCGATCTTGGCCCGGTCGGTGGTCAATGCGACGGCGATCAGGATTGTGATGCCAAAGGCCACGTCCTGGCTTTCCGGCGGCAGGCCCGAGATTGTGACGCCCACCCGGATCAGAATGGCGATCAGCCCGCCGATCAGGCTGGACATGACGCCGCCCACCCCGCCTGAAATCGCCGTGCCGCCGACAATCACGCCAACCAGCGAGGGCAGCAGCAGGCTGCCCGCCACGGTGGCGCTGGCGAACATGGTCTGCGAGATCATCATGACCCCGCCCAATGCCGCACAACCTGCCGAGGCCGCGAAAGCGAAACTCCGCACCCAGTCGCGACGGACGCCAGAGATATAGACAGCAATCTCATTCGCCCCGAAGGCATAGATGTTGCGGCCAAGGTTGGTGAACCTCAGCATGGCCGCAAACAGGCCCGCCACGATCAGCACCAGGACGAAAGAGTTCGACATGCCCGCCGTCTTGCCACCCAGCAAATCATAGACGCCGATCCCCGGCTGAATGCCGACCATTGCCGCACCGGTCAGGTACATCGCCACGCCCTTGAAGATACCAAGGGCCCCCAAAGAGATCACGAACGAAGGCACCTGAAGTCGCCCGATCAAATAGCCCTGAACCCCGCCAATCACCGAAGCCCCTGCCACCACGACAACGACACTGGCTGATCCTAAGGCGGGCGACAGCAAGGCGGCCACCACAGCGGCCAACGAGGCCATCGCGGCAATCGACAGGTCCAGACAGCCCAACAGGATCGGCAGAGTTGCCCCCACGATCATCACCAGCATCGGCGCATTGTCCTTCAGCAGCGAGTTGATCGCCTGCCAGCGCAGGATGCCCGGTGCCGCCGTCGACACCGCCGCGAGGATCACGAGAAGCACGATCAGCGCCCCGTTACGCCGGATGAACTGTGTCACAGTCTCTTTCATCGCTGCCCCCTAAACCATTGCCTTGACGAGTTCTTCTTCCGAAGGTGGTGCCGCCTGCACGCCCTCAATCCGGGCACTGACGCGGCCGTCTTTCATGACGATGATGCTGTCAGCCATGTTGAGAACCTCGTCCAAGGTGTCGGCCACAAGCAGGATCGCAAGCCCTTGGTCCGCCAGTTCGCGGATCACGGCGAACAGGTCAGACCGCGCTCCGGGGTCCAGCCCCCGCGTTGGATGGTCCAGCATCAAGACCTTAAGTGTCTTGCCGAACAGCCATTTCGACAGCACGACCTTCTGCTGATTGCCGCCCGACAGGTTATCTATCCTGTGGCCAATTGACGGCGTCTTGATCGCCAGCTTCTTGACCCAACCCTCGATCAGCCCGCGCTCCTTGGCGCGGGAAATCATCCCGCCCCCGCGCCCATGCTGCCAGCCATAGGTGATCGCCACGTTCTCGGACACCGAGGTATTGCGGATCATGCCTTCGGTCTTGCGCTCTGCCGGAAGGTAGCCGATGCCCTTGTGAACGGCCTCGGCCGGGCTATCGATCGTCAGGGGCGCGCCGAAATACTCGATGTTTCCGGTCCACTCGTCCGCCATGCCGAAGACGGTGCGGAGGATAGTTTCTGCGCCCGAACCTTGCACGCCGATCAAGCCAAGGATTTCCCCCGGCGCGAGGGTCAGGCTGATGTCCTCAATCTCACCCGGCACCGTCACGTTCTTCAACGTCAGCGCCGCTTGCGCGCCCAGATGCGCCTCACGCGGTTTGCGGTCCTTGCGGTTGACGCGCTGCTTGCCGACCATCAGCTCATAAAGCTCGTCGGGGTTGACGTGGTCCTTGTCGCGGGTGGCGACATTGCGCCCGTCGCTCATCACATAAACGCGGTCCGAGATGGTCAGGATCTCGTCCATCCGGTGCGAGACAAACACCACCGACGACCGGTGCTTGATCCGTCGGATCTGACCGAACAGGGCCTCGATCTCCGGCGGGTTCAGCACCGCGGTGGGTTCGTCAAACAGAATGACGAGGTGCCCATGGACCAGTTCTTCCAAGGACAGAACCTTGGCCAGTTCCACCATCTGCCGTTGCCCGAAGGACAGGTCAGCAACGGGCGTAAACGGGTCAATGTCCAGTTCCACCTTCGCAAGCTGATGCTTGGCCCGGTCACGCAGGTCATTCCAGCGGTAGACTCCGGCCCGGGTCGATGTTGCGGGCTTGTCCAGAAACAGGTTCTCGGCCACCGTCAGCGACTTGATCAGCGACTGCTCTTGATGGACCAGACCAATCCCCGCCGCCGCCGCAACCAGCGGAGAGCGCAATTGCACAACCTTGCCCCCCACCTTGATGATCCCGCTGTCAGGCTGATGCAGCCCCGCCATGACCTTCATGATGGTCGATTTGCCAGAGCCGTTCTGCCCGATCAGGCCCAGAACCTCGCCCTCGACCAGCTCCAGGCTCACGCGGTCCAGTGCCGTGACCTCGCCAAAGCGCTTGGAGATGCCTTCTAACGAAAATGCAGCCGTCATTTGATGACCCTGATCTTGCGCCGCAGATGCCAAGTCGATCCGGCCACGGCCACGATGATGACGGCGCCTTCCAGCGCCGATTGAAGCAAGGGATCGACGCCGATCTGGATCAGACCGTTGCGCAGCGTGATCAGGATCAGAACCCCAATCATCGACTGACGCACCCCGCCATGACCGCCCGACAACAGCGTGCCCCCCAGAACGCAGGCCGCGATGGAGGGGAACAGCAGCCCCACGCCGGATTGCGTGTTGCCCACCCCGATCCGTGCAGCCAAAAGGATGCCCGCCAGCGCATAACAGCCCCCAGCCAGAGCAAAGGCCGCAACCTTGTGGCGGATGATCTTGATGCCGGACATGACCAGCACCGGCTCGTTCTCGCCAATTGCCCGGCTCATCCGGCCAAACCTTGTGTGTTTTTCAACCAGAACCGCGACTAGGATCAGGGCGAGCGTCAGGTAGACGATCCAGCTCAGCCCGAATTGCTTGTCGATGGAAAGCGAGGTGATCCGCGTCTCCAGAATCTGCGGCAGGCGACCGGGATATAGCAGCGCCGCACAGCCCACCGTCGTCAGCCACATGCCCAGCGTAACGATCAGCGACGGCATGCGAATGTAGATCGAAATCAGCGCGCTGATCGCTCCGATCCCCAACCCAACACCGATCACCAGCGGGATGGCCCAGAGGCCAATATCCGTCGCAGTCACCGAATTGGCTACTGTGATCGCCAAAAGCACATTGGCCAGCGAGGCGATACCCTCCACGGACAGGTCAATAGAAGCCTGCAACAGCACGAAGGTCAACCCAACCGCCACGATGGCCGGAATGGCTGCAGCCTCCAGCACTGCGGCTAAATTGGGCAACGAGGCGAAGTTGTCGGTGAAGACCGAAAACAGCAGGACCAAGACCAACAAGGCCAGCAGGGGTCCAAGGGATTGAAGTCGTTTTGACATCGGGGATGTCCGCCTTATCTTGTGCTGCAATCTGATGAAGACGAGCTCCCCCATGAAGGGAGAGCCCTTGGGTGCGCAGGGTCAGGCCCTGCGAACTGTCTCAGTTCACGCCGTTCGGGATCTGGCCCGCCGACTTGGCCCAGATGTCGGCCTTGATGGCCTCGTAGGTGTAGTCCTTCGGGTCGGGCTTGCGGGCCAAGAACTCGGCCGCGTTGTCCTTCGTGATCAGGATTTGCTGCACGAAGAAGTCACGCTGGGCTTGGCTCAGGTCGGCCAGCTTGATGTCACCCACGCGCACGCCGTAAGCGAGTGCGGCGGCAATCGCACCCTGATATTCGTTCAGGCCCGACATGGTCGACAGGATCTCGCCGGTTTCGATCAGCTTGACCACGTCGCTGGAACCGTCGGTCCCGGTGACGAAGACTTTGCCAGCCAGACCCGCTTCACGCAGAGCGGCCAAGGCACCTAGGGCCATCGCGTCGTTCTGACCGACAACGCCCTTGATCCGGTCACCGTATTTGGTCAGCCAGGTGCGCATGATGTCCTGCGCCGGACCTTGCTGCCAGCTCGCGACCTGCTGGTCCAAAATGGTCATGCCGGGGCATTCCTTGATGGCCTTCTCCAGACCCATCGTGCGCTGTTTGGCCGGAGCATTGTCCAGAACGCCTTGCAGAACAACGATCTCGCCCGTGCCGCCAAGCGCCTTGCAGAGCGCCATTCCGTTTTGGTAGCCGGCATCCACACCGTCGAACGAGATGTTGGCGACCCAGGCGTCCGGAGCGGTATCCCAGGGGTGGATTTCTTCGGCCCGGTTCCACAGCGTGGTGATGAAGCCGCCGGCATCCGCGATCTTCTCGACGAAGGTCTTGGTGAACGCGGGCGAGTCCGGGAACCACGTGAAGATGCAGCCTTCACAGCCCGCCGCCGTGATGGCGCCGATGTTCTGCAAGGACTTCTGCGGATCGAAGTCGTTGCCGATCACTTCGACCTTGCCGCCGACGGATTCCATGACTTGGGTCGCGCCCCAGATCATCTGCGTCCAGTATTCGGCGCTTGTGTTGCCGACGCCCAGATAGAGCTTCTTGGACGTGTCGTCCTGTGCAAAGACCGCCGTCGAAGCGGTTGCCACGAACGCCGCAGCCATGCCGAGCGTGGACAGTTTGTTCAAAATCATTCTTGTTCCTCCCTGAAGTGATGGGTCCGCCAAAGCCCCTTGCGACCACCCTTGTTCGCAAAGTTGGTGAGAGACCGCGCCGCACGGACGAAAGGGTGCCAGTTGCGCCGGGCCGGTTTGCCGCGAGGAACGCTGCATTTGACCGTCAACGATGCCGCACTGACAGGTTCCTCCCTCCGCCTTTTCGGCTCTCCCGGGTTGGATGCTGGGCGAACACCCAATCTTTGACCACTGACCCATGAGCGGCAGGCCCTGTATCACCCGCTGTCTCAGACGCGACAGTGGGCGCGACGGATGCCGGGTCAGCGCGTCTCAGGCCTCCTGTCTCAGATGGACAGTTGCTCACGCCGGGTCTTTGCGCGACGCCTCTGGAAGTTGAAAACGGCGGAGATTTGCGCGATGAAGGTGCTCGTACCTGTCAAACGTGTGATCGACTACAACGTGAAGGTTCGCGTGAAGGCGGACGGGTCCGGTGTCGATCTGGCGAACGTGAAGATGTCGATGAACCCCTTCGACGAGATCGCCGTCGAGGAAGCTATCCGCTTGAAAGAAAAGGGGATTGC
>NZ_CBBQHX010000039.1:0-38419 GCF_964946895.1 Stagnihabitans sp. | reverse complement strand
GGATCGCTTGCGGTCAACTGAGCCAGAACCCGGTCGGGCTCCAATCCCCCCGAAGAGGGCTGTGTGCCCAGACGCGGGCCATAACCAAAGCGGATTTCCTCAATCAAACTGGCTGCTTCCAAGGCACCCTCCTATCAAGGCTCCGCGCTGGAATGCGCCCGACTCGGTGTCAAATCAACAAACATTCCCGCGATTGGCAGCTTACCCGGCCGTGAGTGCGGCGCATAAGCGGCTTGTGGCCGGTGGCGCAAAACCCGGGCCAGACCGCCTTTCTGCATCGCATGCCGCAGAAGACCTTGCCGCCGGTTCGCCGCCGGGCCTAGGGTTCGGCGCAGCAAGCCGGGCAGATGGATCATGACGGACGAGGCACCCAAACAGACCAAGCCCGCCCCCAAAGGCAAGGGGCCGGGGGCCGGCAAGGGCCCCAAGCCGGGCAAGGGCGGCGGCGGCCCTGCCAAGCCCGCGCGCGTGCTGGCCCCTTTGACGGGCCGGCCCCGGGGTGCCAGCGACATCTGGGGCACGGTCGATTTTCCGCTGAAAGCCCATCGCAGCCCGCATGGGCAAGTCACCGCCATATCGATGATGAAGGACGAGGGCCCCTTTGTCGTGGAATGGGTCGCCCATCACCTTGCGGTCGGCTTCACCGACCTGCTGGTCTATACCAATGATTGTTCGGACGGCACCGACGACCTTCTGATCCGGCTGGAGGAACTGGGCCTGGTCCACCACCGCCGCAACAAGGTGCCCGAGGGCATCCGCCCGCAGCCCTCGGCACTGAACTATGCGCAGGCGGAACCGGTGGCGGGCCTGTCCGATTGGGTCATGGTGTTCGATGCCGACGAATTCCTGTCCATCCGCCACGGCGATGGCACGGTGGATGGCCTTTTGGATGCCGCCGTGGCGCAGGACGCCAATGGCATCGTGGTGACATGGCGCATCTTCGGCTCGGGTGGGGTGGTGCAGTGGTCCCGCGCGCCGGTGACGGAACAGTACCTTCTGGCCGCCCCCACCACCTGGAACAAGGGCTGGGGGGTGAAGACCCTGTTCAAATACGACCCTGATTACTGGAAGCTGGGCATCCACCGCCCCAAGATGAAGACCCGCCACATCCAGACCGATTTTCCCGACCGCGTCAAATGGCTGACCGGCTCGGGCAAGGTGATGGAGGATTACTTCAAGTTCCGCGGCTGGCGGTCCATCACACGCACCGTGGGCTATGACTGGGTACAACTGAACCATTACGCGGTGAAATCGGTCGACAGCTATGCCATCCGCAAGATGCGCGGCAACGTCAACAACAAGGCGGACAAGTACAATTCCGACTACTGGTCCCTGCAGGACCGCAACGAGGTGCCAGACGACACCATGCTGCGCTATTCGACCCGCCGGAATGAGATCATCGCCACCCTTCTGTCTGACCCGGTGGTCAACCGCCTGCACTTTGCAGCCCTCGCCCGGGCCGAGGCGCGGCTGGCCGAACTGCGCCAGACCGAGGCCTATCAGGGGCTTGTGGCCGATCTGGCGAAAGCCTCGGCGGTGCCGATCAGCCAAATCGTCGCCAAACCGCCACAAGCCCGCGACAAAGAGAAGATCGCCGCCCTGATGACCGAGGTCGAAAAGCGCCGCAACGCCAAGGCAAAAGCCGATCGCGACGGGGCGCCCAAGACCCCGGCGGAACAGGTGCCGATGGGCGGTTACGTGCCGGGCACGCCGGATGTCTCGGCCGAGGTTGCGGTGGAGTGGAGCGCAAACCACTCCCTGGCCCTGCCACAGGACCACCGGATCTTTCCCGCCACAGCCCTGGGGCTTATCGCAGCCGGCAAGTTCGAACGCGGCCTTGCGCGGAAATTCCCGACGATGCTGCCCCGAAACGCCACGGTGCTGGAAATCGGCTCCGCCGTGGGCTTTGTCGGCCTGCATCTGGCGCGCGAACGCCCTGACCTGCGGCTGACCCTGCAAGAGGACAACCCAGCGCTGCGCACCGTCATGGCCCGCATCATGGCCCGGAATGACCGCCACTTCGGCCCGCGCCTGTCGCTGTCCGACGCGGTGCTGGACGATCCGGCGCAGGCGGTCGCGGCGCTGGTGCGTCAGATCAAACCGCAGGCACTTCTTCTGGCCGACCCGCGCCTGTCGCCCGATGTGCTGGCCGAACTTCTGCCCCGTCTGTCGCCCCAGCCGCCCCAAATCGTGCTGTACGGCCGTCTGCTGGAGGCGTGGCACGCGCGACTGGCCGACCTTGACGCGGTGTTGTCCGAACTGGACTACGCCCCTTTGCAAGGCATCGACACCAACATCGCCCGCGCCTTCCAACAGGATCCGGACGCTGATTGACCCCTTGCCACGCCGTTGCCGCATTTTGTCCATGGTTTGGAAACAAAGTCCGGTCAGACTTCCCGGCAAACCGCGTGCCCTGACCCAGAGGTAGAAGATGAGTCCCCCAATCCGCCGCCCTGTCGCTTCCCTCTGGATTGGCGAAAAGCTGCACTACCTCAACCAGCTTTGCCTGTTGTCCCACGTTCAGCAGGGCCATCCCACGACGCTGTATTGCACCGACAAGGTCACCAATGTCCCTGACGGCGTGATCGTCAAACCCGCGTCCGAGATCATGACGATCGACCGCGAGATTGTGGCGCAGACCTCGGAAAGCTTCCTGTCCAACGTGTTCCGCTACAAGATGATCCAGGCCACCGACGCCGTCTGGATCGACTGCGATGCCTTCTGCCACCGCCCCTTCCCGGACGAGATGCAGAACATTTATGCCGGTCACGGCTTCCGGGGTGCCTTGAACTGCGGCGTGGTCTATATCCCGAAAGAGGGCGAACTGATCCACCAGCTTCTGGACTATTACTTCAACCTGCCCGCCGCCCCGGCATGGTTCAACAAGCAGCAGCGCAAGAAGCTGGAAAAGCAGGACCAAAGCCTGCCGCAGGCCGTGCGCATCTACAACGCCGAACGCACCGCCTTTGGGCCTCAGGCCTTCACCTGGTTCGCCCAGCAGACCGGCGACTATGACAAGGCCCTGTCGCCGGATTACCTTTACCCGGTGCCGTTCCAACTGAATGACGTCTTCTATGACCCCTATGGCAGGGTCGAGGGGCATTTCACCGACCACACCCTGTCGGTTCACCTTTACACCAACGGCACCAAGCCATGGTGGCGCAAGAACCCGCCCCTGCCCAACTCTTACGCCGCGCGGATGTGCGAACAGGTCGGCGTCGATCCGTCCAAGGCGCTGGAAGAATGACCCTGCCCCCCGCGGACGCGGTGGAGGAGGGTCCGGCCCCCCGCACCGCCGCCGAAAAGAAGGCGCAGGCGCTGATCCGCAGGACCAGACGCAACCTGCGCAAAGCTTGGGCCGAGGGGTACATGACCGGCATCACCACGCTTCTGCGCCCCGGCGACCTGGTCTTCGACCTTGGCGCCAACAAGGGCGATGTCACGGAAATTCTGGCCGCGACCGGGGCCGATGTCGTGGCCTATGAACCCGATCCTGTCACTTTCACCAAGCTTTCCAGCCGGTTTTCCGGCCGCGGCAACGTCCGGTTGGTTCATGCGGCGGTGGGGATCAGCTCTGGCACCGTGACCCTGCTGCGGGGCGCCAATTTTGACGGAAACGAAGAACAAGCCTCGGTCAAAAGCACCATCCTGGACGGTGGGCGTGGCGTCGATGCCACCAACGCGGTCGAGGTGCCCTTGATCGACTTCCCCGCCCTGGTTCGGGCCGAGGTTGCGGCACGCGGCCAGATCGCCTTCGTCAAGATGGACATCGAAGGGGCCGAACTGGACATTCTGGAGGTGATGGACCGCGACAACCTGTTCGAGAACATCCGGGGTCTTGTCGCCGAAACCCATGAACGCAAGTTCAAGGACCTGCGCGACCGCTACCGCGCCCTGCGCCTGGCGATTGCCGAACATCAGCCGACCGGCAAGGTCAACCTCGACTGGATCTGATCACCTGGACGGTTTGAAGGGTGCCATGCCGGCGCGGGCCAGTTCATCCGCCCGCTCGTTTTCCGCATGCCCCGCATGGCCCTTGATCCAGCGCCAGATCACCTTGTGACCGGACCGCGCCGCATCCAGCCTTTGCCACAGATCGACATTCTTGACCGGCGGTCCGCCCGCCGTGCGCCAGCCCCGCCGCTTCCAGTTGTCCATCCACTCGGTGATGCCGTTCTTCACATAAGCGCTATCGGTGACGATGGTAATCTCCACCGGCTTGGTCAGCGCCTCCAGGGCCGAGATGGCGGCCAGCAATTCCATCCGGTTGTTGGTGGTCTGTGCCTCGCCGCCCGACAGGGTGCGTTCCTTGACGATCTGCCCCCCCTCGCGCGCGATCATCAGAACACCCCAGCCGCCGGGGCCCGGGTTGCCCGAACAGGCCCCGTCGGTATAGGCGAACAGATCCGGCATCAGACGGCTTCCCGCAAGCTGCGCGGGACCTTGAATTCCACGGCCTCCTGTGCGGTTTCCACAATCTCCACCGTCACGGCATAGCGGGCGCGAAAGGCATCCAGCACCTCGTTCACCAGCTCCTCGGGGGCCGAGGCGCCGGCGGTCACCCCCACCGCCGTGATCCCGTCCAAGGCCCGCCAGTCAATCTCCGCCGCCCGCTGCACCAATTGCGCATAGGCACAGCCCGCGGCACGTCCCACCTCGACCAGCCGTTTGGAGTTGGACGAATTCGGCGCCCCGATCACCAGAAGCGCGTCAATCTTGCCGGCAATCGCCTTGACGGCCGCCTGACGGTTGGTGGTGGCGTAGCAGATATCCTCTTTGTGCGGGCCCACAATCGCGGGAAAGCGCGCCTGCAAGGCCGCCACGATGCCCGCGGTGTCATCGACCGACAGCGTGGTCTGCGTGATATAGGCCAGCTTGGCGGGATCACGGACGGAAAGCCGCGCCACATCTTCGGCGGTTTCCACCAACAGCACCTCGCCCTCGGGCAGCTGGCCCATGGTGCCCACCGTCTCGGGGTGGCCCGCATGGCCGATCATCACCATCTGCAGACCGGCTTCCGAATGGCGCGCCGCCTCGTTGTGCACCTTGGTCACCAGGGGGCAGGTCGCATCGACTGCGATCATGTGCCGCGCCTCTGCCGCCGCCGGCACCGATTTCGGCACACCATGGGCCGAAAAGATCACCGGTCGGTCCACCGGGCATTCGTCCAGCTCTTCGACAAACACCGCACCCTTGGCGCGCAGCCCATCGACCACGTATTTGTTGTGCACGATCTCGTGGCGCACATAGACGGGCGCCCCCCATTTCTGCAGCGCCAGTTCGACAATCTTGATCGCCCGGTCCACACCGGCACAAAAACCGCGCGGGGCGGCGAGGTAAAGGGTCAGGGCTTCGGTCATGGCACGCTCAAGCTGGTTTGACAGATCAGTTAAGCCGAACCGCCGCCCGCGTCCACCACCGCTGACTGGAAATCTGCCGCCGCGCGTGACAAGCTTGCCCCCGCCCCCTACACCAAAGCGCAGGACCAAGGAGGCCAGGTTGGCGGAACTCAGGCGAATTCTGTGCGGTCTGAAACCGCAATGGGAACGGAGTTTCCGGGCCAGCGCCGATCCGGGTCAGTTCACCATCGTCATGGCGGATCTGAAACGGGCCGCGACGGCGGGCTATGATGCCGTGGTGCCGATCGACCTGACGGATCATCGCTGGCTGGAAACCTTTGGCCAGCACCTGCCTGCCCTGCCGGTGCCCAAAGCCGTGCGCCAACTGTGCAACGACAAGCTGGCCCTGAACCTCCGCCTGATCGCGCTTGGCTTTGGCGACCATATTCCAGCGCTGCGCGACCGCCTGCCCGATGACCCCACCCGGCAACCGGTGATCGTCAAGCCGCGTCAGGGCGCCTGGGGCAAGGGCAGCGATCTGGTCCTGAACGCAGCGGTGCCCGATCATATCGCAGCCAATCTGGCGGCAGGCACCCATTTCATTCAGGATTTCACCCCCGGCCGTCAGGAATATGCCACCCATGTCCTGATCCATCGCGGCGTCCCGCAGCTGTGGCAAACCATTGCCTATGACATGGGCCCCGATCCCGGCATCAAAGGCGCGACCCACAAGGCCAGGCAGTCCAAATGGCTGAGCGAGACGCCCGGTCAAGACATCCTGCGGGCCATGCTCAACGCGATCGGGTTTGATCAGGGCACCTGCTGCATCGACTACCGCATGGTGGAAAACCGCCTGATGCTGTTTGAGATCAATCCGCGCTTCGGTGGCTCGCTGTCGTGGAACGTGACACCCTATCTTCAGCGCTATCTGGCCTGCGTTGACCTTGACCGGGCGCCTTGACGCCGATCTTCGGACAGCGTCAGCCCCTCAACTGTCCAGCCGCTCGATCTTCGCCAGCCAGCGGGCGGCCAAGGCGTGTTTGTCCTGCGGCTTGCGAAACACCGAGGCGGGCAGGATCAGCACCGAACCGCGGGTCGAAAAGAACAGATGGGTCGGGGTCTCGATGATCTGGCCGATCATCTCGGGCGGCAGGTTCAAGGTGGCACCATCGGGGGCGGTGCCGGTCAGATGGTCCCCGCGGTCCTGAAACCAGGCGGTGCGGTTGGCGGGCAGCAAGCGGCGGGCGTCCCACTGGCGCTTGACCGCCAGAAACCCCATCAACAGCACGAATTGCACGGCAAAGGCCAAGGCAAAGGCGATCCAGTGCTTCTGGTCGCCCTGCGCGCCGACCCAATCCGCCGGCAGCACCGCCAGCGCCACACCAGCCGCAGCGAACCACAGGATATAGGCCCATTTCCGCCAGCCCGTGACCTCGCGCTTCAGGCCCAGCCAGGCCAGCGCATCGGCCCGCGTCAGAATGAAATCATAGCGTGTCCCCATGCCAAAGGCCGAAGCAGTTGCCCGCTCCGGCCTTCGTGACGTGGGGATGGTCTTGGCCAAAACCTTACTTGGCTTCGATCGAGATATCCTGATGTTCCATCGGGCGCGGTTCGCGCGGCGGACGGCCGATCACTTCGCGCAGTTCGTCAAGTTCGATGAAGTTGTCAGCTTGGCGGCGCAGTTCGTCGGCGATCATCGGCGGCTGGCTGCGGATGGTCGAGACGACCGAGACGCGCACACCCTGACGTTGCAGGCTTTCCACCAGCGGACGGAAGTCGCCGTCACCCGAGAACAGCACAACGTGATCGACGCGCGGCGCCAGCTCCATGGCATCGACCGTCAGCTCGATGTCCATGTTGCCCTTGACCTTCCGGCGGCCCTGGCTGTCGGTGTATTCCTTGGCAGGCTTGGTCACCATGGTGAAGCCGTTGTAGTTCAGCCAATCAACCAGAGGGCGAATCGGCGAGTAGTCGTCATTCTCCAGCAGCGCCGTGTAGTAGAAGGCGCGCAGAAGGCGGCCGCGGCGCATGAACTCTTGGCGCAACAGCTTGTAATCGATGTCAAACCCCAGGGCTTTCGCCGCTGCATAAAGGTTCGATCCGTCGATGAAAAGTGCCAGACGCTCGTCCTTGTAAAACATCTATTTTCCCTTCAATCCTTCGCCCATCCGTCACGCCGGCGATCACGGTAATGCTGTGGAACCTTGGCCGTTCCTGTCGAGTAGCAGCCAGATTCAGGCCAAACAAGTATCCCTATACGAAAGTGTACTCATGATGACCCAACGTACTTTCCCGATACTGGTCGCGCTAGGGGGCAATCTGCCATGGATAGGTAGGTCGCCTCTTAACGTGCAGCAAGATGCTCTCACGGCATTGGGATTGTTGGGTTTGACGGTGGCGAAAGTCAGCCGGTTCTACACCACCCCCTGCTTTCCGGCGGGCGCCGGTCCTGACTATGTCAACGCCGCCGCCCTGCTGGAGGCGCCCTGTGCGCCGGCGCAGGTTCTGGCGCATCTGCATGCCATCGAGGCGCGCTTTGGCCGCACCCGCGACACACGCTGGGGCGGGCGCACTCTGGATCTCGATCTTCTGGCCATGGGGGATCTGATCCTGCCCGACCTCGCGCAGTGGACCCATTGGCATGACCTGCCCGCCGCACGCCAGGCGACCGAAGCACCGCAGTCCCTGATTCTGCCCCACCCCCGCCTGCAGGACCGCGCCTTCGCTCTGGTGCCGCTGATGGATATCGCCGCCGACTGGTGCCATCCTGTCACCGGCCAAAGCGTGGCCCAGATGGTCCAATCCCTGCCTCAGGCCGAGATTGATGCGGTTCGCCCGCTATAGCCTTGGCCTGCGACGCATTTGCCGCTTGTCAAGAGAATTTCACAGGACTATCTAGGCCCTTCCCGAGCCCCCCTGTGTATTGGAGCATCCATGGCCCGCGTGACGGTTGAAGATTGCGTTGACAAGGTTCCGAACCGGTTCGAACTGGTGATGCTGGCCGCCCATCGGGCGCGCGAGATTCAGTCCGGCTCTCCGGTCACGGTGGACCGCGACAACGACAAGAACCCGGTGGTCGCCCTGCGGGAGATCGCTGACGAGACCCAGATCGCCTCGGTCCTGCGCGAGCGGATGATCGAAAGCTATCAGACCCAGATCGAGGTCGACGAGCCGGAAGACGATCAGATGGCGCTTCTGATGTCGGGCGAGATTGATCGCCCGATGCAAGACGACATGTCGGAAGAAAAACTGTTGCGCGCGCTCATGGAAGCGCAAGGCGACAACTGATCCCTCGGGATCACGGAAGGCAGGACGAGGATGATCGACGTCGAAGACCTGATCGCCCTCGTCCGCAATTACAATCCGCGCACGAATTCCGAGCTGATCCGTCAGGCCTATGCCTACGGTATGAAGATGCACGAGGGCCAGTTCCGCAAATCGGGTGAGCCCTACTTCACCCACCCCGTTGCAGTCGCCGCCATCCTGACCGAACAGCAGCTGGATGATGCCACCATCGTCACCGCCCTGTTGCACGACACGATCGAGGACACCAAATCCACCTATACCGAGGTGGAGCGGCTTTTCGGCCACGAAGTCGCCGAACTGGTTGATGGCGTCACCAAGCTGACCAACCTGCAACTCTCCTCCGGCGCCTCCGAACAGGCGGAAAACTTCCGCAAGCTGTTCATGGCGATGTCGAAGGACCTGCGGGTCATTCTGGTCAAACTCGCCGACCGTCTGCACAACATGCGCACGATCAAAAGCATGTCGCCGGAAAAGCAGATCCAGAAATCCCGCGAAACCATGGACATCTATGCCCCCCTTGCCGGTCGCATGGGCATGCAATGGATGCGCGAAGAGCTGGAAGACCTCGGCTTCCGCGTCCTCAACTCCGAAGCGCGCAATTCCATCATCCGCCGATTCCTGACCCTGCAGAAGGAATCCGGCGATGTGGTCCACCAGATCACCGCCGACATCCGCACCGAATTGGAACGCGAAAAGATCGACGCCGATGTCTATGGCCGCGCCAAGAAGCCCTATTCGATCTGGCGCAAGATGCAGGAGAAAGACCTCGCCTTCTCCCGCCTCTCTGACATCTACGGCTTTCGCATCATCTGCATGAACGTGGGCGATTGCTACCGCATCCTCGGCGCCATCCACCAGCGCTGGCGCGCCGTGCCGGGCCGGTTCAAGGACTACATCAGCCAGCCGAAATCCAACGGCTACCGCTCGATCCACACCTCGGTCTCCGGCCGCGATGGCAAGCGGGTCGAGGTGCAGATCCGCACCCGCGAAATGCACGAAGTGGCCGAGGCCGGTGTTGCTGCCCACTGGTCCTACCGCGAAGGCGTGCGCGCCAAGAACCCCTTCGCCGTCGATCCGGCCAAGTGGATCGCGGGCCTGACCGAACGCTTCGATGCGGGCGATCACGACGAGTTTCTGGAAAACGTCAAGCTTGAGATGTACTCCGACCTCGTCTTCTGCTTCTCCCCCAAGGGCGACGTGGTGCAACTTCCGCGCGGTGCAACACCTCTGGACTACGCCTACGCCATCCACACCCGCATCGGCAATTCCTGCGTCTCGGCCAAGATCGACGGCATCCGCGTCCCGCTCTGGACCCGCCTGAAGAACGGCCAGTCGGTCGAAATCATCACCGCCGAAGGCCAGCGCCCGCAGTCCTCGTGGATCGACATCGTCACCACCGGCCGCGCCAAAGCCGCCATCCGCCGCAGCTTGCGCGAAGAAGACCGCGGCCGCTTTGTCAAACTGGGCCAGGAACTCGCCCGCGCCGCCTTCGACCATGTTGGCCGCAAGGCCACCGACAAGGCCCTGCGCACCGCCGCCAAGATGCTGGGGCTGGCTGATGAAACCGATCTGCTGGCCCGCCTCGGCTCCGCCGAACTGACCGCCCGCAAGGTGCTGGAAACCCTCTACCCCGAACTCTCCACCAGCCAGAAGGACGAGGTTGACGCCCAACGCCCCGTCATCGGCCTCGGCGCCGATCAAACCTTCAAGCGCGCCCAATGCTGCCAGCCGGTGCCGGGCGAACGCATCGTCGGCATCACCTACCCCGGGCGCGGCGTCATCGTCCACGCCATCGACTGCCCCGCGCTGGAAGAGCTGGAGGAACAGCCCACCCGCTGGGTTGACCTGCACTGGCAATCGGGCCGCCACGCCCCGGCCTATTCCGTCACCCTCGACGTGGCGATTTCCAACGACGCAGGCGTCCTTGGCCGCATCTGCACCGTGATCGGGGAACAGAAGGCCAATATCTCGGACCTCAAATTCACCGAGCGCAAACCAGATTTCTACCGCCTGCTGATCGACGTCGACCTGCGCGATGTCGAACACCTGCACATGGTGATGACGGCACTTGAGGCGGAAACCGACGTGGCGCAGGTGGCCCGGGTCCGCAACGTCGCGCGCAAACCCTGACGCGCGACCCGCAGCCGCCCCCTTTCATACTTGTCCAAATATCCCACGGGGGTCCGGGGGCGTGAAACCCCCGGCGGTTGCCCAAGCAAACCGCCCTTCCCATCGGCCCCCAATCCGGTCTAGACAGTCCGCAAACACATGGGGTGAGAGCGATGAATTACCTTGGAAAGCTGCGCCTTGGCGTCAACATCGACCACGTCGCCACCGTCCGCAACGCCCGCGGCTCGGCCTGGCCCGATCCGCTGCGCGCCGCACTTCTGGCCGAAGCTGCCGGGGCCGACGGCATCACCGCCCACCTGCGCGAAGACCGCCGCCACATCCGTGACAGCGACATTGCCGCGCTGAAAGCCGGGCTCGGCATTCCGCTGAACTTCGAATGCGCCGCCACGGACGAGATGCAGGCCATCGTTCTGGCCACGCGCCCCCATGCCGTCTGCCTCGTCCCCGAAAAGCGGACCGAGCGGACGACCGAAGGCGGGCTCGACGTCGCCTCTGACGCCACGCGACTGGCGCGATTTATCGCGCCCCTGGCCGCCGCAGGCGCCCGCGTCTCGATGTTCATCGGCCACGACCCGCGCCAGATCGAGGCTTGCGCCAAGATCGGTGCCGCCGTCGTCGAACTTCACACCGGCCATTATTCCGACTTGCACGCCGAAGGCCTGCTGGATCAGGCCGAGGTGGAACTCAAAGCCCTGCAACAGGGCGCCGCCCTCGCCCATTCCCTTGGCCTGGAGGTGCATGCCGGCCATGGCCTGACCTATGACAACGTGGCCCCCATCGCCGCGATCCCCGAGGTGATGGAGCTGAACATCGGCCATTTCCTGATCGGCGAGGCGATTTTTCTCGGCCTCGAAGACGCCATCGCCGAAATGCGCCACCGGATGGATCTGGCCCGCAACTTCGCCTAAGCCAGCCCAAAGCAACGGATAAACCACCGGCCCCGTCCATGGCGGCGGGCTTTGCCAGACTGCTGCTCGCCTGCGGCAGTCTCGCCTATTCGGGGGCCCGATTGACATGGATCAAGCCCGTTTTTGCCCCGCGCGCCTAACATCACCTCACCCGCAAAGAGCGCGCGGAAACGGGGCTGCGGTGTCAATGCGTATCGGTGACCCGTGCCCTGCCTCTCTTTTGCCACGATGTCTCTTTGCGGGTGTTGATGTCTTTCGAAGGATCGGAAGACAAGCTCGGGCCAGTCGGGATACAGTCCTCGGCTGCCCCACACACCGGGAGACGTAGCATGAAGACATACCTTGGCGCTGCATTCGCACTGGCCGTCAGCGCAACGCCCCTGTTCGCGCAGGACGTGGCGGCTGGTGGCGACCTTTACAACGACAACTGCGCCATCTGCCACGGCAACAAGGCCGAGGGCTACCCCAAGGAAGTCGTCCCTGACGGGGCCGTCCGCATCAAGAAACTGGCCGGCGATTCTGCCTATTGGGATTTCGCCGTCTTCAAGAACGCTGTCGTGAACGGCCTTGATGACCACAACAAGCCGATGCGCGTGATGCCGGTGTTCGGCAAGGTGGGGTATTTCACCCCGGCCGGCGGCATTCCGACCGACGACGACATCAAGAACATCCAGGCCTATATCCAGACCCTTGGCCCGAAGGGCTGATCCACCGGTCTGGCGCAAACACAAAGCCGCCCGTCAAGGCTGACGGGCGGCTTTTTCCGGCCTGTGGCGGGCCGCAGCCCGCCCTTTCTCAGCCCCCGGTCTTGTCCACGGGCGCGCCGCCGAACCAGATCTGGTACATCGACACGAACCACTCGATCGCGAAGGCCACCCCCATTACCCCGCCGCTCAGGATGATGATCCAGGCGAAGTCGGTGTTCAGCTTGGTCAGGTACCATGACCCGATGTCGGTGATCATCATCAGGAAGGGCGTCACGATGACCACCGGCTGCAGCCACGACGGGCGCAGACGGGCATGGCTGAAGATGAAGCCCATGATGAAGAAGATGAACGTCATGCCGAACAGGTGAATGTGCGACACCCGCACCAGCGTGGCCAGCGACATGCCGGTGTCCGGCTTGGCGAATTGCGAGAAATCCTCATAAGTCAGGAAACTCGGCGCGCCAACGGTCTTGCCGTCATGGCAGCGCGTGCAGCGGTTGTCGACGATCGCCTTGATCGTGTCGTCGTACTGGGTCTTGTCGGCCCCGTCCGCCGCCCAATCCATGATCGCCCGGCGCTCCTTGGAGGGCGCATTGGCCGACATCGGCCCCATGAGGGCGACCTGCAACTGGTTTGAATGCACATCGCCACTGTAGGCGATGGCGATGTCATTCGCGTTGATCCCCGATTTTCCGTCCAGTCCGGCATGGGTTTCATAGACTTGCACCATGGCAAAGCAGTACCCAAGGCCCAGCGTGATCAGCGCGGCAGAAAACAACATCCGCAGGCTGAACGACAGATCGCTGTAATGCAGGCCTTTTCTGTTTTCGAGTGGCAAGGCCGCTCCCTCCTGTTCGCGTTTCTCGTGGCGTGGCAGGGTCGCTCTTGCACCCGCGTGCCGCCTGTGGGGCAAAGCCCGCATCGCGGAACCGCGGATCGGCCCATCGCATGCAGCAAAGGCCGGATCGCACACCGCCGCCATGACGCAGATCAATGGCGGCGGCGGTATCGTGTCTGCGGGGCGGTCAGTTGACGGTGATTTCCGTCCACATGCCGTTCATGAAATGCGCCGGAATGTTGCAGAACAGCACATATTTCCCGGGCTTGAGGTCGACCGTCAGCGCGCCGGTCTTGCCCGGATCCAGTTCGGAAACCTCGCCCAGATGGCCCGCCGCATCCTCATCGACCTTGAACTGGTCAGCCAGGTAGGGCAGCACCTTGCCATCCGCCGGGGCCGGCGACAGGATCATCTCGTGTACGATGTCCTTGGAGGTGTTGGTGACCTGAAACGTCACCTTGCCCGCCGACACGGTCTGGACGTCCGCCTTCACACCCAACATCGCCATCTTCATGTCACCGTTGGAGCCAAGGCCCATCGGGTGCTTGTCGTCGGGTGTCGCCGAATCGGGGCCCTTGTCCCACAGCGACACATTCACGGTGCTCACCTGCGCGGCATCGGCCGCCGTAAGGATCGCCGTGTCACAGGCCAGCACGGCCGCAGCCGCCAGCACCGCCGTCTTGATCGAAAGAATCGTCATCTGCTCATCCATGCGTGTTTCAGGCCAAAGCGCCCGAAAGACACATGCGTTGTTCTGCAGTGCAGCACCATGCCTTTCGGGCTGATGTGCCTGCGCTTTGGGGTGGCTACATCCAAAGTTGTACGCGGAATTCCGCGCCTTTCCTGAAGTTTACATCCGCCATTTACCCGATCGTCACACCTCGTCCGGACGCCGCTTCGCTGGACACCGCCGCCGCCCCCGCCTAGGCTTGTGGCGCAGCAACCAGGGCACCTCAGGTCATGATCCTCGGCATCGGCACCGATCTTGCCAACATCGAGCGGATCGAGGGCACCATTGCCCGCTTCGGCCCGCGCTTCCTGACCCGCGTCTTCACCGAGCGTGAACAGGCCAAGGCGCAAAGCCGCCCCCATAACGTCGCCGCCACCTATGCCAAACGCTGGGCCGCGAAAGAGGCCTGCTCCAAGGCGCTTGGCACCGGCCTGCGCATGGGCATCGCCTGGAAGGACATGGCGGTGTCCAACCTCTGGACCGGCCAGCCCGTCTTGCATCTGACCGGCTGGGCCGCCGACCGTCTGGCGCAGATGACCCCGCCCGGCCACCGCGCCATCGTTCATGTCACCCTGACCGACGATCACCCCTGGGCGCAGGCCTTCGTCGTGATCGAGGCTTTGCCGCTCGATGCCCCCGCCGCAGCCCAACTTCCCACCGAGTTGACCGGCGCAGAACCGCCTTCTCCTTGACTCCCAGGGCCTTCCCGCGCATCTAGCGCCCGAACCCCTGAGGAAAGCGCATTTCATGGCATCGAAGGACAAGGCCGAAGGCGGCATCGTCGAAACCATCAAGACCGTGGTCTATGCCCTGCTGATCGCAGGCCTGTTCCGCACCCTGCTGCTGCAACCCTTCTGGATCCCCTCGGAATCCATGAAAGATACCCTGCTGATCGGCGACTTCCTCTTCGTCAACAAGATGGCCTATGGCTATTCGAAATACTCCTGCCCCTTCGCCGCCTGCCCGATTTCCGGCCGCATCAAGCTGCCGCTGGTCTCGGGCGATCCGCAGCGCGGGGACGTCGTGGTCTTCCGCCACCCGGTCAATGGCGAAGATTACATCAAGCGCCTGATCGGCCTGCCCGGCGACAAGATCCAGATGAAAGCCGGCCTTCTCTACATCAACGACGTCGTGGCACCGCAAGTCGACGCCGGCATCTTCAAGGAAACCTACGAGGCGCAAGGCTCCATGGGCAATTCCCCCCGCTGCTCCAACGCCCCGGTGGGCGAGGGTGGCGTGTGCGAGAAGATCCGCGCCATCGAAACCCTGCCCAATGGCGTCAAGCATGACGTCCTGAACATCGACACCAACGGTTACGCCGACAACACCGATGTCTTCACCGTCCCCGAAGGCAACTATTTCTTCATGGGCGACAACCGCGACAACTCGATGGACAGCCGCTTCAACCAAAGCGTCGGCGGCGTCGGCTTCGTGCCCGCCGAATACCTGATCGGCCGTGCGGACCGCATCATGTTCTCCTCTGCCGGCTCCTCGCTGTTCCAATTCTGGACCTGGCGCGCCGACCGGTTCTTCAAGGCGGTCGAGTAACCCCCGCATGACAGCCACCCTTCTGGCCCGCACCCTCTTCCTGCCAGCCTCGCGCAAGCGAGGCTGCATGCTTTTCGGGGGCCCCCTTTGAAACTGTCGCAAGACCTGCAAACCTTCTGCACCCGCATCGCCTACAAGTTCCACACCCCGGAACTTCTGGTGCAGGCGCTGACCCATGCCTCGATGTCCTCGCCCACCCGCACCAACAACGAACGCCTTGAATTCCTCGGCGACCGCGTGCTGGGTCTTGTCATGGCCGAGGCCCTCTTGACCGCCGACACCGCCGCCGCCGAAGGCCAGCTTGCGCCCCGCTTCAACGCCCTCGTCCGCAAGGAAACCTGCGCCGATGTCGCCCGCGAATACGGCTTTGGCGAGGTGCTGAAACTCGGCCGCTCCGAAATGATCTCCGGCGGTCGCCGCAAGGAAGCCCTGCTGGGTGACGCCTTGGAGGCGGTGATCGCCGCCATCTACCTTGATCGTGGCTTTGACGCCGCCCGCGAAGTCATCCTCCGCCTCTGGGGCAAGCGCATCAATGCCGTCGAAGCCGACGCCCGCGACGCCAAGACCAGCCTGCAGGAATGGGCGCAAGGCCGTGGCATGGCGCCCCCCACCTATGACGAAGCCGCCCGCGAAGGGCCGGACCACCAACCCATCTTCACCGTCCGCGTCACCCTCGCCGACGGCAAAACCGAAACCGCCCGCGCCGGATCAAAGCGTCAGGCCGAACAAATGGCAGCGCGAGCCCTCCTCGCGCGGATAGAAGGACCAAAATGACCGAAGAACACTTGGCCGAAACCCCGCATCGCGCGGGCTTCGTCGCCCTGATTGGTGAGCCGAATGCCGGCAAATCGACCCTTTTGAACAAGATGGTGGGCGCAAAAGTCTCCATCGTCACCCACAAGGTGCAAACCACCCGCACCCGGATTCGCGGCGTGGCGATGCATGGCCCTGCCCAAATCGTCTTCGTTGACACCCCCGGCATCTTCCGCCCCCGCCGCCGGCTTGACCGTTCCATGGTCGCCGCCGCATGGGGCGGTGCCGCCGACGCCGACGTGATCGTGCTCTTGATCGAGGCAAACCGTGGCCTGACCGAAGGCGCCAAGGCCATCATCGACGGGTTGAAAGACCGCTTCCCCTCAGGCGGGCAAGTCGCGCTGGCGATCAACAAGATCGACAAGGTCAAAGCCGAAACCCTGCTGCAACTGGCCGAAGAGGCCAACACGATCTTCCCCTTCACCACCACCTTCATGATCTCGGCCGAACGCGGCCACGGTGTCGAAAAGCTGAAAGCCTGGCTCGGTGAAACCGTCCCCGAAGGCCACTGGTTCTACCCCGAGGATCAAATCGCCGACCTGCCCGAACGCCAGATCGCGGCTGAGATGACCCGCGAGAAACTGACCCTGCGTCTGCACGAAGAATTGCCCTACCAACTGACGGTGGAAACCGAAGCCTGGGAAGACCAGCCCGACGGCTCCGCCAAGATCGCCCAAGTGATCTACGTCGCCCGCGATGGCCACAAGGGCATCGTGCTTGGCAACAAGGGCGAAACCATCAAGGCCATAGGCATCGCCGCCCGCGCCGAAATCTCCGCCTTCCTCGGCCGCACCGCCCACCTGTTCCTGGAGGTGAAGGTCCGCCCGAACTGGCTGGAAGAACCCGAGCGGTACACTGAAATGGGCCTCGACTTCAAAGACGGCAACCTGCCCGGCTAAGGCCCGCGAAATCCTGAACAAAAGGTTAACGGAAAACACAAAATCCGTTAACTTTCAAAGCCTTACCCCTCATTGCACGCGTGCAATCCCCGTGAAACAGAGGCCCAAATGTCGTTCAGATTAGCCAGCGGCATCTGGGTCTCCGCCTACCTCACCCGCCTCCGCCTCGCCGAAATCCCGGCCTATGTGACCCAAAAGGGCGACCAAACCGCCGGCGCCGTGATCGTGAAAGTCGCCACCCTGAATGGCCAGGCCAAGGCCTTCCAGCGCAGCTTCGACCTCACCTCGAACGAACGCATCTGGATCCCCCTGACCGAGGGACCCGAAGCGGACGTCGACGCCCTCCTGTCCCGCCAGAAGTCCCGCGACCGCGACCTTTGGGTCATCGAGCTTGAAGACCGCCAAGGCCGCACCCTCCTCGACGAAGACGGCCTAGCGACTTAACCGCGCCACCCCAACCACCCCGGCGCCCAAGGCCGCGAAGGCCACCAACAGCCCCCCGATATTCACCCCCAACCGCACCACCCCCAGACTGTCCCCATCCAGAAACGGATAGGCCCAGAACCCGGTCAGATAGCCGCGAACCAGCGCATAGCCGCAGTAAACCGCAGGCCAGACCAGCCAAACCGGCAGATCCCGCCACCCGACTCGCTTGTCGCCAAACGCCCACCACCACAGACAAACCCCCAGCGGCACCGCCGAATGCAACCCCTGATCCGCCCACCACGCCGCCCCCTGCGGGTTCCAAAGCCGGGCGAGCAGCAGGTGATACACAATCCCCACCATCGCAATCGACACCACCATCCCCGCCGCCACCCGACCCGGCATCGCCCAACCCCGCGCCACGGCGAACATCAACCCGGCCACGCCCAGATTGGTCAGAATGGTGAAGAACCCCGCCAGAAACCACAGCTTGCCCTCCAGCGGCCAAAACGCCATCGGGTCCGGCAAGACATCAAACTGCCCGCGCAGGCTGGCCAGCGCCAAGGTTGCGATCAACAGGGCAAGCATCCGCGACATCATCGCCAAACCCTGCCAGATTGGCCCCCCACCGCAAGCCCCTTCTTGCCCCGCCGCCCCTCAGCAGCAATACTCCCCCCATGGAATGGCGAGACGAAGGGGCCCTGCTCTCCGTGCGGCTGCACGGCGAAAGCGCCGCGATCATCGAGGTCTTTACGGCCGAACATGGCCGGCACCTTGGCGTGGTGCGGGGCGGAGCGTCACGTCGCATGGCCGGCGTCCTGCAGCCTGGCGCGCAACTGGCGGTGCACTGGCAGGCCCGGCTTGACGAACACATGGGCAGCTTCAAGGCCGAACCCCGGTACGCCCGCGCAGCCCTTCTGAACGACCGGGGCGCGCTCGCGGCGCTCAATTCCATCTGCGCGCTGCTGCATCAGGCCTTGCCGGAACGCGATCCTCACCCGGACCTTTATGCCCAGACCGTGGCCCTTCTTGACCTTCTCGAACAAGGCCGCGACTGGCAGGTGCCCTACCTTCTGTGGGAGGTCAGCCTGCTGGACGAGATGGGCTATGGCCTTGACCTCACCTCTTGCGCGATCACCGGCGTCACACAGGACCTCGCCTTCATCTCGCCGCGCACCGGCCGCGCCGTCTCGCGCGCGGCGGCGGGGGACTGGGCGCCGCGCCTGTTTCCCCTGCCCCGCGTGCTGACCCTGCACGACGGCACCCTGTCCGAGGTGAACGAGGCGCTGGCCCTCACCACCCATTTCCTGACCCGCGCCCTGCCCGACAAACCCCTGCCAGAGGCCCGCACCCGCCTGCTCGATCACCTCGCCCGTCATAAAACCGTCGCAGACTGACTCCGTCCGTCGCATCAGGGCCAGACGCGCCCGGCCGCCCGTGCGACCCAAACCCATGGCCAGCGACAACACCCTCCTGCCCCGCTCTCCCGCGCTTTGGCACTTCGCCACGCTGACCGGGCTTGAGGCCTGCGTGCGCGGCTCGCTCATCTCGGTGATGCCGCTGGTGGTGCGGGACGCTATGGGATCGACCGTCGGCTCCTCCAAGGCCTATTTCATCGTCGGGCTGATCTCGATGACCTGGGGGCTGATGGTGCCCTGGTTCACCCGGCTGGTGCCCCGGCGCTGGATGTATACCGGCGGCTGCGTGCTGTATCTGCTGGGCATGAGCCTCGCCTTCCTCGGCACGCCCCTTACGGTGACGCTGTCGCTGATGGCCAACGCCATGGCCACCGCCACCACCTTTGTCTGCTTCAACGCCTATGTGCTGGACTATGTCGAGCGCGAGAACCTGGGCCGCAGCCAAAGCCTGCAGATGTTCTTCGCCGCCACACCTTGGGCCGTGGGCCCGATGCTGGGGGTCTGGCTGCACTCGCTCTGGCGGCCAGCGCCCTTCCTGATGGCCGGCACCTTCGCCTTGGCGCTGGTCTGCATGTTCTGGTATCTGCGTCTTGGCAACGGCAAGGCCATCACCCGCGCACGCGGCCCTGCGGTCAACCCACTCGCCTATCTTGGCCGCTTCTTCGCCCAACCCCGCCTGATCGCCGGATGGAGCTTTGCCGTCATCCGTTCGACCGGCTGGTGGGTCTATGTCGTCTATCTGCCCTATTTCTGCATCGAGCAGGGTCTTGGCCCCAACGTCGGCGGCACCGCACTGTCCATCTCCAATGCACTCTTGTTCCTCGCGCCCACGCTCCTGAAGTTCGCCCGCCGCTCCTCGGTGCGTATCTCGGTGCGCCGCGCCTTCGCGCTCTGCGGCAGCCTGTTCCTTCTGGCCAGCCTCGTCGCCCCCTGGCCCTGGCTGGCGGTCCTGTCCCTGATGTGTGCCTCCACCATGCTGGTGACGCTCGACGTGATCGGCGGCCTCCCCTTCCTGATGAGCGTAAAACCCTCCGAGCGGACAGAGATGTCGGCGATCTATTCCAGCTTCCGCGACGTCTCCTCGGTCGTCACCCCCGGCATGGCCTGGGCGGTGCTGGCCATAGCGCCCACCGCCGCCATCTTCACCGCCACCGCCGGCCTGATGGGCCTCGCCTTCACCGTGGCAGGAAACCTGCACCCACGCCTCGGCACCCCGCGCCCGTCCCGCGGCGGCACCTGACCCCTTCATTCAGGCCCAAATATCCCACGGGGAGCGCGAGGGGTGTGAAACCCCTCGCTTCTGTCAGCGGAGCGCGAGGGGTGTGAAACCCCTCGCTTCTGTCAGGGTCGTGACAGGGGTGATACCCCCCCCCCGCTGGTGCCGTCAAAATCAGCTCAGGGCTTGAAGAACCTGCCCGCTGGCGACGCCGTGAAAATCTCGCAGCCCGTCGCCGTCACCCCGATCGAATGCTCATACTGCGCCGAGTCGCGGTCGTCGCGCGTCACCGCCGTCCAATCGTCGGCCAGCACCTTGGTCTCGGGGCGGCCCAGATTGACCATCGGCTCGATGGTGAAGAACATGCCCTCTTCCAGCACGGCGCCGGTGCCCGGACGGCCATAGTGCAGCACATTCGGCGGCGCGTGGAAGACGCGGCCCAGCCCATGGCCGCAGAAGTCGCGCACCACCGACATCCGGTTCGCCTCGACAAAGGTCTGGATCGCGTGGCCGATGTCGCCAAAGGTGTTGCCCGGCTTCACAGCCGCAATCCCGCGCATCAGCGCCTCATGCGTCACGTCGATCAGACGCTGGCGGAACGGCTTCACAGCGCCCGCCGTATACATCCGGCTGGTGTCGCCAAACCAGCCATCGACAATCACCGTCACGTCGATGTTCAAAATGTCGGCATCCTGGATCACATCCGACCCGCGCTTGGGAATCTTCGCCCCCGGGATCCCGTGGCACACCACCTGATTGACCGAGATGCACGAGGCGTGTTGATACCCCTTGTACCCGATCGTGGCCGAGGTGACGCCGTGGCGTTCCACTTGCGACCGGATGAAATCATCCAGCTCTCCCGTCCGCACGCCCGGCACCACCAGGGCGCCGATGTCGTCCAGAATGGTGGCCGCAATCCGTCCGGCTTCCCGCATGCCTGCAAAATCCGCATCCTCGTAGATGCGAATGCCATCCTTGGTGATGCGACCGCGCATATCGTCCAATGTTCCGACCCTTTTTGCTTTGCCCCTAGATAAGAGAATCCCGCGCCCTTGGCCAGAGCCCGCTTCGCCCCTATACCTGTGCAGGAATGCACGAGGAGAGCCTGATGACCAACCAAACCGCCGCCATGCTGGTGATCGGCGACGAAATCCTGTCGGGCCGCACCCGCGACAGCAACATGCACCACCTTGCGATGGCCCTGACCGAACACGGCCTGTCCCTGACAGAGGCCCGCGTGGTGGCCGATGACCATGACGCCATCGTGGCCGGGGTCAACGCGCTGCGCGCCAAATATGACCACGTCTTTACCTCGGGCGGCATCGGCCCGACCCATGATGACATCACCGCCGAGGCGATTGCCGCAGCCTTTGGTGTGGCCCTCACCCACCGGGCCGACGCCATGGCCTTGCTGGGCGCGCACTACGCCTCCCGCCAGATGGAGTTCAACGAAGCGCGCCAGCGCATGGCCCGGATTCCCGACACCGCCACGCTGATCGACAACCCCGTTTCGGTCGCCCCCGGCTTCAGCGTCGGCAATGTCCACGTCATGGCCGGCGTGCCCCGCATCTTCGAGGCGATGCTGGCTGGCGTCCTCTCGGGGATCGCCCACGGCAAACCCCTCCTGTCGCGCACCCTGCGCCTGCAGCGCGGCGAGGGCGAGATTGCCACCGCCTTCGCCGCTTTCGCCGCCGAATGGCCCGACCTGCAGATGGGCTCCTACCCCTTCAACATTGACGGCATCTACGGCACCAACCTTGTGATCCGTGGCCACGACGCCGCCCGTCTTGACGCCGCCCTCGCCGCGCTGGAGGACCGCCTGACCAAATGACCAGCCCGCTCAGTCCTGCCCCTCTCAGTCCTGCCCCTCTCAGTTCTGCCCCTCTCAGTTCTGCCCCTCTCAGCCCAAGCGACTTCGCCGCAGCGATGGAGGCGACCTGGCCACCCGCCGCCGCCACCCGCCACGGCCCCTGGGCCATCCGCGAGGGGCGGGGCGGCGGCAAAAGGGTCAGCGCCGCCAGTGCCGAGGGCGATTGGCACGACGCCGACCTGATCACCGCCGAGGCGGCGATGCAGGCCTTGGGTCAGGACCCGCTCTTCGTGATCTGGCCCTGGGACGAGGCGCTGGATACCGCCCTCGCCGCCCGGGGTTACGGAAAGATCGACCCGGTTCTGGCCTATGCCGCCCCGGTCTCGGCCTTCGCGCCGCCCGCCCGCATGACCACCTTCCCGCACTGGCCGCCCATGCAGATCGCCCGCGACATCTGGGCCGAGGGGCATATCGGCCCCGGGCGCCTCGCCGTGATGGCGCGCGTGGCCGGTCGCAAGACCGCCATTCTGGGCCGCACCGCCGACAAACCCTCGGCCATAGCCTTCGTCGCCCTGCACGACGACACCGCCCTGATCCACGCGCTTGAAGTCCGCCCCGCCCTGCGCCGCCAGGGCGCCGCCCGTCAGATCCTGTGTGCCGCAGCCCTTTGGGCGGTGGAAAACGGCGCGGATCGGCTGGCTTTGGCCGTGACCGAGGCCAACACAGGCGCCCGTGCCCTCTATGCTTCCCTTGGAATGCAGGTTGTGGGAAACTACCACTACCGAGCCAGATAAGCCGCAAAGGCAGAGCAGTGAGCCGCCGTTTCCTTCCCACCGCCTTCGCGGCGCTTTGTGTGGCCCTGCCCGCGCAGGCCGCACCCCACCTCGACATGCCGGCGCCCGCCTCGCAGATCGGCGGCTGGGGCGACAGCCCCTCGACCCTCGGCCTGCCCATCGGCCCCTTCCGCGGTGGCTCCCTGCCCCTGCGTCAGGGCACCGGGTCCATCGACCAGCGCGCCTACCGGATGGATGGCCAGCGCCTGACCACGCTGCAACTGATCACCCCCCTGCTGACCCAGTTGCAACAAGAGGGCTACAAGACGCTTTACCAATGCGACACCTCGGCCTGCGGCGGCTTTGACTTCCGCTATGGCATGAATGTCCTGCCCGAACCGCAGATGCACGTCGACCTTGGCGATTTCCGCTATGTCGCCGCCGAACGCAGCGCCCCCGATGGCCCTGACCTTGTGGCCCTGCTGGTCAGCCGCTCCGCCGACACCGGTTTTGTCCAGGTCACCACCATCACCGGCCTGCCCAGCACCGCCGCCGCTCCGCCCCCCACGGCCCCGGCGCTCACGCCGCCCGCGCCAGACGCCTTCGGCCAGACCCTGCTGGCCGATGGCGCGGTGGCGCTGGATGACCTGATCTTCGATTCCGGCAGCGCGGTGCTGGAAGACAAGGACTACGCCTCGCTCAAATCCCTCGCCGGCTGGCTCGCCGTCAACCCGACGCGCAGCGTGACCCTGGTCGGGCACACCGATGCCTCGGGCACGCTGGCCTCCAACATCAGCCTGTCGCGCCAGCGGGCGCAAAGCGTGCGCGCGGCCCTTGTCGCCAAATTCGCCGCCGACCCCGCCCGGATCGACGCCCAGGGGGCCGGCTACCTCGCCCCCCGCGCCAGCAACGAAACCCCCGAAGGCCGCACCAAAAACCGAAGGGTCGAGGTCATGCTGACCCCATAGCCTCTGCCCTTGCAGCGGCTCACCAGTTGTCGGGGCCCTTTTCCATGAACTGCCGGGCCAGAAAGTCGATGAAGGCCCGCACCTTGGGCTGGGTGAAGCGGCCCGGCGGATAGACCGCGTAAATCCCCTGCACTTCCACCGGCAGCCCCGGAATGGCCTCTTCGACCAGCCCCTGCTTCATCGCATCGGCATACAGGAACGAGGGCAGATAGGCGATCCCCAGGCCCGAAATCGCGGCATTCAACAGGCTTTGCCCATCATTCACCGTCAGCCAGCCCGCCGTGCGCACCTGCCGCTTCTCCCCCGACGGGGCGATCACCTTCCAGACATTGCCATTGGCCTGATTGGAATAATGCAGAAGCTTGTGCTCGTTCAGATCGTCAATCTTCATCGGCCGGCCGAATTTCTGGAAATAGGCCGGCGCGCCGATCATCTTCTTGGCCGTATCCGTCAGACGCCGCGCCCGCAGGCTGCTGTCCTCCAGATCGCCCACCCGAATGGCCATGTCAAACCCTTCCGAGATCAGTTCGACATAGCGGTTGTTCAGCACCATGTTGACGGTAATGTCAGGATATTCCAGCAGGAAATCCCCCAGGATCGGCGACAGCAGGTTGACGCCGAAATCCGTCGCCACGCTGATCCTCAGCAGCCCCGAAGGCGCCGACTGCATCGAGGTGACCAGCGCATCCGCCTCCCCCGCATCGTTCAGCACGCGCCGCGCACGGTCGTAATAGGCCAGTCCAATCTCGGTCGGAGAGACGCGCCGCGTGGTGCGGTTCAAAAGCCGCGCCCCCAGTCGCGCCTCAAGCGCCGAGACGTGCTTGGACACGGCCGATTTGGATATGCCCATCTTCTTGGCAGCATCCGTAAAGCCTCCTTGATCCACCACGGTGGCGAAGGCTTCCATTTCTGTCAGTCGGTCCATTGTTGATCCCCAGGCAGGAAGTCGGGTTGTTTCAACAAGGATTGATCGTGAATTCTGGCAGGATCGCGGCACGGAGGAGACACTTCCGCGGTATTATGACCTATCGTTCAAGTTGGGGAAACAAGCCGGGGTCAAAAACGCCACCGCAGCGCCCGAAACCCGCAGCCCTCATGGCGCGGTTTCCACGCAGTGCCGGCGAAAGGCGCGCTTAAGCATATCCAGTTCGGCACGCAGCAGATCCAGTTCGGCGCGCAGGTCATCCTCCATCGCAATCCCGGTCACGATGGTGAAATGGGCCAGGGTTTCGCCCCCCTTCTGGCGGATCAGAAAGGTCTGCACCCCGTCGCTCAACACCTCTGGCGACACCGGAACCCGCACGGCGAATTCGCCGCTGGCCCCGGCGACGGGCGTAACCGTGACCCCTTTGATGGTGTTGCCCAGCAGGGTCACCTCCAACTCTGGGGCGGCGTCCGCCCCGGTCAGCACACCCTCCCACCAGCCGGCGCGGATGCGGGTCTTGGTCAGCGTCACGTCCATCGCATCTTCCTCCGTCTCAGGTCGGGCTTCACAGTTCCGCGCGGGGGCGACGCGACAGGGTCACATCCCGCAGGATCACTTCGTTCATCTCGGGCCCCTCGAAGATCAGATCGACCCACAGCTTTTCCACCCGCTTTTCGTTCAGCTTGGAATAGGCCAGATCGAATTCCACCATCGCCTCATCGGCATTCAGCGGCACTTCGCGCACCAGTTGCTCGACATTCGGGCCGTGCTTGATGTTCAGCCGCGCGAAGATTTCCAGCGGCTTTTCCATCTCGACGATCAGATCCAGCCGGATCAGGTGGCGCAGCTTCAACCCCCGCGCCGCCTCTTCCGGCAAATCCAGCACCAAGGACAGGAAAGAGCCGTCAAAGCGGAACACATCCAGACGCACGCCAAACGGCGCAATATCCACCTCACGCGTGTTGCGGATCTGGCGCACCGTCAGCTCTGACTTGCGGCAGTCGTGAAAGATCGTAGCCCCCTCGCAGATCTGCATCTTGCCGGGGACCGAGGCCATGCCGGGCGACGGCAAAGAGCCCTTCCACAGGCTGGGCCGCCAGACCCAATCCGTTCCCATCGGCTTGCGGATCACGTTGGACCCGATGATCGGCAGCGCCAGCCGGTAATCCGCCTCATGGATCACCTGATCCAGCGTGCGCCGCAAACTGCGCGCCCGCCCCCGCCAGCCGCGCAGCGTTTCCAGATCGACCTCGGGGGCCGCAGCGCCCGCCGCCGTCCAGCGCTTCAGGCTGCGCTTGTACAACAGCGTTTCAAGAAAGCTCGAAAACCGGCGCGCCATTCGCAATCTGTCCTGCAGTTCGGGGGTCACCAAAGAAAGGCCAACATGGGGAAAGCGATTCTCTTATCGCGCCATTTCCTTAAAGGTTCCACCCCCTTAGACCTTTGGTGCCGGGATGGCCCTGTCCGGGTTGCCCCGGCTCAACAACCCCAGTTCATCGCGCACCAGCTTCAGCCCCTGCGCGGGCGTCAAGGGCGCCCCCTCCGCCCCCGAGGCGGACACCGTCACCAGCCGCCCCTTGATCGCCGTGATCGCGCGCCAGTATTCGCCCGCCGTCTTGTCGTTCACATGCAACAGCAGGATCCCGTCATCGACCAGCGCCTGCATCACCACCACATGCCCGCCGACCCCGTCACGCGCCAGAACCCGCCGCCCTGCGGACGACGAGAAGAACTTGGCCAATTCATCCGGCCCCGCCAGCAAGACCCCGGCCGAGGCCGGCGGACCCGCCGTGATCGACACCACCGCTGCCGCCACCCCGCCCCGCGCCGTGCAGCGCCCCATCAGAACCGTGACCGCATCGCCATGCGCCACCGAGGCCTTGGGATCAATGCAATAGCCCTGCGGCGCCACGATGTTCAGCGCCCCGTTCAGAACCGTCGTCGCATGCATCCCGCCCATGCCAAAGTCGTCATCGCAGGCCGCCAGCGCCAGCAGCACAAACGGAAGACATCGGCGCACCCTCGCGGCAATCGGCATGACTGTTCCCTGACCGGGCCAAACCCTGCGCCAAGGGTTAACGGCGGGGATGCCGGCAATCAAGCTTTGCCTACGCCCGGCCCGCGTCCCTCGTTGCGAGGCAGTGATTGCAATTCACCCCGCCGAGGACTATCTCGGGGCGGAAATGAGCGACCGAAAGGCCAGCCGATGAACTGGATCTCCAACTACGTCCGTCCCAAGATCAACTCGCTGTTTTCCCGGCGCGAGACCCCGGACAATCTGTGGACCAAGTGCCCCGAGTGCGGCACCATGCTGTTTCACCGCGAACTGGCAGACAATCTGAATGTCTGCACCAATTGCGATCACCACATGGCGATCACCCCGCGCGACCGCTTCAAGGCGCTGTTCGACGGCGGGATCTTCGTCGAGGTGAAGGTGCCCGAACCCCTCGTCGACCCGCTGCACTTCCGCGATCAGAAGAAATACCCCGACCGTCTGAAAGCCGCCCAGAAGGCCACCGGCGAACGCGACGCCATGGTCGTGGCCGAGGGTGAGATCAACCGCACCCCCATCGTCGCCGTGGCCCAGGATTTCGCCTTCATGGCGGGCTCAATGGGCATGTTCGTCGGCAACGCCATGATCGTCGGCGCCCAGACGGCGGTGAAGCACAAGCGCCCCATGGTTGTGTTCTGCTCGGCCGGTGGCGCGCGCATGCAAGAGGGCATCCTGTCCCTCATGCAGATGCCCCGCACCACCGTCGCCGTGCAAATGCTGCGCGAGGCGCGTCTGCCCTATATCGTCGTCCTCACCCATCCGACGACCGGCGGCGTGACCGCAAGCTATGCCATGCTGGGCGATGTGCAGATTGCCGAACCCAACGCCCTGATCTGCTTTGCCGGCCCCCGCGTCATCGAACAGACCATCCGCGAGAAACTGCCCGAAGGCTTCCAGCGCGCCGAATACCTGCTGGATCACGGCATGCTGGACCGCGTCACCCACAGGAAGGCGATGCGCGAGGAACTGACCACCATCCTGCGCATGCTGCAGGGCCTGCCCCCGGCCATCAAGGGCGACCTGCCCGCGCCCGACGCGGCGGTGACCGCCGCTGCCAAGCCCGCCGCCAAATCCGCGCCGTCCAAACCCGAGGCGAAATGACCACCTCTGACATGATCCTTGACCGGATGATGACCTTCCACCCGAAAGTCATCGACCTGACGCTTGACCGCGTGCACCGCCTGCTGGCGGCCCTTGGCAACCCCGAACGCCACTTGCCCCCGGTGATCCACGTGGCAGGCACCAATGGCAAAGGCTCCACCCAGGCGATGATCCGGGCGGGTCTGGAAGCCTCGGGCCTGTCCGCCCATGCCTATACCTCGCCGCATCTGGCCTATTTCCACGAACGCATCCGGCTCGCCGGAGCGTTGATCTCCGAAGCGGCGCTGACCGACTTGCTGGACGAATGCGTGCGCAAGAATGGTGCCGGAGAGATCACTTTCTTCGAAATCACCACCTGCGCCGCCTTCCTCGCCTTCTCGCGGGTGAAGGCCGACTATACCCTGCTGGAGGTGGGCCTTGGCGGGCGTCTGGACGCCACCAACGTGGTGGACAGTCCTGCCCTGACCATCATCACACCGGTGTCGATCGACCATCAGCAATATCTGGGCGAAACGCTGCCCGAAATCGCCTTCGAAAAGGCCGGCATCATCAAGCGCGGCGTGCCGGTGATCGTCGGCCCGCAGGACGAGGCCGGGCTGGCCGTCATCGAGGCCCGCGCCCTGCGGCTTGGCGCCCCGGTTCTGGCCTATGGCCAACACTGGCATGTCCATGAAGAACACGGCCGCATGGTCTATCAGGACGACCGTGGCCTTTTGGACCTGCCGCTGCCCAACCTGCCCGGGCCGCACCAGATCCAGAACGCGGGTGCCGCCCTGACCGCGCTGCGCCATCTTGGCCTGTCCAACGCCGCCTGCGAGGCGGCCGTGACCCAGGCCGTCTGGCCCGCCCGCATGCAGCGCCTGCGCAAGGGGCCGCTGGTGACTTCGGCCCCGCAGGTGGAACTCTGGCTCGACGGCGGCCACAACCCCGCCGGCGGTCAGGCCATCGCCGCCACCCTCGCCCGGATGCCCGAGCGCGAAACGCATCTGATCTGCGGCATGCTCAACACCAAGGACGTGCGCGGCTACATGGTGCCCTTGGCGACCCAAGCCACCGCGCTGCACGCCGTCTCAATCCCCGGCGAAAAGAATACCCTGCCGGCCGAGGCCACGCGCGACGCCGCCCGCGCCGCCGGCATCCCGGCAAATGTGGCCGCATCGGTCGCCGAGGCCCTGGCCGGCATCGCAGCCACCTCCCCCCAGGCCCGCGTGCTGATCTGCGGCTCGCTCTATCTGGCCGGGTCGATCCTGCGCGAGAACGGCTGAAGCGCGCGGCGGCCCCGGCCTCGGGGGGCTGCGCCGCCCCCCGATCCCCCCGCGCCGGGGGGACTTCACGTCCCCCCGGTCCCCCCTGTGGGATATTTGGACAAGGATGAAAGCGCAGGGGTCGCGACGTGTGGGTTAACGGGATCTGACCACAACGTTGGAGTTACAAAAGAACGACGGATACCCTACGCAAGACCGACGGGAAAACCACAGGGCAGATGCCGGATCTTGCAGGGTTAATGCAGCGCACTCAAAGGGTTAGGGCAGGATGAGCTTCATTCAGCGGCAGGTGGCGCAAGGGCGCGGAATTTGGCTGGCCATGCTGTTCATGGCGCTTCTGGCGATGCCGGGGTTTTTCACCCTGCCGCCGGTGGACCGCGATGAGGTGCTGTTTTCGCAGGCCTCGCGACAGATGCTGGCCTCGGGTGATTTCGTCGACATCCATTTCGGCGATGCAACGCGCTACAAGAAGCCGGTCGGGATCTATTGGGCGCAAGCGGCTGCCGCCGCGATCACCGGGGCGCCGGAACAGATCTGGACCTACCGGTTGGTCAGCCTGCTGGCCGCCCTGATCGCCGTCGGCGCAACCCATTCCACCGCAAGGCTTTTCCTGCGGCCCGAGGCGGCTTTTCTGGCCGCCGTGGCGCTTGCCGCCAGCCTGATGCTGGGCGCCGAGGCGCATCTGGCCAAGACTGATGCCACCTTGCTGGCCACGGTGGCGCTTTGCCACTATGGGCTGGCCCGGGCCCTGTCGGGCGGGCGTCTGGCTTTGCCGCTGGCCTTGGGCTTTTGGGCGGTGCTGGCGGCCTCGATCCTCATCAAGGGTCCGATCGGCCCGATGGTGATAGCCTTTTCCCTTCTGGGCCAATGCCTTATCCGCCGCGACCTGTCGCTCTGGCGGGCCTTGCGTCCGCTCCCGGGCCTTGTGCTGCTGGTCGTTCTGGTGGCGCCATGGTTCCTTGCCATCACGTGGATCAGCCATGGCGCGTTCTGGAGCGCCTCTTTGGGCCGGGACATGTTCGAAAAGCTGGCCAGCGGGCAAGAGAATCACGGCGCGCCGCCCGGGTCCTATCTGGCGGCGATGTGGCTGACCTTCTGGCCCGCGGCCATGCCGCTGGCAGCGGCGATTCCAGCGATCTGGCGCGGGCGGCGGGACCCGGTGGTGCGGTTTGCCCTGCTGTGGCTGGTGCCGGCCTGGCTGGTGTTTGAACTGACGGCGACCAAGCTGGTCCACTATACCTTGCCAACCTATCCGGCCTTGGCGCTACTTCTGGGGTACGCTTGGCAAAACAAGGGCCGCAGCGCGCTGTGGCCGGTTGTCCTGCCGGGTCTGTTGCCACTGGCGCTGCTGGGGGGTTTGGTCTGGCAGGCGGGGCAGATGGGGGTCAGCCTGCCGCTCGGGTTCTGGCTGGCAGGAGTGGCCGTTCTGGCCTCGGGCGGGCTGATCGTGTGGGCCGCGCGCGGGTCAGACGCGGTGCGCCTTGGCCTGACCCTGGCTGCGGGCGGACTGGCACTGAACGCGGCACTTTATCCAACGCTGGCCGGCATTGCCCCACTGTGGCCCGCCCGCCCCTTGGCGGCCCTCGCCGCAGCGCATCCGGATTGCACCTTCAGCGTGGCCGGCTATGCCGAACCATCCCTGGTGTTCCTGACCAACAATCGCGTGCAATTTCAAGATATTGCGAACATCCCTGCCACCTTGGCAACGCCGGGATGCCACGTTGTGGCGCTGCCCGGAGCGACGCCGCCGGCCGGCACCGAAGCCTTGGCAAAGGTCACGGGCCTTGATCTTGGCACCGGTCACAAGGTCGATCTGGGGGTCTGGCTCAAGCCCTAGTGGCCGGTCAACTCGGCCGTGATGTTCACCGGCCCGACAGAGCCGCGCAGCTTGGCGCGGTAGATCACGACGCCTTCGGCCACGCGCATCACATAGGTGCGCGTCTCGTTGAAGGGGATGTTCTCGACCCAGTCCACCGGATCGGTGCCTGCCAGACGCGGGTCGCCGAAGGCCGCAATCCACTCGCGCGGGCGCCTTGGCCCGGCGTTGTAGCCCGAGGCGATCAGCGTCACCGCCGGGCCGAATTCATCAACCATTTCCTTGAGATAAGCCGCCCCCAGCGTCGCATTGTACACCGGATCGGAGGCGAGTTTGCCCGGCGAATAGGTCAGGCCCTGATCCTTGGCAACCTTGGCTGCCGTGCCCGGCAGCAGCTGCATCAGCCCCAAAGCCCCGGCCGAGCTGCGCGCCTCGGGGTCGAACTCGGACTCGCGGCGGGCGATCGACAGGGCCAGTGCGCGGCTGACGGCCAGATGGTCGGGCACCATGTCAGGCACCGGGAAATAGGCGCCCGGCAGGATCACCCCGCGTTCTGCCGCCGCTTTGGCGATCAGCATGGCAGACCGATATTGCTGCATTTTCAAGGACAAGGCGGCCAGCGTGCCAAGGTCCTGATCAGACAGGCTTTCGCCCAGATGCAAGAGGAACCGCGCCGAAAGCTGTTCATTGCCCGCCGCCGCCATCCGCACCGCCGCCTCCAGAACCGAGGATTTGGCAAAGCTCGCCGTCTTCCAGTTGCCCGGCGGCGGCGCGTTCGACAGAAGGCTGGCATCCAGCGTCAGGCCCAACCGCTCGGCCGCCAGCATGCCGTAATACGAAGTCTGGAACCGCGCGGCCTGGCTGAAGGCACTTTGCGCCTTGGCCTTGTCGCCCGAAGCCTCATAGGCGCGCCCCATCCAATAGAGCGCCCGCGACTGGCTGATGGGCGTGGTGGCCCCCATCAGCCGACCGAAGTGCTTCAACGCCCGCGCGGGGTCAGACAACTTGCGCAAAGCGATGTAACCGCTCAGAAATTCCAGATCGCCCGCCGCGCTGGCCTCCGTCAGTTGATGCGAGGAGGCCACCTGATAGGCAGTCTTGGCATCGCCGCTGCGCATCAGATAGCGCGCCAGACTGGCACGTTTGTCGGCCCATGCCGCCGGGTCGCCCAGCCTTTTGGCCGAGGCAGAGCGGTCGATGATCAGCGTCGCCGCGTCGGCGTAGCTGTCATGCCGCATCCGGAACAGGAAGCGCTCATAGGCCAGACCGGCGTCATCCCTCAACCCTGCCGGCACCGCCGAAACCAAGGCCGCCACGCCAGGCTTGTCGGCCCGCAAGGCCATCCGCGCCGCAGCCAGCGCCGCCCAATCCTTTGATACCAAAGGCAACATCCGCTGCGCTTCATCCGCGCGGCCACCGTCCCACAGGATGCGGTCCAGCCGGACCTCATGCGCCACTTTCAGATCCTTGGCATAAATTCCCAGGATCTGGCTTTGCTCGTCAGCCGAGAATTTCAGCGTCGTCCAAGCCTGCGTCGCCACGCTCACAGCGTCGGCATGGCGGTTGGAGGCCTCCAGCGCCTGCAGCAAAGCCAAAGCTCCGGCCGCCGTTTGCGGGGCATCGTTGCCGAAATACGCCAGAACCCGCGCCGGGTCCTGCGCCCGTGCCACCGCCGCCTCTCCTGCGGTCTTGAGATACGGCAGGCCGGGCCAATCGGGATGGCGGGCCAGAAACGCCTCGTAGTCCCCCAACAGCCCGTCGCCGGCGCGCAGACGCTGCCATTCGATCACATCGGCCCCAACCGGACCGGCGGCCATCGCGGCGGCCTGTGCCCCTTGCCAATCCTGATGGTCGGCAAGCGCCTGCGCTGCCTGCAAGGCACTGATTTCCTTGGTGTCAAAGGCCAAAGCCGGAAGGACAGCCAGCCCTGCCACAAGGGCCAGGGCGCGAAGAACTGGGGCAAATCGGATCATGGTCCAAGTTTGCCGCAACAACCCCTGCGCCACAATACGAAATGGCGTGATCGGTGGCCTGTTGCCCATGCTTGGCAAAACCTTCGCGCGCGTATAGGACAACGCCGCACATTCGGGCGATCCCGCCCCCAAACCGAGGAGACGTTGCCATGTTCAAAGGGTCTTTCCCTGCCCTGGTCACGCCGTTCAAAAACGGCGCGCTGGATCTGGTGGCGCTCAAGAAACTCGTCGAATGGCACATCGAACAGGGCTCGCATGGGCTGGTTCCGGTGGGCACCACGGGCGAAAGCCCCACCGTCAGCCATGCCGAGCATCGTCAGGTCGTGGAAGAGGTGATCGCTGCGGTCGCCGGTCGCATTCCGGTGATCGCTGGGGCGGGGTCCAACAACACGGCAGAGGGGATCGACCTGATCCGCCATGCCGAAAAGGTTGGTGCCAATGCCGCTTTGGTGGTGACGCCCTATTACAACAAGCCAACCCAGGCGGGCCTGATCGCCCACTTCACCGCGCTGCATGACTGCTGCGCGCTGCCGATCGTGATCTACAACATCCCCGGCCGCTCGGTCGTCGACATGTCGCCCGAAACGATGGGCGTGTTGGCCAAGCTGCCGCGCATCATCGGCGTCAAGGACGCCACCGGCAAGATCGAGCGGGTCAGCCAGCAGCGCGCCGCGTGCGGCAAGGACTTCATCCAGCTGTCGGGCGAGGATGCCACCGCATTGGGCTTCAACGCGCATGGCGGGGTGGGCTGCATCTCGGTCACCGCCAACGTGGCGCCCAGGCTCTGCGCCGAGTTCCAGGACGCCACCCTGCGCGGCGATTTCGCCAAGGCCCTGGAATATCAAGACAAGCTGATGCCGCTGCATGAGGCGATCTTCATCGAGCCGGGTTTGGCTGGGGCGAAATATGGCCTGTCCCTGCTGGGCTTGTGCGAAGAAGAGGTGCGGCTGCCCCTCTTGACCCTGACCGAGGGCACCAAGGCCAGGATCAAGGCCGCCATGCAGTTCGCCGGGATCCTTTGACCCCGTAGGGTGGGGTTACAACCCCACCCTACCTGCACCACCGCGCCGCCAACCCCTTTGGCCAGCGCCAAGGATATGCCATGGCATCGGACAACTTGCGCGGCAGCCTGTGGATGATGGGCTCGATGGCCGGCTTTGCGCTGGAGGACGGCTTTCTGAAAGCCGCAGCAGGCTCGTTGCCGTTGGGCGAGGTCCTGGTGGTCGAGGGCATCGCAGGGATCCTGTGGTTCTCGGCCATGGCGCTTCGCGTCGGCGCGCCGCCGCTGCCACGGGCCGTGCTGTCGCGCACCATGGCGATCCGCTCGGGCTTTGAGGTGGTGGGGCGGCTTTTCTATGCCCTGGCCATCGCGCTGACGCCGATTTCGACCGCCTCGGCCATCCTGCAGGCCACGCCTTTGGTCGTGGTGCCGGGCGCCGCGATCCTGTTTGACGAGAGGGTCGGAGCGTTCCGCTGGGCGCTGATTGTCGCGGGCTTTCTGGCGGTTCTGTTGATCCTGCGCCCCGGTCTTGACGGGTTCTCGGCGCTCAGCCTTCTGGCGCTGACCGGAATGCTGGGCTTTGCCGGGCGCGACCTTGCCACCCGCGCCGCGCCTCCTGCCCTCTCGAACGCGCAACTGGGGGTCGCAGGCTTCACCGTGCTGGGTGTCAGCGGCCTGATGATCCTGTCGGAGACCGGTGGCGCTGCCTTGCCGACCCTTCGCACCGCAGCTCTGCTGGCCGGCGCCAGCGGCTTTGGCATTGCGGGCTACACCGCCCTGACCCAGGCCATGCGCACCGGCGAGGTCTCTGCCGTCACCCCGTTCCGCTACGCCCGTCTGGTCTTTGCCCTCGCCGTCGGCGTGCTGGCCTTTGGCGAGCGGCCTGATGCACAGACTCTCCTTGGTTCGGCCATGATTGTGACCTGCGGCCTTGCTTTGCTGACGCGGCGGCGAATCGGCTGAGAGCCCGCTCCGGACGCGCCGATTGTTGCTTAACGAAACGCTAATCTTCGGCCGGAATGGCGAAGCGACCGGGTTTTCCGCTCGGATCGTTTCGCCATGCGCATCAATGACATGGGCGTGACGCAGGCGCGTCGAAAAAATGGCGAAATTCGGGTGCTGATTGGGCACATGGAAGCGGGGGCTGCCACAGATCTTAATCAAGCAACACACACCCGGAGGACTCACCATGTTCATGCAAGACATCACCAAGCTGACCACCGCCCTGACCAAGGTTGCCGCCCGTCCCCGCCTGACGCAGGCGCTGCCCGTCACCACCGGCCTCGTCGCCGGCACCCTGCTGGAGACCGCGAGCGGCTGGGCTGATGTGGCCAGCCTGCGCATCGGCGATGCCGTGCAGACGCTGGACGGCGGCTTGTCGCGCATCCTTGGCCTCGATCGCCGCACGCTGCGGCCCGAGCCGGAAACCTCGCTGATCCTGATCCCCGGTGGCTGCCATGACGCCTGCAGCGACACCTTGCTGATGCCCGGCCAGCACATCCTGAAAGACACGCTGGACGACGAAACCTGCCACGGCGCGCCCTTCGTGCTGCTGCCCGCCTTTGCCATGACCATCGACGCCCTGATCACCCGCCACTTCCCTGAAGCCGAGGTCGAGGTGATCACCCCCCTGTTTGCCGATGAGGAAATCGTCTTCGCCAACTCTGGCGTGCTGCTGCACTGCCCGGGCGTGATCGACGGCGCGGGTCGTCCACCGGTCAACAGTTTCTTCCCCCGGATGGATTCGATCGAGGCGCGTGCCTTCCTGACCCGCCGCTCGGCCCGGCTGGGCCTGTGACCGCCGATGATCCGCCACAAGATTCCGGCTGGCGTCCCATTTCCCCCGGTGCCAGCCGCCCGCCCCTCCGCTCGGCTTTTAGCCCATGCCGGGGCGACCTGACCGCCTAGCGTGGCGCAGCCTGGCTGTCGTGCCGCCGCTTGTGTTCCACTTGATTGATGCGGATTTGCCGCAAAGCCTCGATCAGCAGGGCGGTCAGCAGGCCGAAGTTCAGGAAGCCATTCGCCGCCTCCATCCCGGCCAGAAGACGCCACGCCGGTGCAGGCACCACATCCCCCAGGCCGAGGGTCGTGTAAGCGACCAGACTGAAATAGACCGCGTCATCCAGCGTCGAAAAGACATGCAGGGCGTCATAGGCCAACGCCCAGACCCAGGTGCCCGCCGTGATCACGCCCAACACCCACAAAGAGACGCCCGCCACCAGCACCACCAGCTTGGGCCGGTGCGGTTCTCGCAAAAGCCAGCCGTGCGCGCGGGCGAAAATCACCTCCAGCACCATCGCGGCGATGGCCGCCATGGTGATGTTGATCAACAACAGCCCGCTTCCCACTGCGATCTGTACGAACATTTGCCCTCCCCGTCCGGAGTTGGCGTCTGGACTTGCCGCCACGCCTCGCCTATTTCCAAGCGATCATGGTAGAGAAATCCGACCCCAATTCAAAACTCATCGCGGAAAACCGCCGCGCGCGGTTTGACTACCACATCGAATCCGATCTGGAAGCCGGGATCATGTTATTCGGCTCCGAGGTGAAGTCGCTGCGGCAAGGTGGCTCGAACATTGCCGAAAGCTATGCCTCGGTCGAGGGCGGAGAGTTGTGGCTGATCAACGGCTACATCGCGCCATATCTGCCTGCCAAGACCTTCGGCCATGAAGAACGCCGCCGCCGCAAGCTGCTGGTGTCGCGCAAGGAATTGGGCCGGCTGAAGAATGCCGTCGGCCGCGAGGGGATGACGATCGTGCCCCTGAAGCTGTATTTCGACGACCGGGGTTTTGTGAAGCTGAAGCTGGGCGTGGCCAAAGGCAAGAAGAACGCCGACAAACGCGAGACTTCGGCCAAGCGCGATTGGGAGCGCCAGAAGGCGCGTATCCTGAAACATGGGGCGCGCGGCTAAGATCTGCACCGTTAAATCGATCTTTACCGCCTGTATTTATGCATGTGGCACAGAATCGTTCAATTACGGAGCGTCATATGGCCAAGGACGGCGCAGCGGCTTCTCTTGAGAAGCGCCTGAAATTCTATCGTATCAATCCAAACGATGAAAATTTTTCAGCCATCGCCAAGACCCTCGACCAGTTCGCGGAAACAGCGTTGGCGAAGTTTTATGAGAATGTGGCTTCGACGCCCGAGACGGCCACCTACTTTGCCAGCAAAGCCGCCGTCGAACGCGCAAGCCGCGCGCAAGCCAAACACTGGCGCGATCTGTTCACCAAAGGCATCAACGAAACCTATTATGCCGCAACCCAGAGGGTGGGCGACATCCACGCCCGTATCGGCCTTGATCCGCAATGGTACAACGGCGGCTATGCGAACATCCTTGAACACATGATCACCGCCATCCTGACCGACGGATTGGGACGTCTGTCCCCCCGCCGTCAGCGCGAAGCGCGGATGATCAGCACGCTCGTCAAGGTGGCGCTGCTGGATATGGACCTGTCCGTCTCGCGGATCTTCGAGGTCGACAAGGAAAAGCGCGTTGCCGTGCTTGACCAGATCGGACGGGTGCTGGGCGGCATGTCGGCCGGTGACCTGACCGGCATCATCTCGCCGCTGCCCCCAGAATATTCCAAGATCGAAGGCGACTTTCGCAGTGCTTTCGAAAGTCTGTCCGACACGTTCCGGCAGATTCTGGACGGGTCAAGCCAGATCGCCTCGACCGCGTCCGAAATCCGGGCCGCGTCCGACGATCTGGCGCGCCGCACCGAACAGCAGGCCGCCAGCCTTGAGGAAAGCGCTGCCGCGATGGATGAACTGACAGGCGCAATCTCGGCGACGACCAACGTTATGAAGGACCTCAACACTTCGGTCAGTCGCACCCACAGTGCGGCGCAAGGCGGTGGCGAGGTCGTGCAGCAAGCCATCTCGGCGATGGACGAGATCGAGAAAAGCTCTGGCGAGATTGCCAAGATCATCGGCATCATCGACGACATTGCGTTTCAGACCAACCTTCTGGCGCTGAATGCCGGGGTCGAGGCGGCACGTGTCGGCGAACATGGCCGGGGCTTTGCCGTTGTGGCCAACGAGGTGCGGTCGCTGGCGCAAAGCTCGGCAGAGGCCGCCGAACAGATCAAGGCACTGATCAAGACCAGCGAAACGCAAGTGTCCAAGGGGGTCCGAATGGTCAACGACGTGGGCAAGGCACTGGCGGCGATCATGACGCAGGTCGGCGAAACCTCCGGTGTGGCGGCCAAGATCACCGAATCCAGCGCCACGCAAAGCGTGAACCTGCGGCACATCAACTCCGCGATCACCGAGATGGCCGAAACCACGCAACGCAACGCCGCCATGGTCGAGGAAAGCAACGCCGCCGCCCACAGCATGGAGGAAGAGGCCGAACGTGTGGCCGATGCCGTCGGTCAGTTCCGTGTCCGCGACAAGCGACAAATCTGGAACGCTGCCTGACATCGCGTGGGGCCGGGTCACATATCGAACTTGCCTCGCGC
>NZ_CBBQHX010000038.1:0-39047 GCF_964946895.1 Stagnihabitans sp. | reverse complement strand
AGGGTGCCATCGTCCAGCACCTTGCCCGCATCATCGCACCAAATCGAGTATTGCACCCCGCCAACCGAATGTTTCCTGACATTCCGCAGCATAAGACGCTGAAGATAATCCTCCGCCTCAACTCCACTGATCCGGTATTTCGTCATCGGACACAGGTCATAGAGCATCGCCGTGTTGCGGATGGCGGCGTATTCCATCTCGGTATCGCCATAGCACAGCGCCGTCCGATACCCCGCCCAAGCGCCAAACCGCATGAGTTTGTTCAGGGGGTCCGTGCGGGGCGCAAAGGCGGTTGGCAGCAAGGGCGTCAGGTCAAAGCGCTGGGTCATGTCGCCTCCATCGCCAGGGCGGCGTTCCAACCGGCCGCACCCGTGATGCCGCCACCCGGATGGCTGCCGGCTCCAGCCAGCCACAGCCCGTCGATGGGCGTGCGGTACTGCGACAGGTCACGCAAGGGCCGCAGGAACAGCATCTGCTCCACCGCCAGCTCCGCATGATGCCAGTTGCCGCCGGGGTTGCCATAAAGGCGGGTCACGTCCTGCGGCATCAGCAATTCCTGATGCAGGATCAGGGTGCGGAGGCCGGGGATATGGGCCTCCAGCACGTTGAGCGTGTTTTCCAGCATCTGCGCCCGGGCGGCATCGGGGTTTTCGGGCGCATGGGGGGCGAACTGGACGTTTGCTGTCAGGATATGGTGTCCATCGGGGCGCGGGTCGAGGGTGCTGGGAATATAGGCCTCCAGCACCGGGGCCTCGGGGACCTGGCCGTATTTCACCGGGTTGAAGGCGTTTTCCACAGCGTTGACGGAAGGCGCGATGATCAGACGGTTTTCGGGATTGTCGAACTTTGGCAAGGCCTTGAGGGCGAGAGTTAAACGGGCGGTGCCACCGCGGCTGTGGATATGCCCGGAGCGCGTGTAGAGTCCGGCATCGAGGGCCCGGGGACCGATCAGGTCACGCAGGGTCAGGCCGGGGTGCAGGGTGGAGACGACGGATCGGGCGATCAGCGCCTCTCCGGTGGCAAGCTGAACGCCTGTGGCGCGGTCGCCCTCGGTCAGGATGCGGGTGACTTTGGCGTTCTGGCGGATCGAGACCCCGGCGGCCTCGGCGGCTTTTGTCATGGCTTCTGCCACGGCTTGCATCCCACCTTTCGGGGCCAGCGGGTCGGGGCCGATGGCGAGGTGATTGAGCAGCAGGATCAGGGAGTTGGGCGACCTTGGGCCGAGCCATGCGCCTAAAGTGGCTTCGAAAGCGAGGTAGCCTTGCAGGCGAGGGTCGGTGAGGTCGTCCTCGGCAACATCTGCGGCGTTGATAAGAAGCATCCGCAGCAGTTCGCGGAACTCGGTCTTACCCAAGGCGCGGATGCCGAGGCCGAGGCGGGCGAGGGTGAGCCAGTCGTTGCCTTTTCCAAAGCGCGGCGGTGGCAGGGCGCGGAAGGGGGCGAGGACGCGGGCGAAGTGCGTCAGGCGGTCGTGAAGTCTAGCGTATTCAGCGTCTTGCGAGGAGGTCTTGCCACGGGATAGGGTTATGGGATCGGGGCCGAGGAGGGTGGTTTGCAGGGTTTGGAAGCTTAACCCGTGGCGTTCGAGGTTCATGCCTTTGATGACGCGGGCATCGATGCCTCGGGTCAGGTGGGCGAGCGAGGTGGTGAAGCCGGGGGCGAATTCGCGGGGGGCGGCGCCGCCTCCGGACGTCGGCAGCGCGTCGAGGAGGGTGACCTTGGCGCCCCGTTGAGCGAGGCGAGTGGCGCAGGCGAGGCCGTTGGGGCCGGCGCCTATGACGACGATGTCAGAGGACGGCATAGGCATCGCTCATCCCTCCGGGGATCTTGGCATCCAGCAGGATTTCGGCGGCAGCATTGCGGCCGGGGGCACCCATGACGCCGCCGCCGGGATGGGTGGCGGACCCGCACATCCAGAGGTTCTTGATGGGGGATTTGTATTGGGCGTAGCCTGGGACGGGGCGGTTGAACAGAAGCTGGTCGAAGGTCAGTTCGCCTTGGAAGATGTTGCCCTCGGTCAGGCCGACCTCGGCTTCCAGTTCACGTGGTGTGCGAACTTCGACATGCAACACTCTGTTTTTGAAGCCAGGCGCGTAGGTTTCGATTTGGTTGAGGCAGGTGTCGCGCAAGCTGTCCCGGTCGGCATCGGTCCAGTCGCGCCCCTCGATCTTGGGCGGGGCGTATTGGACGAAGCAGGACATGAAGTGCTTGCCGGTCGGCACCATCGTCGGGTCGATCATGGTGGGGATCATGCAATCCTGGAACGGATCGCGGGAGAAGTGGCCGGATTTCCAGTCGTCATAGCCGCGCTCCATCCGGGCGATGGAGTCGGTGAAGTGGAGGTCGCCTTTGATGTTCGGCGCACCTTCCGGCAGGGCCGGGAAGACGGGGGCGGCGTCGAGGGCGATGTTGAGTTTGGCGGAGCTTCCCCGCGTCTTGAACTTCTTGACCGAGGCCACGAAGTCGGGCGGCAGGTCGTATTCCTTGACCGTCTTCAGGAAGGTGCGCTTGGCGTCCATGTTGGAGATGACACGGGTGGCTTGGATTTCTTCTCCGCTGGTGAGGACGACGCCGGTGGTGCGGCCACCTTTCACGAGGATTTCGGAGACGGGGGCTTCGGTGCGCACCTCGCCTCCGGCAGCGCGGAGGGAGGCCGTGAGGGCCTTGGTGATCGACCCCATGCCGCCCCGGGCAAAGCCCCAGGCGCCGACGTTGCCGTCAACGTCGCCCATGTAGTGGTGCAGGAGGACGTAAGCGCTGCCGGGGCTCATCGGGCCGAGGGCGGTGCCGATGATGGCGGAGACGGCGAGGTAGCCTTTGATCACCGGGTTTTCGAAGTATTCATCGAGGAAGTCCGAGATCGACATTGTCCAGAAGCGGACCATCTCGGCACGTTGCTGTTCGGAGAGCGCGCCGATTTGACGCCCAAGCCAAAGGAGTTCCATGATGTCGCGGGGACGGAAAGACGAGGGATCGGGCGGGGTGCGCAGCAGCATCGGGCGGATGAAGCGGCAGTAGCGCTGGATGTCGCGGGAGTAGAGGTCGTAGGCCTCGGCATCGCGGGCCGAATGGCGGGCGAATTCGCGGCGGTTGGCGTCGTGGTCGCGGAACATGCCGAGGTAGCCGCCGCCTTCCGTGAAGACTGCGCCGCCTTCGTAGGGCAGGATTTGCAAGCCGTGTTTTGGGAGTTCGAGATCGCGCATGATCTCGGGCCGGAAGAGGCTGCTGACGTAGGAGCAGTTGGAATAGGTGAAGCCGGGGTAGAGTTCGCGGCTGACGGCGGCGCCGCCGATCCAGTCGTTCTTCTCGACGACCAGCACCTTCAGGCCGGCGCGGGCGAGGTAGCAGGCGCAGACGAGGCCGTTGTGACCGGCGCCGATGATCAGGGCGTCGTAAGTGAGGGTCATGCCAGTTGTTCCAACGTCAGGTCGACGGCGGTTTCCACGGCTTTCAAGGTGTCGGTGAGGTAGCTGGGGTCAAGGCCGTGGGCCTCGCACATGAACCACGGCTCGCGGCTGTCGGGTTCGACGATGACGCCAAGGTCATGCAGGTGGTGGGCCATCGTGTCGTAGAAGGTGTAGTCCGAGGTTTTCCAGTCGCGGTAGTTGTCGGGGGCTTTTTCGGCGAAGAACAGGCCGAACATCGAGGGATGGCCGGTATAGGAATGCACGATGTTGCGGGCATTGAGGATCACCGAGATGCCCTCCATCAGACGCGTGCCGTAGTTGGCGAGGGTTTCCAAGGCAGGGGTCTCGTCCAGAATGCGCAGGCATTCCTCGGCTGCCGCCAGACTGACGGAATGGGCGGTGTAGGTGCCGCCGTGGGACGCGCCGCCATAGCGGAACAGGCGCATGACGTCCTCGCGGCCCGCGATCAGCGAGATCGGGTAGCCGTTGGCGACGGCCTTGGCGAAGGTGGTGAGGTCGGGTTTTACGCCCATGATGCCTTGGATGCCGCCCTTGCCGACCCGGAAGCCGGATTTGACCTCGTCGATGATCAGCAGGACGCCGTATTGGTCGCAGAGTTTGCGGGCGAGTTGGACGTATTCGACCGAAGCCATGATACCGCAGCAGTTGCCCTGGATCGGCTCAATCAGCATGGCGGCGAGGGTGTCGCCGTGCTTTTTGAACGTGTCTTCAAGGCGTTGCAGCTGGTTCATCGGTACAAGGTGGACCAGTTGCTTGACGGTGTTCGGGATGCCCTTGCCGTAGGGGATCACCTCGGGGTCGGTGTTGGAGCCGAGGTCCCAATCCTCCATATTCGCCTGCCACATCGCGGCGTCGAAGAGGCCGTGGTAGCCGCCTTCGACCAGCAGATAGGATTCGCGGCCCGTATAGGCGCGGGCGAGGCGGAGGGCGGCCATGACGGCCTCGGTTCCCGAGTTGGAAAAGCGGACGAGTTCGGCGGCGGGGACCATCGAGGCCACGCGGTCGGCGACGATCAGTTCACGCTCAGTGGAAAGGGCGAAGACACCGCCGACCTGCATGCCGCGCACCGCTGCAGCATCGACGCGGTCGTCGGCATAGCCGAGGATGGCGGGGCCGTAGCCGAGGCGGTAGTCGACATAAGCGTTGCCGTCGATGTCGAAGGTGCGGCCGCCTTTGCCGTGGCTGACATAAATCGTGCGGTCGTCGCCCCAATAGCGGAAGGTCGAGGAGACCCCCAAGGGCAGACGTTTGACGGCCTTCTGGAATTGGGCGTTGGATTTGGTCAGGTTGCGGTGCGGCAGATCGGTCATGGCAGTTCTCCCTGAGGCGAAAGGTCGCAAGATTTTGACTGGCTTGTCAATCAGAATTCAATTCGGCAGTTTGTGGCCCGAAATTCCGCTGTTTCCACGGCGGAAGTTTGGATAACGCTAGGCTGATCCCCCGGAGGGCCCATGACTGACGTTCAAACCGCACCCGATCTTCCGCCGCGCAAGATGAGCCGGGAAACCCGCCGCGCCCAGTTGATCGAATCCACCATCGAGACGCTGGCCCTGCGCGGATATGCCCGCACCACGCTGACGGAAGTGGCCCGCACGGCAGGGCTGTCGCACGGGCTGGTGAACTTCCACTTCGAGACCAAGGAGAAGCTGCTGTCCGAAACCCTGGCCTATCTGGCCGAGGAGTATCGGTTGAACTGGCTGTCCTATCTTGAGGCGGCGGGCGAGGCCCCTGCGGCGCAACTGGAGGCGCTGCTGCAGGCGGATTTCAACCCCAGGATCTGCACCCCGGCGCGGCTGTCGGCCTGGTGTTCGTTCTGGGGCGAGGCCCAGAGCCGGCCCCTGTATCAGGCGCAGTGCGGATCAAACGACGATGCCTACAATCAGCGGCTGGAGGATATCTGCGCCCGGCTTTTGGCTGAGGGCGGCTATTCCGGCGATCCGGCCCGGGTGGCGCGGGTGATCCGGGTGACGACGGAAGGCGTCTGGCTCGACATGATGACGATGAGCCCGCCCTATACGATCAAAGAGGGGCAGGCGACGGTGCACACCTGTGCGGCGGCCTTCTTTCCAAGGCATTTTTCGGAGTGCGGCTTGATCAGTTGAGGTGGCAGCGGGGGGCGGCTGCCCCCCGCACCCCCCGCCCGGAGGAGGGGCTCGCCCCTCCTGCCGGACCTCCACCGAGGATATTTCTGCCAAGGTGAAAGGGGGAAGGGGCGTTGACTTTGGGGGGGCGGGGTCGCCAGATGTGGGCAAGTTGGGGGGGAACCATGACGCCGCTGGAGAAGGTCAAGGGGCTGACGTGCTGGGTCGGGCCGGTGCAGGCAGAGCCTTTGGGGGGCGGGATCACCAATGTCAATTTCGTGGTTCAGGACGGGCCGCGGCGGGCTGTGGTGCGGATTGGCGATGATATTCCGGTGCATCAGATCCTGCGGTTTAACGAGGTTGCAGCCAGCCGGGCAGCGTTTGAGGCGGGGGTGTCGCCTGCCGTGCTGCACCACGAGCCGGGGGTGCTTGTGATCGACTTCATTGCGGGGCGCACGATGGGGGCGGCCGATCTGCGGCAGGATGCGGTGCTGGATCAGGCTTTGGATCTGGTGATCCGCGTGCACCGCGAGATGCCGAAGTACCTGCGCGGCGCCTCGCTGACCTTCTGGGTGTTTCATGTGATCCGCGACTATGCCCAGACGCTGCGTGAGGGGCGATCCTCGCATCTGGACGCGGTGCCGGCGTTGTTGGCCGAGGCTGCGGTCTTGGAGCGGGCGGTCGGGCCGATCGAGATGGTGTTTGGCCATAACGACCTGCTGCCGGCCAACTTCCTGCATGATGGCAGCCGGATGTGGCTGGTCGATTGGGATTATGCGGGCTGGGGCTCGCCCTTGTTCGACCTTGGGGGTTTGGCGGCCAACAACGGACTGTCGGACGCGCAAGAGCGGCGGATGTTGCAGCGCTATTACGGGGCGCTGGATCAGGGGCTTTGGCGGCGCTATCTGGCGATGAAGGCGGCGGCGGCGTTGCGGGAAACCATGTGGTCGATGGTTTCGGAAATCCACTCGGACCTCGACTTCGACTATGCCGCTTATACGGCGGCCAACTTGACAACCTATCGTTCGGCGCTGGACGCCTTCGGAACCGTTTGAGGATATCATGGACCTACCCACCACTGCAAAAGCCATTGTCATCGGCGGCGGCATCGTAGGCTGCTCGACTGCCTATCACCTTGGCAAGCTGGGGTGGACCGATACGGTTCTGCTGGAGCGCAAGAAGCTGACCTCTGGCACGACGTTCCACGCGGCGGGGCTGGTAGGGCAGTTGCGCACCTCGGCCAATATCACGCAGTTGCTGGGGTACTCGGTCGATTTGTACAAACGGCTGGAGGCGGAGACAGGGCTTCAGACCGGGTGGAAGATGAACGGCGGCTTGCGGCTGGCCTGCAATGCCGAGCGCTGGACGGAGGTGAAGCGGCAGGCGACCACCGCGCATTCCTTCGGGCTGGAGATGCATCTGCTGACGCCGCAGGAGGCGCAGGATCTGTGGCCGCTGATGACGATTGATGACCTTGTGGGGGCGGCCTATTTGCCGACCGATGGGCAGGCCAATCCGTCGGACATTACCCAATCCCTTGCCCGGGGGGCGCGGATGGCGGGGGTGAAGATATTTGAAGACACGCCGGTGACGCGGATCATCGTGGACGCGGGGCGGATTCGCGGGGTGGAGACGCCGTTCGGCACGATTGAGTGCGAGAAGGTGGTAATTTGCGCCGGACAGTGGACGCGGGATCTGGCGGCGACGGTGGGGGTGAACGTGCCCTTGGTCTCGGTCGAGCATCAGTACATGATCACAGAGCGGATTGCGGGGGTGACGCCGGGTCTGCCGACTTTGCGCGATCCGGATCGGCTGACCTACTGGAAAGAGGATGTCGGTGGGCTGGTCTGGGGCGGCTATGAGCCGAACCCGAAGCTTTGGGCCAAAGGCGGCATTCCTGCGGGCTTCCATTTCGAGACGCTGACGCCGGACTGGGACCATTACGAGCAGTTCATGGACAACGCGATTGCCCGGGTGCCGGCTTTGGCGACGGCTGGCGTCAAGCAACTGCTGAACGGGCCGGAAAGCTTCACGCCGGATGGGAATTTCATCCTCGGCGAGGCGCCGGAGCTGGCGAATTGCTTCATCGGGGCAGGGTTCAATGCCTTTGGCATCGCCTCGGGCGGTGGCGCTGGCATGGCACTGGCGGAGTGGGTGGCCAAGGGCGAGGCGCCCTATGACCTTTGGCCTGTCGATATCCGACGCTTTGGGGCCGTGCATCGGAGTGTCGATTGGGTGCGGGCGCGGACGGTGGAGGCTTATGGCAAACATTACACCATCGCTTGGCCGTCCGAGGAGATGACGTCGGCGCGGCCGACCCGTCGGTCTCCCCTGTATGCGCATCTGAAGGCGGCGGGGGCCTGCTTCGGCGAGAAGCTGGGGTGGGAGCGGCCGAACTGGTTTGCAGGGCCAGGCGAGGAGCCGGTCGACCGCTATTCCTACCAGCGGCCCGGCTGGTTTGATGCCGTGGCGCGCGAGCACAAGGCGGCGCGGGAGGCGGCGGTGCTGATCGACCAGAGCAGTTTTGCCAAGTTCACGCTGAAGGGGCCGGATGCGGCGAAGGCTTTGAACTGGATTGCGGCGGGGAATGTGGATCGGGCGGTGGGCTCGCTGACCTATACCCAGATGTTGAACGACCGGGGCGGCATCGAGGCGGATGTCACCGTGGCGCGGGTGGGGGAGGAGGAGTTCTACATCACCACCGGCACCGGCTTTGCCACGCATGACTTCCACTGGATTTCGAAGCACCTCTGCGGGGAGTGCCAGCTGGTCGACGTGACCTCGGGCTTTGCCGTTTTGTCCCTGATGGGGCCGAAAGCGCGGGAGGTTCTGGCGCGGGTCTGCCCGGATGATCTGTCGAACGAGGGGTTCCCGTTTGGCCGGGCGCAGCGGATTTCGGTGGCAAGCTGCCCGGTTCTGGCGCTGCGGGTGACCTATGTTGGCGAACTCGGCTGGGAACTGCATCTGCCCACCGAGATGGCCGTGACGGTCTATGAGGCGCTGATGGCTGCCGGGGCGGATCTGGGGCTGGTCAATGCCGGCTACCGGGCGATCGAGACGCTGCGGCTGGAGAAGGGCTACCGGGCTTGGGGGGCCGACATCGGGCCGGATCATACGCCGGTGGAGGCGGGGCTGGCTTGGGCGGTGAAGATGAAATCCAGCGTGCCCTTCAAGGGGCGCGAGGCTTTGGCGGCGCAGATGGACGGCGGCGTGAAGAAGCGGCTGGCGACCTTTGTGGTGGATGATCCCTCGGTGATCCTGCTGGGGCGTGAGACGATCTACCGGAATGGCGAGCGGGTCGGCTGGCTGTCCTCGGGCGGGTTCGGGCATTGGGTGGGCAGGCCGATCGGGCTTGGCTATGTGAGGCGGCCGGGGGTGGATGCGGCTTGGCTGGCCGAGGGGGTCTGGGAGCTGGAGGTGGCCTCGGAGCGGGTGCCTTGTCGGGCGACGTTCGAGGCTTTGTATGATCCGAAGGGAGCACGGGTGAAGGCGTGAGATTGCACGCGTGCAATCTGGGGTAAGGGGTTGATTTGGTGGGGGAATGTAGTGTGGTGTTAGGGATTTGTTAAGGGCTTGGTCGCGTGGTCAATCGGCGCGCACCCCTTGGTGCCTTGCACGGCGCCTTTTGCTCTGCGGCTTGCGCCGTTCACCAAGGGGCCGGAGGTCGTTGAGCCGGAAGGCCCTCTGATCGGCCCCGGTGTCCATGTCGCATCGGCGCGGAAGGCGGCGGTTGGGGTAGGGTGGGGTTTAACCCCACCCTACGGGCGGCTGGGGGGGCAGACACCGGCTCACACGGGGTTGGCTTGCATCCAGGTTTCCAGCGTCTCGACCTCTTCCGGCGTCATGCGCAGACCCAGTTTGCTGCGGCGCCAGATCACGTCGTTTGCGTGGCGGGCGAATTCGTGGGTCATCAGCCAGCGGACCTCGGCTTCGGTCAGCGTGGCGCCAAAGTCTTGGCCCAGGGCCTCGGCGGTGGTGCTTTGGCCGAGGATCAGGAAGGCGTCGGTTCCATAGGCCTTGATCATGCGCTCGGCGCAGGGCGGGCGCAGGTAGGGGTGTTGGGCGCGCAGTTTGGCTTGCAGGCTGGCCTTGTCGTCCAGCGGGAAGTCGCCGCCCGGCAAGGGGGCACGGGCGGTCCAGGCGGGTCGCATCGCCGGAAAGAAGGGGCGCAGTTTGTCCAGCGCGTGTTCGGCCAGACGGCGGTGGGTGGTGATCTTGCCGCCGAAGATGTTGAGGATCGGCAGCGTGTTCGCGCCGCTGGACGCAGGGTCGAGCGACAGGACGTAGTCACGGGTTGCGGCGGTGGCCGATTTGGCACCATCGGCATAGAGCGGGCGGACGCCGGAATAGGTCCAGACGATGTCGGCGGCGCTGACGGGTTGGCGGAAATACTGGTTGGCGAAGGCGAGCAGATAGTCGCGTTCGGCCTCGGTGATCCTGACCTCGCCGGGGGCGCCCTTGTGGTCGGCATCTGTGGTGCCGATCAGGGTGAAGTCGCGCTCATAGGGGATGGCGAAGATGATGCGGCCATCGGCACCCTGGAAGAAATAGCAGCGGTCGTGATCGTAGAGTTTGCGGGTGACGATGTGCGAGCCGCGCACGAGGCGGACGCCTTCGGTGGAGGTGGTGGGCAGCACATCCTTCATCACAGCCGAGACGAAGGGGCCGGCGGCGTTGACCACGGCGCGGGCGCGGTGGGTTTGGCGGCCCTTGGCATCCTCGGTCGTGATCTGCCACGCCTCGCCTTGGCGGGCGGCATGGGTGACGCGGGTCTGGGTCAGGATCCGGGCACCGCGCTGCGCGGCGTCACGGGCGGTGAGGGCGACGAGGCGGGAATCCTCGACCCAGCAGTCGGAATATTCATAGGCCTTGAGGTAGTGCGGCTTCAGCGGGGGGCCGGCAGCGTCCTGGGTCAGGTCCAGCTTGCGGGTGCCGGGCAGGACTTTGCGGCCGCCAAGGTGGTCATACAGGAACAGGCCCAGACGGATCAGCCAGTCGGGGCGGCGGCCTTTCAGCCAGGGCAGGACGGTGCCCAGCAGGCGCGAGGTGGGGGTGGTGGCGTCAAAGCGCATCTCGGGCGAGAGGGGCAGCACGAAGCGCATCGGCCAGGAGATGTGGGGCATGGCGGCCAGAAGCGTCTCGCGTTCCTCAAGCGCCTCGCGGACCAGGCGGAATTCGAAGTATTCCAGATAGCGCAGGCCGCCGTGAAAGAGCTTGGTCGAGGCCGAGGACGTGGCCGAGGCCAGGTCGGCCTGTTCGGCCAATGTCACGCTCAGGCCCCGGCCTGCGGCGTCGCGCGCGATGGCGCAGCCGTTGATGCCGCCGCCGATGATGAAAAGGTCGGTGATCTGGTCCATGCGCGTCCTCATTTGTCGTTGAGATAGAGGCGGCGGGCGGAACGGGTCAAGGATGAGGTGCGAGAATGTTCGTTAATAGTGAAAGCGAACAAATTCGAACATCAGACCCGCAGGCGGCGCATGGTCAGGATCTGGTTGAGAAGGCCAAGCGGTGGTACGGCGCGCAACAGGTCGCGCATCATGCCGATGTCGCCTTTGACGCCGGTCCAAAGCCCGTATTTGGCCGATTTCACCGGGCTTTTCACGCCGGGCAGGCGGACGACGGCCAGAGGGGCTTTCCGGGTCAGGATCAGGGAGTTCAGGAACACCTCGAACCCGAATTTCGGCAGGCGGCGCAGGGCCTCGTCTTGCCCATCCAGCAGATCGCGGCGCAAGGCGCGTTCGCCCGAGATGTAGTCGAGCCCGATCCAGCGCCACAGGAAGGGGGCGTTGTCGCGCAGCGAGATCGACATGGCGGCGCGGCCGGATTTGACCGGCGCGATCAGGGCGGACAGGTGGGCGGGCGACAGGCCGGTCAGGTCGGCGTCGATCAACAGGATGATCTCGGACCGGGTTTCGGCAAAGCCGCGGGCCAGGGCTGCGGTCTTGCCGCCGTTCCGGGCCAGGGTGATCAGGCGGGCTTGCGGGAAGCGCCGCACGACGGCAGAGGTGGCGTCGGAACTGCCATCATCGACAACCAGAACCTCGTCGATCTGCGGGTGGCCGAGGACGGCCTGCAGCACCGCGCCAATGCGGGCCTCTTCGTTGTAGGCGGGGATGACGCAGGTCAGTCTCATGCGCGTCTCCGCTGCCAGAGGAGGAAGATCAGGATGGCGCCGATCACGATGGCCCCCAGCGAGGCGCGCCAGATCCAGGTGTCGATGGCGGCATAGGCCGAGCCGATGAACCAGCCGATCAGGGTGAAAACGGCGGTCTTGGGGATGGTGCCCAGAAGGTTCCACCACATGTATTTGACAAAACCCATCCGGGCCGCGCCAGAGGCCAGCATGATGGGCAGGCCAGCCGAATGGGTCCATTTGCCAAACAGCAGGATGCGTGGGCCGCGCTTGGCAAACTCGCCTTCCAGCGCCAGTTGCCGGGCCTCGGTCATGCCGAGTTTGGCCAGCCAGCGGTCAGGCAGGATGGCGGGGCCGGCGCGGCCGATCCAGTAGTACATGCCGTCGCCGATCAGGTCGCCCACAACGCAGACCAGATAGACGCCCAGCAGGGTCATGTAGCCCAGTTTGGCCAGATAGGCTGCAATGACGGTGACGATGGGCCCCTCGATCACGGCCATCGGGCCGACGATCCAGAGACCATGATTTTGCATCAGGGCGAGGACGGCGTCCTGAGTCATTTGGATTTGACATCTTTCGCGGTCACGTCGGACACAGCCATGGCATTGCCGCGCCATTCAAAGGAATTGCCGCGCCATGCGGCGCACCACAGCACCGGCAACAGGGCATCCCGCGCCAGCCAAGCGGCGATATCGGTCGGGGTCCGGGGCCAGTTGCCTGCGACAGCCAGGCCGTATTCGGGGGCGAACCACAGGATGCCGAAAGCGGGCAGCGTCCAAAGCGGCTGATCCGAGGCTGCGAGTGCAAGAAGGGGCAGGGCGGCGCCGGCCAGGAGTTCGGGCAGGAACAACATGGGAAAGCCAAGGCGGCGGACCTTGGCCCAGCGGACCTGACGGTTCCAGACCACCTGACCCTTGCGCGCGCCGATGGGCTGTTCGAAGAAGCGCCCCGGCAGGCGCACCACCTTGCCCGCCGCGCGGACGGTCTTGGTGGAGGCGACATCCTCGGCCATCTCGCGGCCAAGGATGGCGATGCCGCCTGCCGCCTCCAGCACGCGGCGGTCCCAGAACAGCATCTTGCCTTGGGCGTAGGAATTGCCAAGGGCGGCAGAGGCCATCTGCCATTTCGCCTGATAGGTGTTGAGGAAGGCGCATTCCAGATGGGCGGCAAAGCCGTCAGGCCGGATGCCGATCGGCGGCGAAGAGACAAGGCCAGTGTCGGGCGTGAACTCGGCCATGCAGCGGCGCAGGTAATCGGGCGGCAGCAGGACATTGCTGTCCGACATCAGGATGTGATCGTATCTGGCCGCTTGCCAGCCCTTCACGAGGTTGTTGAGCTTGGGATTGCCCGAGACCTTGTCCTGACCGGTCAGGATCCGAGCGCGGACACCGGGGTATTTCGCGATCAGGCCGTGCAGCAGGGCCACCGCCGGGTCGGCGGGATCATCGGCGCAGAAAATCAGCTCGAACACCGGGTAATCGGCGCGGAAGGTGGTCTCCAGCGTTTCCTCAAGAAAGTTTTCCAGACCGCAGACCGGGCGCAGCACGGTGACCGGCGGCAGGGGCTGCAGCCCGCGCCCCGGTTTGCGCCACAGAGCGGTCAGCGCCAGACCAATGCCCGCCCATTGCAGGACAAGGCACGCCATGGCGAAAACGAGAAGGGCAAGGCCCATGCCTGTCATCCGTGCAAGGTCAATCAAGGTGCTTCATGCGTGGGAAGCAACCTTCCGGAACCCCATATGCACGTCTGGCGCGGCCATTTCCACCCCATGCTGCGCCCAGTCGATCAGAAGCAGCCGTCCGGCAGCGGTTTCCACCAGCGCCGTGGCGTTTTCCACCCAGTCGCCGCAGTTGGCATAAGCCACGCCGTGATCCTGGTTCAGCGCCGGTTTGTGGAAGTGACCGCAGATGATGCCATCGGCACCGCTTTGCCGGGCAACCTCGGCCAAACGCTCTTCGAAGGCGTCGCAGGCGCGCACGGCATCGTTGAAGCCTTTGACCAAGCGGTCGATCAGGGCCCATTCCTTCCAGCCCAATTTGGCCCTTTGGCGGTTGATCAGGGCGATCATGCCGCGCACGCCGCTGTCGATCCGGGCCGAGAGGCGGGACAGGATCGGGAAATGGGTCTCGAAGATATCGCCCTCGTCGCCATGCACCACAAGGTAGCGCTGGCCCGTAGCAGTCTGGTGGATGATGCGGTCGACCACTTCGATCCCCAGAAGGGGCTGGCCGATGAAGCGGCGGAAGAAGGCGTCGTGATTGCCGGGCGTGTAGATCAGGCGGGTGCCGCGGCGGGCGCGGTCCAGCAGGATGGCCAGCACCTGATGCTGCGCCGCCGTCCAATGCGCGCCCAAGGGCAGCCAGGTGTCGATGATATCGCCCACCAGATAGATCACATCGGCGGTATGGCCCTGCAGGAAGGACAGCAGGTCTTGATCCCGACAAGCGCGTGAGCCCAGATGCAGGTCTGACAGGAACAGCACCGGAAAATGCCGCGCCACCGGGGCGGGCAGCGGCGGCGGGACCATCGCCTCGGCGGGCAGGAAGCTGGAGACCAGAAGGTCTTGCGGCGCGAAGTCTGGAATGTGCATCGTCATCTGTCCCACTCCTGTCGGCGGCTGCCGTGCGGGCGGCCAGCCCGCATTTGCGTGCCGTTGCAACGTTAACGCGCAAGCCTTGGTTTTCCGTCGCGTTTCAGCGCAAGTCTCGCAGGTGTGATAGGCGGAGTCTGCAACGGGGGTGTGACAGGCGCGGGCGGCGTCCCGTTGTGCTGCGGCAAAGTCCATGGGACGGGGGCAGGAAAGGCGGGGCGGCCCGGGCTGCGGGATGTGGGTTTGCATATCCGTCTTCCAAGCAGGACCTTGGCGCGCAGGGCCAGGGTTGGGGCTGTGATCGATTGGGCCAAAGGCCCCCGGGGCGGCCGGGCGGGCCGGCTGACACGGGTTTGCGCTTTTTGCCGCAAGCTGGCTTTAACCTGCGGCAGCCCGGGGTCGGGCGGTGGCGGTTTGACGCAAGGTGGGACGTTACAGCGGCAGGCCGCTGTCTGGTTTCATCTGTTCCATCACGATCTGGCTTTGCACCCGCCCGACAGAGGGATGCGCCAGAAGCTGGTGCTGGATCAGACGGTTCAGCGCGGGCAGATCGGCGCACCAGACGCGCAGCAGATAATCCGCCTCGCCGGTCAGGGTCCAGGAGGCCACCACCTCGGGCAGGGTGGCGATCAAGCGGGTGAAGCTGCGGGCGGTGTCGGGGGCGTGCCGCGCCATCTGGACCTGCACGAAGGCCTGCACGGTCAGGCCCAGCCGGGTGGGGTCGAGGCGGGCGGCATAGCCCAGGATCAGACCCTCGGCCTCCAGCCTTTGGCGGCGGCGGGCGGCTTGGCTGGCCGAGAGGTTGAGCCTTTCCCCCAAATCCTGTGCCGTCAGGTCACCCTTGGCCTGCAGCGCGGCCAGAAGCTGCGAATCGATGGGATCAAGGATGCGAGACATGCGCGTGTTCTCCGGATTGCATGCGAGTATTACGCGAGGTTTCTGGCAAATCCAGCGCAGGATGCGACCTTTTGACGCCAGTTTGGCGGTATTCTGTAGTTGTCAGTCAAAGGAGCCTTCATGGGACCGTTTCCGCATTCCGCCCCGCGTGCCGTCATCAGTGCCGAGAACCCGGCCGGGACCGATGGGTTCGAGTTCGTCGAATTCGCCCATCCCGATCCGCAAAGCCTGCGCGATCTGTTCGCCCGCATGGGGTTCACGCGGACCGCCCATCACAAGACCAAGGCGGTGGAGCTGTGGCGGCAGGGCGACATCACCTATGTGCTGAACGATGAACCCGGCAGCCATGCCCGCGCTTTCGTCGACCTGCACGGGCCCTGTGCGCCGTCGATGGCGTGGCGGGTGGTCGATGCGGCGCAGGCCTTTGCCCATGCGGTGGCCTTGGGTGCCGTGCCCTTCGAAGGGGCGAAGGCGGTGGACTGGCCGGCGATTGTCGGCATTGGCGGGTCGCTGATCTATTTCACGGATGTCTACGGGCCGGGCGCCAACCCCTATGCGGAGTTTGACTTTGTGGCCGCGCCCAAGCCGGCCGGCGTCGGGTTCCACTACCTCGACCATCTGACGCACAATGTCCACAAGGGCAATATGGACACCTGGTTCGACTTCTATGAACGGCTGTTCGGCTTCCGGCAGATCCGCTTCTTCGACATCGAGGGCAAGTTTTCCGGGTTGCATTCGCGTGCCCTGACCTCGGCCTGCGGGCGGATCCGGATCCCGATCAACGAAGACCGGGGCGAGACCGGGCAGATTGTCGAATACCTCAAGCGCTACAAGGGCGAGGGCATCCAGCACATCGCGGTCGGGACGGATGACCTTTATGCTGCGACCGACGAGATCGCGGCGCGCGGGGTCAAGTTCATGCCCAAGCCGCCGATGGCCTATTACGCGCTGTCGCAGACCCGGGTGGCGGGCCACGCCGAACCCATCGACCGGCTGGCGCGGCACGGCATCCTGATCGACGGCGAAGGGGTGGTGAACGGTGGCGAGACGCGGATCCTGCTGCAGGTCTTCTCGCGCACGGTCGTCGGGCCGATCTTCTTTGAATTCATCCAGCGCAAGGGTGATGACGGCTTTGGCGAGGGCAATTTCCGCGCCCTGTTTGAAAGCATCGAGCAGGACCAGATCGAGCGCGGGGTGTTTGCCGCGCCGTAGCGGCGTCGCATGGGCGTCTGGCCGGTTGCCTTGCGCCGGGCGCCTTGGGCCGGGCGGGGGTGCCGGGCGGGGATCTGCCCCGGGCCCCGGCGTAATTGCGCAAGAAGCAAGGGCAAGACGGCAACGCACCCCGGGTGCAAAATGGGGTGGACGCCGGGTGCCTGCGGCGGTTTACTCCCGCAATGCGGTGGCTTCCTTACCTTCTGACCCTGTGCGTCCTGCTCTGCGCAGCTTTGGTCGAGTGGCTGAACGGGCGCGTCCTGATCTGCACCTGCGGCTATGTGAAGCTGTGGCACGGCGTCGTGTTCTCGTCCGAGACTTCGCAGCATCTGACCGACTGGTACACGCCCTCCCATATCCTGCACGGCATCCTGGCTTATGGCGCGCTGTGGCTGGTGGCGCGGCGCTTGAGCCTTGGATGGCGGCTCATGATCGCCATGCTGGCCGAGGCGGGGTGGGAGGTGCTGGAAAACTCCAGCTTTATCATCGAACGCTATCGTGCGGCGACGATCTCGCTGGATTACTTCGGGGATTCGGTGATCAATTCGGTCAGCGACATGCTGGCGATGGCCTTGGGCTTTGCGCTGGCCAGCCGCGTCCCGGTGTGGGTCAGCGCGGCGCTGATCCTCGGCTTCGAGGCGCTGACAACCTACATGATCCGCGACGGGTTGGCCCTGAACATCCTGATGCTGGTGCACCCGGTCGAGGCGGTGCGGCAGTGGCAGAGTGCCTTGGTGCAATAGGCCGGCTTTCCCTTCATTCAGGCTCAAATATCCCGGGGGGTGCGGGGGGCTTGCCCCCCGCTGCGCCGGCTCAGCCGCGCCGGCCCGGGGGCGTGCGGTTTGCGCAACGCATCACCGCAAATTCCATCCAACACACGCATTGCGGATTTGATTTTGCCCATGTTTCCCGCAAGGGTAGAGTAAAGCCGCGTTTGGTGTGCGAACCATGCCGGCCAGCACTGCAGCGGAGCGCGGGCGACGTGTCACGAACCTATCTGGCCTCGGATCTGCCGCTGCTTTTCGAACTGGAGCCCGCCTCGGGCATCTTGCAAAGCGCGCCCCATCCGGGGGCAGCTTCGGCCGAGCTGGCAGACCTTCTGGCCCTTGTGCATCCCGATGACCGGGCCGGCCTGCGCGAGGCGGTTGCGGCGGCGGACCGGCTGGCCCTGCCGCGCTTCCAGATTGAGGCGCGACTGGCGCGGCGGACCGGGCTGACGGTTCCGGTCTTGATCTTTGGCACATTGATCGAGCCGTCGACCTCTGCAACCGGTGCGGCGGCGCGGCGCTATCTGGTGGCCATCACCGACAATTCCTCGTTCGTCGAGGTGGTCGAGCGTTTCAATCTGGCGACGGCGGCGTCCAACGACGTGATCTTCCTGCTGGACTTTGACACCAATGAACATTGGTGGTCGCAGGCCTTTACCCGCATCTTTGGCCATCAGCCCTTTGCCACACCCGACGCGGTGGCGCGCTGGTTCGATCTGGTGCATCCCCATGACCTTGCCCGCATCCGCGCCAGCCATGCGGCGGCGCGGGGCGGCGGGGCCGACAGCTGGCAGGACGAATACCGTCTGCGTCGGGCCGATGGCAGCTATGCCCGCGTCATCGACCGGGCGCGCTTCTTCCGCCGTCCGGATGGCAGCGTGGCACGCTCGATCTCGTCGCTGACCGATGTCACCGAACTGCGCGAGATCACCGAGCTGTTCCGCCAGACCGCCGAGGCGGCGCAGGATGTGATCTACAGCCACGATCTGCAGGCGCGCACGTTGTGGCTGAACGAGGCGTTCAAAAGCCGCTATGGCCATGACCCGTCGGGGTTTGCCAATGCCCCGGAACGCTGGACGGATCTGGTGATTCCGGCCGATCGCCCGGGTTTCCTGCTGGTCTGCGAGCAGACGGTGCGCGGCAAGGCCACCCGGATGGAACTGCGCTACCGGTTGCGCGGGGCCAATGGTCAGGTCTGCTCGGTCATCGACCGGGCGCGGATCATCCGGGACGAGGCCGGGCGGGCGCAGCGCATCGTGGGCTCGATCATCGACGTGACGGCCCTGCGGGATGAAGAGGAGCGCCTGCGCGCCGTGGTCGAGGTCGCGGCCAATGCAGTTTACGAATATGACGTGGCGGCGGATACCTTCTTTTACTCGGAAGGCATGGAAAAGACCTTTGGCCACGACTGGCTGGGCCCGCAGCCTGCGATGGTTCTGTGGGTCGATCTGCTGCACCCCGAGGAACGCCCGCAGGTCGAGGCGGGATTTCTGAAATTCCTCGCCTCCACCGACCGCTATGCACGGCTCGAATACCGTTTCAAGCGCGCCAACGGCACTTGGGCGCGGGTGCGCGAACGGATGATCGCCCTGCGCGATGACACCGGCAAGCCGCTGCGCGTGATTGGCGGGATCGAGGATGTGACGGCCGAATATGACACGCAGGAACGCCTGCGCCAAAGCCAGAAACTGGAGGCGATCGGCAAGCTGACGGGCGGCGTGGCGCATGATTTCAACAACCTCTTGACCGTGATCATCGGCAGCGCAGGCCTGCTGGAGGGAGATCCGGGCCTGTCGCCCGATCACCGGGATCTGGCGCGCAACGTGGCCTTCGCCGCACGGCGCGGGGCGGAACTGACCTCGGGCCTGTTGTCCTTTGCCCGCCAGCAGCCGCTGGCCCCCGCCGCCCTCGACATGGTGGCGGTATTTGCCGAGATGGAGGGGCTGCTGCGCCGCACCCTGCCGGCCTATATCAAGCTTGATACTGTGCTGCCGCCCGATCTGTGGCTGGTCGAGGCCGATCCGACCCAGTTGAACACCGCGCTGTTGAACCTGTGCGTCAATGCCGCCGATGCCATGCCCGATGGCGGTCGGATCACGCTGGAAAGCCGGAACTGGGTGATTGACGAGGGCTATTCGATCAACGACCCCGAGGCCCGGCCCGGCGATTTCCTGCGGATCGACATCACCGACAGTGGGCAGGGCATGGCGCCCGAGGTGCAGAGCCGGGCCTTTGATCCGTTCTTCACCACCAAGCCCTTGGGCAAGGGGTCGGGGCTTGGGCTGTCGATGGTCTGGGGCTTTGCCAAGCAATCGGGCGGGCATGCCAAGATCTACTCCGAGCCGGGGATCGGCACCACGGTTACCATGTTCCTGCCGCGCAGCCGCAAGGGGGTGTGTCAGCCCGCGGTGGCCCCCTTGTCGGCTTTGGCGCAGGGGCAGGGCCAGCATGTGCTGGTGGTGGAAGATGATCCGATGCTGCGCCGCTTTGTCGTGGCGTTGGTGGAACGGCTGGGTTACCGGGTGTCACAGGCCGAAAACGGGGATCAGGCGCTGCGCATCCTGCGCGAGACGGATGACATCGACCTGCTGTTTTCCGATGTGGTGATGCCCGGCAACATGAGCGGCAAGGAACTGGCCGAGCAGGCTTTGCAGGAGTTCCCGGGACTTTTGCTGCTGTTCACCTCGGGCTATTCGGAAAACGCCATCATTCACAACGGGCGCCTGGACGAGGGCGTGCAGTTTCTGGCCAAGCCCTATCAATTGCGTGACCTGGGCGAGAAGCTGCGGGCGGTCTTTGCCACAAGGGCGGGGCGCGGCGCAAATCGTGCGGAACTGCGGCCTGACCTTTAGCGTTTGATCTGACCGCAGGGATCTTCTGCGAAAATCCTGACGCCGAATTTTCTGCGAATTTTCTGCGAAGGGTCCGCGAGCTACGTGTCGCACGGACTTGGTCTTGCAGGCTTTTCGCTGAGGATCCGGGATGGGGGAGGATGGCTTAGGCCGAACCCGGCCCCTCGATGTGGATCACGCTTTTGCCGCCGCCTTGCCGGCGCACGCGGACCTGAACCGGGATGCGGTCCTTCATCGCCTCGACATGGCTGATGACGCCGATCATCCGGCCCTGACTTTGCAGCGTGTCAAGCGCGTCAATCGCCACATCCAGACTTTCGGCATCGAGCGAGCCAAACCCCTCGTCGATGAAGAGCGTGGCTGCCAGACCGCCCTTGTCGCCCATCCGCGACAGGGCCAGCGCCAAGGCCAGCGACACAAGGAAACGCTCGCCGCCCGACAGGCTGCGGGTGGCGCGAGCTTCGGCCCCCATGTCAAGATCTTCGACCTGCAGGGCCAGATTTGCGGCGCGGCGCAGGCGGTAGCGGGGTTTTAGGTCGGCGAGGTGGTGGTTGGCGTGGTCCACCAGCTGGTCCAGCGTGATGGATTGCGCGATGCGGGCAAAAGCATCGCCGGATTTTGACCCGATGGCGGCGTTGACCGCGGCCCAGATGTCGAGCGTGGCCGTGGCGGCGTCGATCTGCGCCTGCAGGTCGGTCAGGCTGGTGCGGGTGGCGGCATCGCTGGCCAGTTGGGCGGTGATGGCCCCGATTGCCTCTTGCCGGCGCGATTGCGCGGCATCGAGGGTCTGGAGCGCCTGGGTCAGGTCTTGGGCGGGGCGGTCGGGCAGGCCTGCGGCCTCGGCTGCGGTCAGGTCGGCCTTGCGGGCGGCATGGGTAGAGGTGGCGGCCGTCACCGCATCTTCCAGCGCGCGCAAACGGTCGCGCAGGGCTTCCACCTCGACACGCGGCAGCGCGAAAAGGCTGGGAAGGGCTTCGGGGGCAAGTTCGGTGGCCGAGAGCGCATGCAGCAAACGGTCATGGGCTTCCTCGACCGCCGTCGCCGCCTGCGAGAGGGCGCGGGCGGCGCTGTCACGCGCTCCCAAGGCGAGGCTTTCGGCGGACAGGGCCAGCGACAGGGCGGCATCGGCTTCGGCCTTGGTGGTCTGGGCGGCAAGGCGGGATTGGTTGAAGCGGCTGCGGTGCGTCTCGGTCGGTTCGCCGCCCAGCAGCGGGGCCCGGCTTTCGGTCAGGGTCTGCAAGGCCGCGTCCCGGGTGGCTTGGGCCTGTTGGGCCTGCGTGGCAAGCTGGGCGGTGTCGGCCGCCTGCGCGTGCGCCGTGGCAAGCTGCGGGCGCAGGTCGGTCAGCGTTTGCAGCAGGGTGGCCTGCGCGGCGAGGGCTGCGGCATGGGCTGCGACCTTGGCCTGCAACCTTGCGCGCAGGGCGGTGGGCGCAGAGGTCAGCGCCGCGACGGGTTCGGCGGCGGCGGTCAGATGGGGGGCGAGTTCGGCGGCCAGCGCGGCGATGCGCTGGTCTGCCGTCTCGGCGGTTTGGCGGGAGAGGGCGGCGTCTTGCGCGAGACGGGCTTGCGTCTGGGTCAGGGATTGGCGGTCCGGCGCGCGGGTGTCGATGGCGGTGGTCAGGGCGCTGATCCGGCCGTCTGTGGCGTCTTTTTCAGCGCGCAGGCTGGCCATCGTGTCCAAGGCGCTGCGGGCGGCTGTCAGGGCGGTTTCGGTCAGGTCGCGGGCTTGGCTGAGGGGGGCGAGGTCCTGCGGCGCCTCGGGCAAGGCGGGGCAGAGCGGATTGGCGCGGGCGATCTGCAAGTCCTGCGCCCAGGTGGTCAGCGCGGTTGCGGCCCGTTCTGCCGCCGCGTTCTGCATCTGGCGGGCTTGCGTTGCCCGTGCTTCGGCCCCGGCGGCCTGACCTTTGGCGGCTGTCAGGGTGGCGGCGGCGGTCTGGGCGGCGGTGCGGGCCGCAAGAAGATCGGCGCGCAGGGTCGCGGCAAGGTGCGACAGGGCCGCGTCCGCGAGGGTCGGGTGTTCGGTGGCGCCGCAGACTGGACAAGGCTCGCCCGGGGTCAGGCGCAGGCGCAGCTGGCGGGCGTTTTCGGATGCGGCGAGGTTGGCCTGTTCGGCGGGTGCGGTCAGGGCGAGGGTCGCCGCCTCGGCCTTGGTGAGCGCGTCTTGCGCTTGGGCGCTGGTGGCCTGCGCGGCGTGCTGGGCGGCGGTGTCCTGCGCCAGATGCTGGGTGGCTGCGGCGTGTTGGGCCAAGGCTGTGGCATGGTCACGGGCCGTGCGGTCCAGTGTGGCAAGGCGGCTGGCAAGATCGGTCAGGTGGGTGAGACGGTCTTGCGGATGACGGGCCTCCAGCGCGGTGATCTGGGAGGTCAGGGTGGCAAGCTGCGCCAGCAGCTCTGCCCGTGCCGTACGGTCCTGCGCTTCGGCCCTGTCAAGCTGCGTCAGGGTCCGGGCGCTGTCTTGCAGGGCGCGGTTGAGGCTGGCGGCGTGATCCAGCGCCTTGCGGCGGGTCTGGCTGGCGCTGTCGTGGTCGGCCAGATCGCGGGCGATCTGTGGCCAACGTTCGGCCATTTGCGCCAGGGGGGCGAGGGCGGTGAGCGCGGCGGTGGCTTCGGTGAGGGCGGATTGGCTGGATTGTGCTTGTGCGCGCAGCTGGTTCGCGCGGGTCTGCGCGCCTTGCGCGACCGCAAGCGCTGTGCGGGTGGCGCTGGCTGCGGTGTCAGCCTCGGCCGCGGCGGTCTTGATCTGGGCGTCAAGGCGGGTCGCCTCGCTCCAGATCGGGCCAAGGGTCTTGAACTCGGTTTCCTTGGCGTCGTGGGCCAGGGTCGCCTCTGCCGTGCGGAGCTGTTCGGTCTGGGCCTTGGCGGCGGCGGCAGCAAGGGCGGTTTCGGTGGCGCCGAGGGCGGCTGCGGCCTTGATCTGGGCGGCTTCGGCCTGTCGCGTGGTCTCGAACGGCAGGCGCAGGGGTTCGGCGCTGTCAAGGGTGGCAAGGCGGCTGCGGTCGAAAGCGGCAGCGTCCCGGATGGTCTGGGCTTGGGTCAGGGCGGCCGCTGCCTCGCTGAGGCGGGCTTGCGCTTCGGCCCGCCTGGCGTGGCGGGCGAGGTCGGCTTCCAGCGCGAGGCGTTCGGTTCTGGTGCTGTCGATGGCGGTCAGATGGATCTGGCGATCGGCTTCCAGCGCAGCGATGGCCTCGGGCGACAAAAGGCGGTGGGCGTCGCGTTGCAGGGTCAGGGCGGTCTGGGCGGCCTGCGCCTCGGCGGTGCGGTCAAAGACGCGGGCAGAGATGGCGCGGTAAAGGCCGGTGCCGGTGACCTTCTCCAGCAAGGCGGCGCGGTCGTTGGTGTCGGCGCGCAGGAAAGCGTCGAAATCGCCTTGGGCCAGCAGCACGGTGCGGCGGAATTCGTCATAGGACAGGCCGGTGAGGCTTTGCACCTGTTCGGTGACCGCTGTCAGCTGGCTGGCCAGCACCTGACCATCGGACAGCCGGGCAATCTGGCGCGAGACACCCTGCAACCGCCCATCCACTTTGTCGCGGGCGCGGCGGGCCGACCAAGACGCCTCGTAGGACAGCCCGTCGATGGCCACGAAGCGGACCTTGGCCCAGCCTTGCGCTGCACCCCGGCGCAGGATGGCGCGGGGGTCGCGGGCCTTGATCGGCTCACCCGCGGCATCGGGGACCTCGTCTTGCGCCGAGCCCGACGACAGGCGCGGCGCATCGCCGTAAAGCGCAAGGCAGAGGGCGTCGAGGATCGAGGATTTGCCCGCGCCGGTCTCTCCGGTGATGGCGAAAAGGCCGGCCGAGCGCAGGGGTTCGGCGTCAAGGTCGATCAGGAAGGTATCGGCAAGGCTGGCGATGTTCTGGCCCGAGATGGAGAGGATGCGCATGATCAGATCTCGGCCAAAGTGTCGCGAAAGGCGGCGAGGTGGGCAGACTTCGGGGCAAAGCCATGGGCCGCCTCAAACGCTTGGGTGAACAGCGCCTCGGGCGTGGTTTCCGCCAGCGAGGGCGGTGGGGTGCTGGGCAAGGGGGCTATGGCGCGGTCGATGATCAGGGCGGCGACGCGAACCGGGTATTTGTCCAGCAGGGCCTCGGCCTCGGCTTTGAGCGGGCTGGCCGGGCGGTCGGCGGTGAGGGTGACATAGACGAAGGGTTGCAGATCGCGCGGGCAGCCGGGGTCAAGGTTCAGCGTGGCCAGAAGGCCGGGCAGGTCGGACAGCGGGATGGCGCCCTTGGCGGGCAGGCGCAGGTTCGGCACCAGACGCGGCAGCGCGATGTGGCGGTGCGACAGGGACGCACCGTCCGGGCCGTCGGTCAGCTCGATCAGGGTCACGCCGTGGTCATAGGGGATCTCGGAGGCGGACAAGGGGAAGGGCGAGCCGGAGTAGCGCACCCGTCCACCGTCCAGACTTTGCGGTTTGTGCAGGTGGCCCAGCGCCACATAGGCGATCGGGGCGGGATAGATGTCAGGCGGCACCGCATCCTCGCCGCCGATGCGGATCGGGCGTTCGGCGCCTTTGGATTCCTCGGCCCCGACGCAGGTCAGGTGACCCATGGCCAGCAGGGGCAGGCCTTGGGCGGCTGCCACGGCCGCCCGGGTCAGGGACGCGTGCAGCGCACGGACGGCGCCGACCACCGCGCCCTCGGGTCCGCCGGCGGCGTGCAGGGTCAGGCCGGGCAGGTCGGCGGCGCGCAGGAAGGGGATGGCCAGCACATGGGCCTTGACGCCGGTGGCATCGGCCAGCGGGATCAGATGGCGTGCCAGGTCCGACGACATCGCGCCCACGACATGGACACCCAGTTCGCGCAGCACCGCCTCGGGCGCTTCCAGCCGGGCGGCGGGGTCATGGTTGCCCGCGATCAGCACCACCGTCAGGCCGGGACGCAGCCGCACAAAGCGCGCCAATGCTGCGTAGAGCATCCGCTGCGCCTCGCCCGAGGGGTTGATGCCGTCGAAGACATCGCCCGCCACCAGCAGGGCATCGACCGCGTGGTCAACGATCAGGGTGGCCAGATGGTCAAGAAAGGCGCGATGTTCGGCATCGCGCGGGAAGCCCGCGAGGGTTTGGCCGATGTGCCAGTCAGCGGTGTGAAGAATGCGCATGGGAACCTTTGGGGAATCGCGGGCAGGGGCTTCTTCTTTGGGTATAGGCCCTTGAGGGCGACGGATAGGGTCACCCTTGGCGCGGCGGCGGGAATTGCCGTGACAACCGGGGCGATGCAGGTTTGGCGGATGGCAGGGCCTTGCCATGGCGGCGTTGCGCCGGCCGGCCGCCGCAGAGCCATGCCGGTGCGCCATCTTCGGCGCAGGGCTGTGTGTCAGATACGGGCCGTCTGCCGTCTTGTACGGATTTCGGCTAGAAGGGGCATCTGTCGCGCCGCCGCCGGGCGGTTGGAGAGAACAGCGAAAGGACATGCCATGGTCACGCCCAAAGCCACGATCTGCCTGTGGTTCGACAAGGACGCCGAAGCGGCGGCCCGTTTTTATGCCGCAACCTTTCCAAACAGCGCCGTGCAGGCGGTCCGGCGCGCCCCGGGCGATTACCCTGCGGGCAAGGCGGGGGATGTGTTGACGGTGGAGTTCACCGTGCTTGGCCTGCCCTGTCTGGGCCTGAACGGCGGGCCGATGGTCCGGCAAAGCGAGGCCTTCTCGTTCCAGATCGCCACCGAGGATCAGGCCGAAACCGACCGCTACTGGGAGGCGATCATCGGCAACGGCGGTCAGGCCAGCGACTGCGGCTGGTGCAAGGACAAATGGGGCCTGTCGTGGCAGATCACCCCGCGTGTCTTGACCGAGGCGTTGGCGGCAGGCGGGGCTGAGGCCAGCCGCGCCTTTGCCGCGATGATGACGATGGGCAAGATCGACGTGGCTGTGATCGAGGCGGCGCGGCGGGGTTAGGCCCGCGTCCTGCCGATCAGGCTCGGATTACCTGTGGCCAGGACGCCGCCCCCGGGGGGCGGATCGGCCGCAAATCGGCTGATCCCGCGCCTGCAATGACAGGCGTGACATCCCCGGAACGGCCGCAGCAAGGCGCAGTGTTTGATCCGGCGGGCGGCGTCGCCTTATCGCGGGTGACGGGTCATTCGGCGGGCTCTTCGGCCAGAACGGCAGCGGCGTGCAGCATTTCGCGGTCCAGTTCGACCTGTTCATGGGCGCGGGCTTTGCTGAGCGGGGCAAAGAGCAGATAGGTCGCGGGCGTCAGGAACATGGTCGAGATGGCGGCGAAGCCAAGTGCGCCCACGATGACCCAACCCAGCGCAATCCGCGCCTCGGCCCCCGGGCCTGCGGCGAAGACAAGGGGCAGGGCGCCCAGCACGGTGGCGATCTTGGTCATCATGATGGGGCGCAGGCGGGTCATGCTGGATTGCTCGATCGCCTCGCGTACAGAAAAGCCCTGATCACGCAGCTGGTTGGCGAATTCGACCACCAGGATCCCGTTCTTGGCCATGATGCCCACCAACAGCACCAGACCGATTTCGGAATAAACGTTCATCGATCCGCCGGTCAGCGCCAGGGCATAGACACCGCAGGCCAGACCGAAGGGCACGGTGACCATGATGATGGTGGCGCTGACGAAGCTTTCGAACTGTGCGGCCAGCACCAGCAGGATCACCAGCGCGGCAAAGCCAAAGGTGGTGGCCAGCCCGTTGGAGTTCTGGCCAATCGTCGCGGCCTCGGCCAAGGGGATGATCGACACCCCGGCGGGCAGTTGCGGCTGCAGGACCGCGCGGGCCTGCGCATAGGCATCGCCAATCGGGAAGCCGTCGGTCAGGCCCGCCGTGATGTCCACCGCCCGCTGCTGGCTTTCACGGTTGAGCGAGGGGGACGAGGCGCCCTCGGTCAGTGTCACCAGCGAGGCCATGGGCACAAAGCGGCCATCGCCTGCGCGCACGAAGATGTTCTGCAGGTCGGTCGGGTCATTGATCGGCTGGCTGGTGGATTGCAGATAGACCGGATAGGTCACGTCGTTCAGGTCGACGTTGCCCAGCGGCTTGCCGTCCAGCATGGCCTGCAGCGTGGTGCCAAGGCCGCTGACATCGACGCCCAACTGGTCGGCCCGGGTGCGGTCGATCTGCACCGTCACCTGCGCCTGCGTGGTGTCGTAGCTGGAACGCACCTGCCCAAACCGCGGATCGGCCGACAGGGTGTTCACCGCGATGTCCGAAGCTTTGGCCAGCGTGTCAAAACTGGTGCCGACCAGGGCGAACTGCAAGCCGTTGCCGCCACCGCGAATGCCAAGGCTGTTGGGCTGGATGGCAAAGGCGCGCACGCCGGGCACTTGCGCGATGGCCTTGCTGACATCGGCGGCAATGGCCTGCTGGTTGCGGCTGCGCTGGCTTTGCGGCACCAGCGAGATGGTGATGAAGCCCCGGTTGGTCGAGCCGCCAAATCCGGTGATCGAGAAGACATTGGCCACCTCGCCCCCGGCTTTCAGCGGGGCCAGCAGGTCCTCGATCTTGCCGATCTGGGCGTTGGTGTAATCCAGGCTGACGTTTTGCGGGGCCTGCACGATGACAAGGATGACGCTGCGGTCCTCGGGCGGGGTCAGTTCCTGTTTCAGCGTCGGGAAGATCAGCCAGGCCACGGCGGCAAAGATCGCCGCCGCCACCATGATGACGACCGGCGCCTGCAGGGCCCAGTGCAGCGTCTTGCCGTAAAGCCGGACAAGGGCGCCGCCCAGACGGGCGATCAGGCCGTGGTCCAGCGTCGCCTCGCGCCGCAGGGCGCGGGCCGCCATCATCGGCGAGAGGGACAGCGCCACCACGGTCGAGACCATGACGGCAATCGCCAGCGTCATGCCGAATTCGCGAAACAGGCTGCCGACCTGACCGGGCAGGAAAGAGATCGGGATGAACACCGCCGACAGCGTGACCGAGGTGGCCAGAACGGCGAAATACACCTCTTGCGTGCCCGCCACCGCTGCCGCCCGGGCGCCCATGCCGGTCCGCCGCAAGCGCACGATGTTTTCCAGCACCACGATGGCGTCATCGACCACCAGACCGGTGGCCAGCACCAAGGCCAGCAGGGTCAGGATGTTGACCGAAAACCCCGCCGCGTACATGCCGGCCAGGGCCCCTGACAAGGCGATGGGCATCGAGATCGCCGGGATCAGCGTGGCACGCCAGTCGCGCAGGAACAGAAAGATGATCGCCGTCACCACCGCCACTGAAATGGCCATCGAACGCAGCACCTCGGCCACGGCGCCCGAGATGAAGACCGCGTCGTCCGAACTGACGGCGATCGACACGCCGGCGGGCAGGGTCTGCTTGAGATCATCCAGCACGCGGTGGATCCCGCGCGAGATGTCGATGGTGTTGGATTGTGCCTGCCCGATGATGCCAAGGCCGACGCCGGTCTTGCCCTGTGCCCGGATCTTGGTGCCGCCCGGGTTGGGCGCCAGAAAGACGGTCGCCACATCGGACAGCGCCACGCCCTTGTGCACGGACAGGTTCAGGACCTGATCCAGCGTCACGACCTTGGCCGTGGCCCGCACGATGATGTTCTGGTTTGTCGCGTTCAGCGTGCCCGCCGGGCTGTCATAAGACACATTGGCCAGCGCCTTGGTCACATCGGCCAGCGTCAACCCTCGGGCGGCGATTGCGGCGGGGTTGATGTCCACCGTCAGGATCTGCGCCGCATCGCCATACATCTGGATATCGGCCACCCCGTCGACCGAGCGCAGGCGGTCGATCACGGTGGCGTTGATCAGGTCGGTCAGTGGCCCGATCGCCATGGAGTCCGAGGTGACGGCCAGCTGCATAATGGCTTGGGCGTTGCTGTCGGCCTTGACGACCACCGGATCCTTGGCATCCGTGGGCAGGTTGCCACGGACCCGCGACACCGCATCGCGTGCGTCCGACGCGGCGACGTTGAGGTCGGTGGCGGCGGAAAACTCCACCGTGGTCTTGCTTTGGCCATAGCGCGAGGTCGAGGATACTCCGGTGACGCCCGAAACGCGGGCCACAGCGCCCTCGATGATGGCGGTGATGTCGGAATCCACCGTATCGGCCGAGGCGCCGGGGAAGTCGGTCGAGATGGTCAGGACCGGACGGCTGACGTTGGGCAGTTGCTGAACCTGAAGGCCCAAGAGCGCCGCCATGCCCGCGACAAAGATGATGGCGTTGATCACGAAGGCCAGAACCGGCCGCTTGACGAACAACGCCGCCAGTGCCGCACCTTGTTGCATCGGGGCCCGCTCTGCCATGGTTCAGTTCCCTGCCGTGGGGGCGTCAGTCGTCTGATGCTTGTGCTTGTGGGTGCCTTGGCCTGCCGTGCCGTCGCCGGCCTGCGTGCCGTCGGCCGGGGGTGCCGCGCCTTGCGCATCGGTCTGGGCCGCGCCGGGCTGCGGTGTGGCGGCCTGCGCTGCACCGGGTGTCGCGGCTGCGGTCTGGCTGGCATCCGCCGGGGCTTGCGTGCCGCCGGTCTGGCCATTTGCGGCTTGTGCGGCGGGCGGGGCGCCGAAGATCTGCACGTCGGCGCCGTCCTTCAAGCCGTCCAATCCTTCGGTCACGATGGCATCGCCTTCCTTGAGGTCGCCCGCCACCAACACCGTTTCGGTGTTGCGCTGCACGACACGGACCGGAACCTTGCTGACCTTGTTCTCCGTCACCCGCCAGACATAGGCGCCCGATGATCCCCACTGCACGCTGAGCGGGTTGACCGTCACATAGCTGTCGCCGGCAAAACCCATCGTGACGGTGAAGGACATGCCGGGCCGCAGGCTGCCGTCGGTGTTGGGGACCTGGGCCTGGACCTGAAAGGTGCCGCTTGCCGGGTCGATCTGGTTGTCGACCGTGCTGATCTTGGCGCCAAGCGTCACATCGGGGCGCGACACCGGTACCAAAGTGGCCGCATCACCGACTTTGATCTGCCCGGCCAGCCGCTCGGGCAGCCAGAAGTTGATGACAAGGGCCGAGGAATCCTCGATCGTCACGATCTGGGTCTGCGGCGTTACCGCATTGCCGACCGACACCTTCACGATCCCCAGAACGCCCGCGATCGGGGCCGAGATCACACGGTCTGCCAGATCCTGATCTGCCACCCGCACCGCAAGATCGGCCAGATTGGCCGCCAGTTCCACTGCCTGCGTCTGATTGGCCGGCGCGGCATTGCTTTGGACCAGCAGCTTGTTGTGCTCGACCGAGCGGTGGGCGTCGTCGGCGGCAAGGATCGCCTTTTCATGGGCGATCTGCTGGGTGTTGGAATCCAGCCGCGCAATCACCTGTCCCGCCGTCACCAGCGCACCCGAGGCGACATCGACCTCGGTCAGGGTGCCGTTGGCCTTGGGCAGCACCGTTACGGCCTGCAGGGCCGCTCCGGTGCCAAGGGCGGTGATCTTGTCATTGATGATGGCGGTTCCAGCCGGTTGCAGCACGACGGTCGCCTTGCGGCCCTGACCGCGATTGCCCGATTTCGCGCCCGGGCCCGAGGCATCCGCTGTGGCGCCGGGCGCTGCCCCGCTGCCGCCGCCGGATGCTGCGCCGCCCTTGCCTGCCGACGCCGCCGCATCGCCCTTGCCCGCCCCGGCCGGGGCCGCCGCATCGCCGGGGGCTGTCGATGCCGTCAGACCCAGAAGCCGCATCGGGGCGCCCAGACCGTGGCTGGCCAGAAACCCCGCCGCCACCGGAGAAAGCTCTGCCGCAAGCACTACGGCGAACACCGCCACCACGACGGACAGAACAAGTTGCTTCCAGATGGCCACGCTGTCAGTCTCCTGCCGGGGTCGGGGTCTGCCACCCCGTTTCCGCCCTGTTGTTTGCCTGCGCGGCAGGAAGGTCAATTGATGGAAAAGTCGCGGCCAACAATTTTTCGTGCTTTGCGCCCGCACGATGGCGCGGACAGGCGGCAAGTCGTTTCAATGGCCGGGTCAGGCGGTGCGGCCTAGACGGAATCAGGGTGCCGGCGCTGACCTTGTTCCCGGGTGCAATCGGGTGGTCAGCCTTGACCATCGATTGTCAGAAATGCAGCGGTCTGGAGCTGCGACCTGAAGGGCGTTTTATGCGTCTGGCCGGGGCTGCGGGGCATGGCATTGCTTTTTAAGGTCATGACTTGAAATCATTCTTCTTGCCTGTCTTCCGCCCGCTCTGCGACACATGGCGCAAACTGCGGGGCTGGCTTTTGAGGCCACACTGGCGCGAGATCGGGGCTGGGATCCGGGCAAGGTCCGGCCACGAGGTAACGGGCGGACGGCATGGCCAAATCCCTTGCCCGGGCCCCCGCTTGCTGGCTAAACCGGCAAAGGCAGACCGGGCGGAGGGGCGATTGAAACTGATCTTGCATGCCGGGATGCACAAGACGGGCTCCAGCTCAATTCAGCAGGCGATCTTCACGGCGCAAAGCCCGGTGTTTCGCGGCGTCACGTGGCGCGACGCAAAGGTGTCGAACCTGTTCGTGCTGCTGTTCGAAGACAATCCGGCGGACTCGGGCTGGTTCCGCCTGCAGGGGATCGGGCCGCAGGATATCCCCCGGCTGCGGGCCGAGGCCCTGCTGACGCTGGACGAGGATATCCGCCGCGCGGCGGGGCAGGGGCAAAGCCTGGTCTTCTCGGCCGAGCGGATTGCCACCGCCCCGGATGCGGCCTTGGTGCGGATGCAGACCCATTTTGCCGCGCGCGGGGTCGAGGTGCAGGTGTACGGCTATGTCCGCCCGCCGGTGCCCTATGTGACCCGCATGTTCCAGCAATCGGTCAAGACCGGGCTGTCGGCCTTCAAGCTGCCCTGGCCCCGCTATCAGCGTACATTCGGGCGGCTGGACCGGCTGTTTGGCGCACAGGCTGTCCGGCTGAGGGTCTATCGCAAGGATCGGCTGACCGCGCAGGATGCCGTGGTGGATTTCTTCGACTGGGCGGGCCTTGGCCGGGCACCCGTGATGCCCCTGGCCGAGAACGCCAGTCTTTCGGCGGCGGCGACGGCCTGCCTGTTCGCGCTGCGTCAGGCCCTTGCGGCGGGGGCCGATCCGGAACCGGATCGGGTGCAAAGCCTTATGCGCTCGATCCGGGCGTTCAAATCCGGCGGGTTTGCGCTGGATGCGGGGCTTTTGCGCACCATGATCGCCCGCCATGCCGGGGATCTGGACTGGATCGACCGCAGGCTGGGTCAGACACTGCACGCCGAAGCGGATTTCGCATCCTCTGCATCGCAAGAGGTCTTTGGCTCGGCCGAGGAGCTGATCGCCTTTGCACTGGCCCATGTCGCGACCTGCGGCAGGGCGCTGAGCGCGCCGGACAGGGCCAGCTTCCTGCAGGCGGTCTTGGGGCGGCTGGATCAACAGCATTGACTTGCGCCCGGTTCCGGGGACAGACTTGACAGCAATTGGTTCGGCGCAACAGCGCAATTTCGGGTCGCCGCAGCAGCGTAATTCTGGGTGTCGCTTTGGCCTTCAGTCTGGATTCCTTTGACATCGACGCAGCCGTTCTGCGCAAGTCGGAGTCTGACCTGAATGAATTCCTGTCCGTGCTGGCCACCAAATTGGAAGATGCCTTGCCAGACCGCGTCACCGTGCGCCGCCGGCGTATTGCACTGCTGTCCTCGCGCACCCGGGTGACCGAGATTTCGCTGCGCACCGCCGATGCGGTCTATGCGGTGGCCCTGTCCAGCGGCAACATCCGGATGACGCGGGCCAAGCTGGTGCGGGATGTGGTGATCTCCACCGCAAGCGTACCGCCTGCGCAATGGCTGGCCGAGGTGCGTCAGCAGGTCAGTGTCATGTCGGGCCAAGCCGGGGATGCCGGCGACGCCCTGTCCAGTCTGTTGTAGGGGGAACGGCGATGTCCTGGTTCACGCGCTTGACAGGACAGTCGTCAGGACAGGAAGAGGCCGCTCAGGCGGCGGTCAAGGCCCGCTTGCAGGCTTGGGAGGCCGCGCTGCAGCGCAATCAGGTGCCTGCCTTTGTCGAAGAGCGTCTGACCAAGGCCACCACGGGCGCCGTCCCCTGGATGGCCAGCATGAGCGCTGCGGAACTGCTGCTGGCGCGAAGCCACGGCGTAAGACCCATCGCCACCGTCACCGGCACGTGCTGGTATCATTATGGCCGCAGCTGGACCGAGGGCCATGCTGCGGGTTGGCGCGAGGCGCAAAGTCGGCTGGTGGCCGAAGCCTTGGCCGCCAAGGCCAATGCCGTGGTCGATGTCCGGATGCGCACCATCTCGCATCGCTTGGGCGACAGCATGGATTTCACCCTGATCGGCACGGCGGTCAAGGTCGAGGGCCTGCCGCCCTCCACGATACCGCTTGTCGTCACCACCCCGGCGCTGGAGTTCGTGCGGCTTCTGGAAATGGGCATCGTGCCGGTGGGCCTTGCCATCGGGGCTCAATTCGACACGATACAGGGCTATTACGACGGCATGCCGCTGACCAACTTCGGCAATGCCGAACGGCAGGAGTTGAGCCGTTTCTGGAACCGTGTGCGTCGCTTGGCCCATGCCGAGTTGCGCGCAGATGCGCAGCGGCAGGGCGGCGGCGTGCTGGCCCACACCCAGTTCGGCCAGTTGCTTAAGTTCGAGCGGGACAAGCAGCCGCCGCTTTATCTGGGCCGGCACATCGTGATGGGCACCGTGGTCGATGCGCCGCGCGGCGCCGAAATTCCCCACGAGATCAGGATGGTCATCGACATGTGCGAAGACCCCTCCCCGCTGTCCGGGGCCTATGAAACGCGGCACGCGACTTATGGCGACAATGAACAGGAAGGACCGATTTGATGCCGACCTCAGACCCCATTCCGCAGCACGCCCTTGACCGCCTGAAAGGCCTGCGCAGCGCTGGCAATCCGCAGGGCGTCTTCACCTCGGACTTTTCGGTCAATGAATTCCTTCTGGTCCGCAAGGCCGGGTTCGAACCGATCGGCCTGTGCGTCGGGTCCTGCATCTACCACATCGGGATGCAATTTTCGGGCTGGTCAACCAACGAGGAGATGACCGTGCTGTCGCAGGCCATGTATCAGGCCCGCGAACTGGCGATGGACCGCATGCGGACCGAGGCGAAGGACATGGGGGCCGACGGCGTCGTTGGGGTCCGGCTGACCGTCAAGCGGATGGAATGGGACAGCAAGGTGCTGGAATTCGTGGCCATCGGCACCGGCATCGTGCATTCGGCTGGCCACGCCGGCTTCAAGGGGCCACAGGGCCAGCCCTTCACCTCGGACCTGTCGGGGCAGGATTTCTGGACGCTGCTGCAATCGGGCTATCGCCCGCTGGAGATGGTGATGGGCAGTTGCGTCTATCATGTCGCCCATCAGGGCATGTTCAAGACGATGGGCAATTCCGGCAAGAACGTCGAACTGACCAACTTCTCGCAGGCGCTCTACGATGCCCGCGAAATCGCGATGGAGCGGATGCAGCATGAGGCGGCGACGGCCGGGGCCGAGGGCATCGTCGGTGTCGATCTGCACGAGGGCAGCCACAACTGGGCGCCCCATATCATCGAATTCTTCGCCATTGGCACCGCTGTCGTCCCGATCTCGGGCGCCACCGGGCTGCCTGACCCGCAACTGGTGCTGTCGGTCAACACCTGACCCGACCTGAAAGGACCAAACATGAGCATTCTGGACCGTATCGCCGCGCTGTTTCAGGCCAAGACCAACTCTTTGCTGAACGCGCTGGAAGACCCGAACCAAACCCTCGACCTGTCCTATGAAAAGATGCTGTCGGGTCTGCAGGATACCAAGCGCCATCTGGCCGATGTGGTGGCCCAGCAGAAATCGCTGGAACGTCAGATCGCCAACACCGACCGCGAGGTGGCCGAGGCCGAGGCGGACGCCGCCACCGCCGTTCAGGCCAGCCGCGATGATCTGGCGCGGGCGGCGCTGGTGCACCGCCGCCGGGCGCTGGACACCAGGGCCACGCTGGCCTCGGCCCGTGACGCGATCCTGCCCGAGATCGACAAGCTGGCCCGCTACATGCAGCAACTGGAAGACCGCATCGACCGCTTCCGCACCCAGAAAGAGACGATGAAGGCCAGCTATTCGGCGGCTCAGGCGCAGGTCAAGGTGGCCGAGGCCCTGACCGGCACCAGCGGGACGCTGGGGGCCGTCGGTTCAGCCTATCAGCGGGCCGAGGACAAGATGCTGGGCATGCGTGACAAGGCCAACGCGATGGACGGGCTGATCGAAACCGGCTTGCTGAGCGACCCGCTGGACAAGCGCGATCCCGCACAACGCGAGATCAGCCAGATCCGCGACAGCCACGCGATCGAAGATGAGCTGGCGCTGCTCAAGTCGCGGCTGATCGCGTCCGAACCTGCGCCGGCCAGCCTGCCGGCCCCGGAAAAGGAATAGGGCAAACACACAGGATCCGCGGCGGTTGCAGCCGGGCTTCGGTGCGGATCGAGGCGGCATATCGGCGCGGTCGAAGTGATTTATCGAACGAGTGAATTGGACATCTTTAGAGGTAGCCTCCGGCAAAAACCTCGAAAGATCAATTGCAAGTCAAGTCTTCGCGAGATTTGAGGATTCGGCCCTGAAGTATCGGAAGAGAGGCTTGTGCCGTTCTCTTTCGCGTGACAATAGGCGCTTAGGAGAGATCCAAACGCGACGGATATCCTGAAAAGAAGATTACAGCGCCAGGACAAAGGTGCGGGACCAATGGGCAAAGCCGATACAATTTCTGAGACCAGCGTCATTCGACGTATCTTCACGGATCCACATTATCCCGGCTACCGATATTGGCACACCATCGTCATGGTGTTCATCATCGGGTCGTGCCTGAGCCTCGCCCTGGAAAGTGTTCAGGACCTTGCAGATCGCTATGCGGTGGCTTTTGGCTGGTCGGAGTGGACCACGGTGGCCTTTTTTACCGTTGATGCCGTCGCCAATATGTATTTCAGCCCCAAGCCATTCCGGTACCTGTTTTCTTTTTGGGGCATGATCGACGTCATCTCGGTGGCGCCGTCCTATCTGATGCTGTTGAACCTGACGGCGGTCCGCACGACCAAGATGATCCGCCTGCTGCGCGTGGCCCGGGCGCTGCGCGTCTTGAAGCTGGCGCGATCCGCAGCCGACGATGCGGCGGGCGCGGAAGAGGACCATCAGAACCCGATTCTAGCCAACCTCAAGATCTACATGATCATTTTCTTTGCAGTGTTCATGATCTCATCGACCTCGATGTATTATGTCGAGGGGGCGCTGTATTCGGAAGACGCCATCAATGAGGGGCAGGCTGCGCTGGATGCCGCAACGCCGGTTGGATATGCGCCGCAGGTCTTTGTCCCGACGGACCCGATTTCGGGCAATGCCATCACCGAGGACAAACGATTCTTCACCTCGATCCCGGCGGCGATGTGGTGGTGCATGGTGACGATGACGACCACCGGCTATGGCGACATGTATCCGGTGACGGTTGGCGGGCGGATGGTGGCGTGTTTCACGATGCTGTGCGGGCTGATCCTGTTCGCCATCCTGTTGAACATCATCAACAAGACGATGATGGTGCTGTTCTTCGGCGACAAGCTGCCGGACTGAAGGCAAGAGGTGGCAAGGGCTGCCAACCGGAACCTGCCTGCGGGACCACGAAACAACCCGGTCCACACGACAACGCCACGAACCCAACGACCGCGGATGCGACCACGGCAGGATGACTGCCAGCTTTGCCAACAGGCCAGCACGCAGTGCGCAGGTCGGATCAGGGCGATGGCTGTTGGCAGGCGACCTCGGCGGATGATGACGATCCCCGCGCCCGCGCGCAGGTTCGGACCGTCAACGGCGCTGGCGATGCGCGCAACGATCCCATCAACCGCCCTGGCGGCAAAGACGGGCGGACCGGTGGCATGGGTTCGCGGGCCTTACCCGTGCCGTCACCCGGTTTCCGGCCTGACAGGCCAACTGGCGAGCCGTCAGAACAACAGCTTGTAGGTGTTGCCAAGGCTGTCGGTCACCGTGCCGGTGCCGCTGTTGGTGCCGGAACCGGTGATGAAATGACCCTGTACGCGGGTGCCATCTGTGCAGATGGCATAGATTTCGCCCGAATTCACGCCGCCGACATCTGCCGTGGAATTGCCAACCTTGGCGCCCGGGCCCCGCAGCGACAGCGACAGGCCGCGTTCATGGCTGATCACCTTGGGGGCCACCGAGGTCCAGGTGCCTTTGCAGCGCAGCCGATCCGGCGGCGGCAGGCGGAACGCAATATCCGCCGACGTGTCGGTGCGGTGGCTCATCGAGATCGAGATGGACTGCGAAGGATCGTTGGCCGCAATCGGCCCTGCGACCGGGTAAAGCCGCAGATCGGTCGACCGACCCCCACAGGCCGCAAGGCACGCCACAAGGCAAAGGCAGGTCAGATCACGCAGTTTCACGGAATGCACACCCTTGGTTTCGGGGCCTGCGCCGCGCCGTTTGGCGCGACGTGGCAGAAGATCCTTAAAGGTAGTTGGCTGGGGCGCTAGGATTCGAACCTAGGTATGGCGGTACCAAAAACCGCTGCCTTACCGCTTGGCGACGCCCCAACTGAGGCGGGTTCTAGCGGGTGCTTTCGGGGGCTGCAAGGGGGGTGCGACGGATTTTGTTGCAAAAAATCTGGATGTTGAACGGGGCGGTTTTGAGGGCTAACAGAAGCCATGGAACACTATGATGTCGTAATACTTGGGGCTGGCGCTGCCGGCATGATGGCTGCCATCGAGGCTGGCCGCCGCGGCCGGCGGGTGCTGGTCATCGATCATGCCAAGGCGGCGGGCGAAAAGATTCGCATCTCGGGCGGGGGGCGGTGCAACTTCACCAACCTTGGTCTGGGGGTGGAACGCTTTGTCTCAAGGAACCCGCGATTCGCACTTTCGGCGCTGAAGCGCTTTACGGCGCAGGATTTTCTGGCGCGCGTCGAGGCCGCGGGGATTGCCTGGCATGAGCGGACGCTGGGGCAGTTGTTCTGCGATGGCTCCGCCAAGGAAATCGTCGCCATGCTGCTGGCCGACATGGGGCGGGCCCGGGTGGCGCTGTGGCTCGACTGCTCGCTGGGCGAGGTGCGGCGCGAGGCTGCTGGCTTTGTGGTGGGGACCGAGCGGGGGCCGGTGCAGGCTGCCAAGGTGATCGTGGCGACAGGGGGCAAGTCGATCCCCAAGATGGGGGCAACCGGTTTTGGCTACAAGCTGGCGGAAGGCTTCGGCTTGCCGCTGGTGGAAACCCGGCCGGCGCTGGTGCCCCTGACCTTTGCCGAGCAGGAACTGACCTGGATGGCTCCCTTGGCAGGGGTCTCGTTGCCCGTACGGGCGCAGGCGGCGCAGGGGCCGGGGTTTGACGAGGCGGTGCTCTTCACCCATCGCGGGTTGTCAGGGCCATCGGTGCTGCAGATCTCCAGCTATTGGCGCGAGGGGCAGGCCGTGAAGCTGGCGCTGTGCCCGGGCGTGGATCTGGCGGCGGCCTTTCGCAAGGCCAAGCAGGCCAATGGCCGGCAGGTTCTGCGAACCGTTTTGGCCGGGCTGGTGCCGGAACGGCTGGCCAAGGTGCTGGCGGTGCAACTGGGGCAGGAGGAGACCCTGCTGGCCAATCTGCCCGGGGCGGAGCTGGAGCGGGTCGCCCGGCACCTGCAGGGCTGGACCCTGACCCCGGTGGGCTCGGAAGGGTACCGGACGGCGGAGGTCACCTTGGGAGGCGTCGATACCGACGCTTTGGACGCCCGCACGATGGAGGCCAAGGCGGTGCCGGGCCTGTATTTCGTCGGCGAGGTGGTCGATGTCACCGGTTGGCTGGGCGGGTACAATTTCCAATGGGCCTGGTCCTCGGGCTGGGCGGCGGGGCAGGCGGTGTGACAGAAGGGGGGATTGCACGCGTGAAATCTGTCCTAAGCCTAAATTATCAAACGATATTCGAGAATTCATTAACCTTTGAGTAATCGTGCCATGGTCGGCTGCCCGCCGGATCGGTCCCCTGCCCAGGTCAAATAGCGCGCGTGCCGCGCATTGCTTTTATCTCGCCTCTGGCGGAAGTATTTGGGCAAAGAGCAAATGCAGCAGACCGGTCTTGGGCGTATCCATCCGGTGAAGGCCGTCGGGGCTCAGGCTTGGCGCTCGCGCTCCATAGCGATCATCTCGAGAAGGTTTTCCACGCCGAACGGAGTGAAGGCGAGCACCTCGACCTCGGCGATGCCGTAGACCCATATTATGCCGTCTTCGGG
>NZ_CBBQHX010000037.1:0-43042 GCF_964946895.1 Stagnihabitans sp. | reverse complement strand
CATCCTTGGACGAACGGCCAGGTCGAACGCATGAACCGGACGATCAAAGAGGCGACCGTCAAACGCTTCCACTACGATGACCACGAACAGCTGAGAAATCACCTTGCCAATTTCATCAGCGCCTACAACTTCGGGCGAAGACTGAAGACACTCAAAGGCCTCACGCCCTATGAGTTCATCTGCAAACAATGGACAATCGAGCCCGAAAAGTTCACCCTAAACCCGATCCATCAAATGCCGGGACTGAACAACTAAGACCTCCCCGTTACCGAAATCCTGACCCTAACCTCTTCCATGGACGCTTCATCCTTTGTAGAGCCCGATCACGCCCTACCTTGGCACAAGATGCCGTCAGAGGGGGCGTCCACCCTATCGCTTACCTTTGATCGAACACTCCTCGACATCTTCTTGACAGTCACCTCGAACGAACAGACCCGGGCCGGCAGTTTCCCGGCCCGGGTTTCTCGTTGTGTCCGCGTGGTGGAGAGGCACGACGGACACGTCATGGCGGTCGGGGAGTAAGCGGCCGCCGGGGATAGGATCAGGAAATCTGAGGCGCGTGGCCGTCATGCGTTGCCATGTAACCCTCTACCGAGGCTTCCAGCGAGGCCATGGTTTCGCCGCCCGCCATTAGGTCAGTTATCTCTTCTCGAGTCTTCTCGCCCTTCTTGAAATCGGCGGCGACTGCGCCGCGAATCAGGACGGCGAAGTGGTCGCCGACGGCCATTGCGTGCATAACCTGATGGGTGATGAACACCACGGCAAGACCACGGCGCTTGGCCTCGTTGACGATGCGCAGGACGTGCGCGGCCTGCTTGACGCCAAGCGCCGCAGTCGGCTCGTCGAGGATCAGCACACGGGCACCAAAATGCACCGCCCGGGCGATGGCCAGCGACTGTCGTTCGCCGCCGGAAAGACCACCCACAAGGCGGTCGCCATCTGTGATGCGGGTGATTCCGAACCCTTGCACGGCTTTGACCGCGACATCGTTTGCAAATTTGCGATCAAAGACCTTGAAGGGCCCCCAGCCTTTCGTCGGCTCGACTCCGACAAAGAAACTGCGGCCGATGCTCATCAGGGGAAAGGTGCCGCCGAACTGGTGCACTGTGGCGATGCCGCGATCGGCGGCCTCGCGGGGGGTGGCAAGACGGATCGGCGCACCATCCATCAGGATCTGACCTGAGGTGGGCTGATGCACGCCGGACAGGAGCCGGATCAGCGTCGACTTTCCGGCTCCATTGTCGCCGAGCAGGCACAGCACTTCCCCGGCGCGGATCTCCAGGTTGATGTCGTGCAGCACGTCGATGGGGCCGAAGCTTTTGTTCACACCCTTTAGCGAGACGATGGAGGCGGTCATACCTTGGCCCCTTTCTTCGGCGCATAGGACAGCGCCATCTTGCGGAAGGTGTTGTTCATCAGAACCGCCAACAGCAGCAGGACGCCGATGATCAGGCTGGCCCAGTTGGCATCAAAACCGGTGTAGTAGATGCCCTGGCTGACCACGGCGAAGGTCAGCGTGCCCAGCACGATGCCGAAGATGGACCCGTATCCGCCGGTCAGCAGCACCCCGCCGACGACGACAGAGATGATGGCGTTGAAGATATAGCTTTGTCCGGCAGAGACTTGGGCAGAGTTGTAGAGGATCGCTTGGCTTAACCCGACAAAGGCCGCGCTCATCCCCGAACACATGAACAGAATGATCGTCACACGCTCGGTCGGGATACCGGCATTGCGGGCGGATACCTTGTCGCCGCCCATAGCCAAGATCCAGTTGCCGTATTTGGAATAGTGCAGCACGAAGGCCCAGAAGGCGGCAGCGGCGATCCACCAGAAGATGGTGACCTGATAGATGGCCCCGATGAAGTGACCCAACAGGAACTTCGCCTCCGGTCCTGCTTGCAGCTTGACGCTGGTGGTGCCGGTGATGATCACCGCAAGGCCCAGGAGCAGACCGGCTACGGCGAATAGGGTGCCAAGCGTCACGATGAACGAAGGCACAGCGGTCTTGACCACCAGAAGTCCATTGACCAGCCCCACAACGGCACCTAAGGCCAAGGCCGCTACGACCCCCAGCGTGATGGGCAGGCCGAAATGGCCGGAAACGATGGCGCAGGTCATCGACCCGGCGGGGACCATCGACCCGATGGAGATATCCAGCTCTCCCGCGATCATCAGCAGGCCAATCGGAATGGCGATGATTCCCAGCGATGCCGCCACATTCAGCCAGCTTGCTGCCCCACTGAACGAGGCGAACTTGGCACCGCCAAAGATCCAGAAGAAGGCGAAGACAAGGGCGAGGCCAAGGAATGATCCGGTCTCGGGCCTGCGCAGCAAGCTGCCAAGCGACATGCGGTTGATTGGATCTGACATGAGGGACTCCGAAGGGAAGTTGGCCCGGAGGATAGCCTCCGGGCCAAGGGGACGCAGCAGCTTAGCGGTAGCCAGCCCCGGCACCGGCCAGCGTGGCGTCGATATTGGCCTTGTCAACAATGCCTGGCCCGGTCAGCACCGGAGCAGAGGCAATGGCCAGACCGTAGTTCACGTAGGCATCCGCCATCGTCACGGCGAGGAAGCCTTGCAGCCAGGGCTGCTGGTCCACCGCGAACAGTTGGGTGCCGGCCTTGATACGGCCCAGACCGGTGCCGTCCATGTCGAACGAAGCCAGTTGCACCTTGCCCGTCAGACTCGCCTGATCAATCCCGGTTGCAGCCGAGTTGGCGTCCGCCGCCGAAATCGTGATGGCGCCGTCAATCGTGGTGTCCTTCAGAAGCGTCGCCTTGATCGCCTCGGCCACGGCCGTCGGGTCACCGAAGGAGGATGCCGGCAGCGGCAGTTGGTTCGACACGCCGCCATTCTTGGCCGCGCCATCGGCCACGCCCTTGCAGCGGTCTTCCAGGTTCTGCGCGCCCGGAACCGTATTGACGCAGATCACGTTCTTGAAGCCGTGGGTCGCATAATAGGCACCAGCGGCGAGACCCGCTGTGTATTCTTCGTTGCCGATGTAGTTGATGGCGCCGAGTTCCTTGGCCTTGTCCGCGCCACCGGCGTTGTACAGGATGACCGGAATCCCAGCGGCTTGTGCGGCCTTGATCGCCTCGTCTTCCGAATCCGGCACCCAATCCGGCACCGCGATGACCGAAGCGCCTTGGCTGATCGCGGTGCGCACCAGATTGGCCGCGTCGCCGCCGATGTTGTCATAGTTCTGCAACATCAGATAGTTGACCGTGCCGCCATGCGCTTTGACGACCAGCGTGCCGTCGTCGATGCCCTTCTTGACCTTGGCAAAGAAAGGGTCATCTGCCTTGCCGCCGACCACGGCGACCGATTTGCCATCTGCCAAGGCCATCGAGGCCCCGAAGGCCAGCGCGGTGGTCGTCAGTGCCAGCCGCATGAGGGTTTTCTTCATCGTCATAGGTCTTTTCCTCCCTGAAACCGTCCTTGGGACGGGGTTTCTACGTTGGTGGTCTGGCCGTTTCTGGCCGTTGCCGGGGCAGGCTCCTCCCGTCCCCGGCAATTCTGTCAGGACTTGTTCATCCGGGCCTTCTTGGCCTCGAACCGCGATTGCATCAGCGCCTCGCCGTCTTTGGTGCCGTCATGAAAGGTGCCGAACCAGCGGTCGAAAGGGACCAGACCGTCGGAGTAGTTCACCTCGAAATACTTGTGGTGCAGATAGTGGGAATAGGCCTGCGTGCTGATGGCACCCTCACCCACCTCGATCTTGTCGAACCCGATGTGGCCCACGACCGCCCCCGTCCCGGTGACCTGCAGGTGATACAGCACCAGCAGGGGATGCGAAGGCACAACAAGATGGATCAGGATGTCGGACCAATAAAGCAGATGCTCCACCGGATGCATGGACAGGCTGGACCAAGGCGAAGGGTTGACTGAGTTGTGGTGAACCGAGTGAACGTATTTATAAAGCGGCCCCTGATGGATCAGCCAGTGGATGCAGAAGAAATGCGCCTCGTGAAAGAGCGGGATCAGCAGGCCGAAGATCACAAGGCCCCACGGATGCGCGTCAAAGGTCGTCCACGGGCCCCAGCCTATGGCCCAAAGGTGCAGCATGACGACCTCGTACGCCGTCCAGATCGGAACGCCGGTGCCAAAGCTGCGGATCATGTTGTCAAGGTTCTGGCTGCCGAACAGGAAGACGTCGGACTTCTTGTCCGCCGGAAAAAGTCCGTTGAATTTGAATCGGTTGCCCTGCGAGCGACGGACGTAGAGGCGCAGTTCCATGAGGCCGTAGAGGACGAAGACGATGGCGGAATTGCGCAGCCACAGGTAGCCGATCCAGTGCCAATCGAAGCTCTGCATCGCCTCCCGGGAAGGGGTAGCAAAGAACCAGATCGCCGCTCCGAAAGCGAAGAACAGGGCGTTCCACGGCAGGAAGTAGTGCGGCAACCATGCCAGCAATTTGGCTGGACGCGGCGGCCAGACGAACAACGGCGCGCTTTCCAGCCGGGCGCTGGGAGAGAAGTCGCCTCGCTTGTTCCTTGTGCCAAATTTCAGATCGTCCATTCAGTCCTCCGCCCTCCTTGCGGCAGGACTGGAACGGGGTCTCGAAAGACCCGTTTGTCCTGCGGCGCAAAGCATTCGTTCTGTTTTGACGCAGTTGCGTCGGTTTCCCTTTTTCCGGTCAACTCGTACGTTTGGCTGACCTTTCGCGACCCGGATGCCGAAGCTCCGATGCGCCTAGTGATACCTTCGCTTGACAAATTGTCGCAGTCTGATGTGATTGGATTCAATCATTAGTGGTCGCGACGAAATCAAGGCATTGAAAGAATGAGCAAAAAAACTTCGAGCCGAGTGACGCTTTCCGATGTTGCGGCCAAGTCTGGGGTCGCTTCGGCAACGGTCGACCGGGTGATCAATGAACGCGGCAACGTCAGTGACGAGGTCCGCAAGCGCGTGCTGGAGGCTGCGCGGGCCTTGGGGCTGAAGCGGATTCTGCCTTCGGCCCATCGCAGCGTGGTCCGGATCAACGTGATTCTGGCCCGACCTGAACTGCCCCTGATCCACCGGATGGGCTTTGAATTCCGCCGTCTGGCGCAGCGGATGGACCATTCCATCGCGATCCACCGTACTGTGCTGGAGGATGAGGAGCCTGCCACCATCGTCGACGCGCTGCGCCGTGGGCCCTACGACGCGGTGATTGTCTATGCGCAGGACCATCCCCAGATCCGCGCGGCCATTGCAGATCTTGCCGACCAAGGGCGGCCGGTGGTCACGATGATCTCGGACCTGCCCGGCTCGGCCCGGTTGGCCTATGCCGGGACGGATCACTACAAGGCGGGTCGCTCGGCCGGATATTTTCTGGGGTTTATGGCAAGGCCGGGCTCGATCGTGGTTCTGTGCAATCATCTGGGCTTTCAATCTCATGCTGAGCGGGTTCACGGCCTGAGGGACCAGTTGGCTGGCTCTCACCTGACCATTGCCGAGGTGGTGGAAGGCGGCGATGATGCCATCCGCTCCGAGGCCCGCCTGAAAGAGGCGTTCCGCCGCCATCCAGAGACGGTCGCCATCTACAATGTCGGCGCCGGGAACCGGGGTGTGGTGGGGGCGATCAAGGCCGACCTTCTGCCGCAGCGCCCGTTGTTCATCGGGCATGAACTGACGGCCTTCACCTATACCAGCCTGCGCGACGGCCTGATGACTCTGACCATCGACCAAAGCCCGGAACTGCAAGCGCAATTCGCGCTTGAGGTTCTGATGCACCATTTCGGCTTTGATGGCGCAAGCCGGGTGGCGCCGCCCTATGCCTCCACCGTGCCCATCGTGCTGTACGGGCCGCAGAACTTGCCGGAAACCATGCCAGAGACTTCGCCCAACTGATGGCTTCCCATCAGTCGTGCGCTTTTCAGCCGCAAGGCCAGGCCCTATTGCGTGCAAAAGACAGGGAGAGGCTTCATGCGGTATCGATCCTTCGGACGGACGGGCTGGCAGGTGTCAGAGATCGGCTTTGGCGGCTGGCAGATTGGCGGGCAATGGGGCCGTGTCGATGATGCAGCCTCGATCCGAACCCTGCTCCACGCTTTCGAGAAGGGCATCAACTTCGTAGACACGGCTGAACTTTACGGGGCCGGTCATTCGGAAACTGTCATCGGGCAGGCAATTCGGCAGTGGCGGGGAGGCAAAGTCTATGTTGCCACCAAAGCCCAGCCGACCGTTTGGCCCAACCCCGACGACGCGGCACCCGAAATGCGCGGCCGTTTTCCGAACTGGTACCTGCGGGCGAATGTGGACGCGTCCTTGCGGCGTTTGGGCGTCGAGCGGCTGGACCTTTTTCAACTACATTCCTGGGGCCCAGCAGGTCACCGGGAGCTCGATTGGCTGGAAACCCTGAGCGACCTGCGCGCCGAGGGCAAGATTGATCAGATCGGCGTGTCTCTGCGGGACAACCAGCCGCAGGAAGGCGTGGCGCTGGCGCGGTTGGGTTTGGTGGCCTCGGAACAGGTGATCTTCAATATGTTCGAACAGCCGCCGCGTGACGCGCTGTTCCCGGCGGCCAAATCGGGCGGCACGGCGATCATCGCGCGGGTGCCGCTCGATTCCGGGTCGCTGATCGGACATTGGACCGAAAGCAGCTACGAAGGGTTCGAGTCGGGCTCGCAACCCCACCAGATGTTCCGTGGCGACCGCTTTGCCGAAACTCTCGCCCGCGTTGCGGCCCTGAAAGCTGACGTCGCGCCCTATTATTCCAGCTTGGCGGAGGCGGCGATGCGCTACGTTCTGGCGCATGACGCGGTGTCTGTCCTGATCCCCGGCATGAAGACGCCGGAAGAGGTGGACATGAACATCCGTTACAGCGACGGCGCGAGCTTCCCGTCCGAGCTTCTGACCAAAATGCCACGCCACGCCTGGGTGAGGAATTTCTACCGATGAGACAAATCGAACGGCTCCGCCCGCATCAGATCGAGGCCGCCTTGGCCGAACGTTCTCTGATCTATCTGCCGCTGGGCACGATCGAATGGCACTGCCACCATTTGCCGGTCGGTCTGGACGCCTTGACCGCACACGGCCTGTGCCTGCTGGCCGCTGAGGAAACCGGCGGTCTGGTCTGGCCGGTGCTATATTATGGCACCGGCGGCGGGCACGGCGCCTTTCCCTGGACCGTGATGATGCCCGAACGGGTGGAGATCGAGGCCATGCTGACCCTGACCCTCAAACGCATCGGGCAGATGGGCGTGCAAGAGGTCATGCTGTTTTCGGGCCATTTCGCCGATGAGCAATTGCAGATGATCGACGAGTTGGCCGCGGGCTGGAACACACAAGGCCAAAGGCCCCGCGTGCAAGCCTTCGCCGTCAACCGAACCAACGCTCCCGGGTTTCCGCCAGATCACGCCGGTCTGTTCGAGACGACACTGCTGGCAGGTCTGACGGAAGACCTGATCGACCTTGCCGCTTTGGGACCTGCGCCTGACAGCGTCGACCGTTTCGACCCCGCCTCGCCACTCTATGGCATCGTCGGCACCGATCCCCGGAACCGTCCCCCGCTTGAAAGTGACGCTCTGGCAAAGCATGTTGTCGAAGCACTCGCTGCCAAGGCAGGGTGTCCATGAAGACGTCTTTTTCTGACGCGGCCCAAGATGCCCTCCGGCCTATTTCATCCGGCTACACTGCCGCGAGGCCTGCAATGGCCTTCTAGCAAACCATCCAACTGAGTCCGCCCGTTTCAGCCGGATGCCCATCTGTCATTCGGCTCTCAATTCTGACCCCTTATCGGCTCTCAATTCTGGGTCTGTCGCATATCTTGTGACCCAAAGCGGCGTTGGGGCTATATTTTGGCAGCTCTTGTCGGGGATTGCCCATGAGCATGCCATTGAACAGCGGAAGATGCCTTCCAGAAGGACTGACGGTGCAGAGGGTTGAGCTCGTCGAGGACAACCTGGACTTCCATGCCCATTCTCCGCGCGGATCAAATCGATGGCCTTCGCGTGTGGGAGAGCAGTCTGACGCCCTAGTTGCCCCGTCTTGAGCAGGAATGGGGTGCAGGGTGCCGCAACTGAGCCGAGTTGTGGCGCCGCCTGCGCTCAGCGGGGTTCCGGGGCAGCGGTCGCGTCGTGGGAGACTACGCCACCCGCCACCGCCGCTCGCAAGCCGCGATGGCTGTTGGAAATGGGAAATGCGCGCCCGCTCGGAAGATCGCTCGCCTCCTGACGACAGCCCGAGATCACCTGTCAAAGTCGGATGCCATCATGGTTGCCCGGGCCGAGAGGGGGCTCCCTTCTCTCGCGGCGGCACGCGGCCTGCTAGACCGGTTTACCGACATGCTGCGCAGTGGGCCCGCAGAGGGACTTTCCGGATGGCTTGACAAGGCCTAAGCCCGTGCCCTCGCCTCCGTTGCGCGCGGATTTCGAGCCGATCAGGCGCCCGTTGCCGCAGCTCTCCGCGAGCCGTGGTCAAATGGACAGACAGACGGCCAGATCAACCGTCTCAAGACCCTTAAGCGGCAGATGTATGGCCGGGCCAACATTGATCTCCTGAAGGCACGCATGATTGCTTCACACAATTTGAGTCAGAGCCAGAATTGAGAGGCGAAACACACCGCAATGTGCGACCGGCAGAAGGAGACATCATCCTTGAGCAGATTGCGAGCGTGGCGGGAACGACGCGCCAGACCCTGATCCGACGCTTTGGCCGCGTGGGTGAACAGACGCGATTGGTCAGCAGACCTGTCACATGCTTCGGTTCCGCACGCAGACTGGGGTGAACCGCGCCTGCGATCGGTCCTGACGGTGATCCCAAGGCCGGCAAGAGGCTGCCGGAGGGCCGCCACCTTGCCATGCAATTTGCCCAAGCGCGAGCCGGGTGGTCTGGAACGTCATGCGGCGTGCCGCGTCATGGTCTGGCGTTGCCATGCCAGCCGCGGCCGATAGCGGGCGACGATACGGCCCTGTTCCAAAGCGAAGAGGTGCAGCCAGCCGTTGTCGAACAGTTCGCAGACGTCGTCGTGCCGGGCCAGCACATCGGTGATGGCGGCTTGCGGCGCCTCGATCATTACTGACAGCCGCAAGGCATCATGTGCCAGCCCGACCCCATCATGCACCGCCTGCCAGGGCAGACCAGCCCGAAGCCGACCACCATTGCCCTCGATCACGCCGATCCCGCCTGTGACATTGTGGATCAGCTTGTTGCCGCCCCCGAAGGCCGCGGGCGCCACAGCAGAGCCGTAGTATTGCAGGCTGATCCAGCTTGCGACCACGACGGGCGCGGTCAGGATCAATTCCAACGTCGCAAAGCCCGCATCGGTCTGCCAGTCATAGCTGTGCAGGAACGCACGCCCGCCCAAGTTGGCCATGGACGTCGCCCCGCGTGGCGCCGCGATAAACGCAGCACAGCCCGCAAGGCCCCATTCTGGCCGGACCTCGGCCCAGTTCGCGGCCCGTGCGGAAATCGTGGCGGCGCAAGCCCCCGGCAGCCGCACCGCGCGTTCCGCCCGCGCCAGACCGCCTGCCGCGGCAAGCCATCGCTGTGCCTGCGCCAGATCCGCCGCATGACCCAAAGCCGGGCTTTCGGGGTAGAGTGTGACGTCGTCCGTTGTCGTGTTGTGGAGCCCCGCCACGAAAAGCGTGTCGGCGGCAAGGTCGATGCTGTGCGCCGGCAGGCCGGCCCGCGTCTCAGGGTCGTTCAACAATCCCGCCAGCAGCCGGGCTGAAACCTCGCCCGTGTATCCTCCGCAGGCGCCGCAGTGATAGGCGCTTTCATGGGGATTATTGGCAACCTGCGCGCCATGGCCCAGCACAAGCACCAGCCTTGCGTGGCCGGAGGTCAGGCTCATCGCCTTTAGAACGGCGGCTGCGGTTGCGGCCTTTTGCTCAGGCGTCAGTGCCAAATCGAACTGCGGTGCGGGCTCGGAGAGGGGGCCCTTGGCCCCGAGCGCAAGAGCATCCTTGGCCAGTTTCCAACCATAGGCCGGCCCCGCCGCCTCGACAAAGGCGAAAGAGGACACCGCCGCCTGCCGGAACCGGCCCCAGGCGCGGGACGTGCGGGCGCTGATGCGGGCCGCCTGTTCGCCCGCGGGTGTCCCGGACCCGTGCGAGGTGAGGCCGGGGGGCAAAAGCACGGGCAGATGCGCCTCGACCACGTCGGAGCCGAAACTGCGGTGCGCGAGGGGCAGGCCGAAGAAGCCCGCAAAACCAAGGGTCGCGATACCCCCATCTACGCTTTCAAGCGCGCGCCGGAACACTTCGGACCGCACATCGATGCAGAAGGCGGCCTGCAGGGCAGGGCGCGCCACGGCTTGGCGCTGCTGCGTTGCTGTCAACATGGACGCCATCCGCCGCTGATACGCGCGTTCGGCGGCCTCTTGCAGAATGCTGTCGATCACCTGATCCGGGCTCGGTGCCACAGACTCGGAATGGGCGGCCAGCGTGCGGACCCAGGCACTCTCCACTGGCGGGGCATGGGCAAAGACCGCCTCTTCCCAAATCAGCCGGATCGCCAGCAGGTCGATCAGGGTGGAATCCGATTGCTCCGCCCGTTCTGCCTGCCACAAAAGCCAGCGCGCATGTTGCGCCCATCCTGCCAGATCGACCAGCAGCCGGTGAAACACCGTCTCGGCGGCGCTTTCGCTGATCCGCAGCGTTTCGCAGGCCCGCAGCAGGGCGCGCTCGGCTGTATCGGGGGCAGAGGCGACATGGGCGCAGAAGCCAGATAGACCGGCCACCTCTGGCGTCAGGTCATGGCTGGCCCAAGCGCGCCACGCGGCGAACGCGCCCTGTCCTGGCGTGGGGGTCCAAAGCGCCTGACCCCGGTCAAAATGCCCCGCAGCCCACAGGCCGAAAGTGCGCTGGATGACCACAGGCCAATCCCGTCCCGTCACCTGTGCGGCAAGGTCGGCCAGCGTCGGCAGGGCTTGAATGCCAGGGCTCGGGGCATGAAGTCGCCCCTTCAGCGTTGCCAGGTCCGCAGGTTTCAGGGGCGAGGCGCTGGCGATGAGAGCGTCCGCGAGGTCCTCATCCGTAATCGTTCCGTCTGTCACCTTGGCGGCGTAGTCTGCGCGCTTCAGGGTTAACCTGACCCCGGCAACGCGGGCAAGCCTTGCCGATGCCATGGCCAGATCCTCGCCAGTCTGGCCAAGGAAGGGGTTGACGGCCACCGTCGCCTCCAGCGGGAAGGCGGGAGGGATGGCGCGTGCGGCAGCCTCGGCTGCGTTCAAGAGGCCCGTGATCCGGGCTGGGGCGATTTGGGCGTGCTTGGTGAACATGTCAGTCTCCTGAAAAGCAAAGGGTCAGAAAGGCCCGGAGGCGCGAAAACCGCCGATCAGCCTGTCAAGCAGCGCGTTGAGATAGAGCCCATTCGCCAGATGCACGCGCAGACCTGCTGTTGCAGGGTGATGCGCCCAAAGTGGGAACAGCGCCTGCGCCACGGCCACCAGCCCAAAGGACAAGATCGCCAGCACGATCAGCCCCCATTCCAGCGCATCGGGCGTCTTTGGGGTCGGCAGGGCCGCACCCCAAAGTGCCTCGGCCACGAGGTGAAAGCTGAAATAGGCCACCGCCGCCCCCAGCGAGGCCAAGGCCGTCCGCTGCGTCAGCGCCTTGGGTGCGGCATCCGCCAGTCCCTGCGCCACCAAATAGGCCACGCCAAAGATCAAGATCGCGCCAAGCGCCAGCCCTTGTGCCGATGTCTGCCCTGCCAGCATTGCGAACCCGACCGCAACCGCGCCGTAAAGCACCAATGCCAGTCCGAAGGCCTTGGCCACCGAGCGCAGGCCCGGGGCCGCAACCGGCCCCGGCCGCCGGATCGCGGCCACCGCCCGCACGGCCGTCCCCGACGAGAGAAACGCGTGGGCCTTGTACAGGGAATGCGCCACGATATGCAGCAGTGCCAGCGGCCAGAGACCCAAGCCGCATTGCAGCAGCATGAACCCCATCTGCGCCACGGTGGACCAGGCCAGCGCCGTCTTGACCGCACTTTGCGTCAGCATCACCGCCGCGCCGAACAGCGACGTAAGGCCCCCCAGCATCACCAGCGCTGCCATGGCGCCGGGGCTGGCCTGCACCACCTCGGCCATGCGAAGGAGCAGGAAGCCGCCGCCGTTGATGATGCCCGCATGCAGCAGGGCGGATACCGGGGTCGGCGCCTCCATGACCTCGGTCAGCCAGCCATGCACTGGAAAGGTTGCGGTCTTGAGGGCAGCGGCCACCACCACAAGCGCCACGGCCACCTTGGCGGTCAGCGGCAGCCCCGACTGTGCCGCAGTCCCAAGCGCGACAAGGTCCATCGTGCCGTAAGCCGCCCAAAACAGCCCTGCCGCCAGAACAAGGGCCAGGTCCCCTGCGCCCCAGACCAGCGAGAATTTCGCCGCCGCCCGCCGCGCCTCGGCTCTTTCGCGGTAGAACAGCAGCAACTGATGCAACCCAAGGCCGACCCCAGCGGACGCCAGCACCAGAACGCCCAGACTGCCCGACTGCACCAGCACAAGAACCGCCGCCAGCGTCGTCAGCAGGAGCCCGTGAAACGCCCCCTCGCGCGCCTCGCCATCCAGATAGGTGCGGGCATAGCGCACCACGATCCAACCGACAAAGCTGACCAGCAACGTCATCGTGGCACTGACAGCGTCAAGCCGGCAGGCCAGCACTGCGGCCCCCGTGCCGACAGACAGCGTCGTAGTCCCTTGGGTCAGAAGTTGGCACAGACCGGCCAGCGCCAGCGCCAGCGCTGCGAGGGCGGCGCCCTCAGCCCAGGCAGGCAAAAGGCCGGGTCGGCTGTTCGGCCGGGTCGCTGCAATCGCGGCCACGGTCAGCAGCAGGATCGGGGCAAGTGCGGGAAGGGATGGAAGCAGTGTCACCTGGCAGGCTCCTGTTCAATCGACATGGACCTGTAAATAGCCCTTGCTGAACATTCAGAAAAATAGATATTTTAATCGAAACCGTTCTGATTTTTGGAGTGGGTGGAAATCCTGAACCTGCATCACTTGCGTCTGTTCCGCGCAGTCGCCACCGATGGCACGCTGACCGGTGCAGCACGGGGACTGAACTTGTCTCAATCGGCGCTTTCGACCCAGATCAAGACGCTGGAGGCAGCTTTGGGCCATGACCTTTTCGAGCGGCGCGGGCGCGGATTGGTGCTGACCGAGGCCGGGCGCATCGCTCTTGACCACGCAGAGGCAATCTTTCGCACGGCCAATGACCTGACCGCAACGCTGCGCGAGACGAGTCAGGCCCGGCGGCCCTTGCGGGTCGGCGCCTTGGCCACCCTCTCGCGCAACTTTCAGATGCAGTTCGTGCGACCGCTGATCGGGCGCTCTGATGTTGAACTGGTTCTGCGGTCGGGCAGTCAGGCGGAACTTCTGCGAGACCTGGATGCGCTGGCCCTTGATGTGGTGCTGACCAACCTTGCCCCAAGCCGTGAGGTGGGCAGTCTTTGGGTGGTGCATCAACTGGCAGGACAACCTGTAAGTCTGATAGGAACGCCGTCCCGTATTGGGGTCGCTCCACGCTCGTTACTGGACCTCCTGTCGGAAGAGCCGCTGATCCTGCCCGCCCCTGGCACGTCTTTGCGTCTTGCCTTTGACGCCTTGGCTGCGCGCCTGCAAATTGCACCGATCATTGCCGCCGAGGCGGATGACATGGCCATGCTGCGCCTTTTGGCCCGTGAAGATGCTGGGCTTGCATTGATACCATCGATCGTGGTGCAGGATGAATTGACCACGGGTCTTCTTGTCGAGGCCGCGCAGATCGAGGGGGTGTCTGAAACCTTCTATGCCATCATCCGAGAGCGGCGATTTCCCAATCCGCTGCTGGCACTCTTGTTACAATATTGAGCCGAGGGCTCCCGAAAGCGGCGGTCGTCGATGGACGGGAAACGCGAAGAACCGGAAGGCTGCGCTCTTCAGGACGTGTGATTGGCAGCCCGTCGACGCCCCAAGCTGCGGCAACCTCTGGATCGGGTCTCGCCCGATCAGGGGATCGCCAGCCTCACCGCCACTGCCACCTTCGCTACCCGAAAGTAACGCAACGCCAGAGCTGCCCAAGGTGCCGCGCGCATTCCGCCCCAAAGGAACACCAATTCCTGAAACCCTGACGGCCCGTGGCACTTGCACACAGGTAAGCCTTTGCACGTCAACCCGCTGCGGCCGGCCAATCTGGCGACGATGGAGCGGTGATCGGTGCCGCCGCCGCGTCGAGACGAAGATGTACAGTGTGACACTGCTGGGTCCGCGCCGCATGGCGCGGGACTTCGACCGTCAGGTTGCCGACGTCCAAGTCGGTGCTGCCGTCCTGAACGGCTTTACCGCCTCGGCAGACCCGTCACGGAAGCCGTGGAATGAACCCCGTGCGGGACTGGGGAAGGTTCGCCGATCCCTGGATTTGCGCAAAAGGGCCTTGGGCCTACGGTCTTCGTTGGGCTTTGCGCGTGGCCATGAGACCCTTTGATCTGTGTCGGGGGCCGTGCCGTATTTTGCGAATTGACTAACTAACATGCTAGTGTGAAGCTGTCTGCGCCACCCGGTCTGCCACAGAAGCGGAATCATGTTGGTGGCAAATAGGGAGGAAATCACCAATGAAAACGACGCTCGCACTTGCGGCTTTGCTGCTGTCTGCCGCCTCGACAGCCAGCTTTGCTGATACGTCTTCGATGAAGATCGCATTCTCGAACAACTATGCCGGCAACTCGTGGCGCCAAGCCATGCTGACCAGCTATGGCAAAGTGTCAGAGAAGGCCGTGGCCGATAAGGTTGTAGCCGCCTCGGATGTCTTTACCACCCCCGACAAGGAAGTGCCGACCCAGGCTGCGCAGATCCAGAATCTGATCCTGCAAGGTTATAACGGCATCGTCATCAACGCCGGCTCTCCCGACGCCCTGAATGGTGCCGTCAAGCAGGCCTGCGATGCCGGCATCGTCGTCGTCTCGTTCGACGGCATCGTGACCGAGCCCTGCGCCTACCGCGTCGTCGTCGACTTCAAGGCGATGGGCAAGGAAGAGGTCGAGCAGATGGCCAAGTTCCAGCCCAAAGGCGGCAACCTCTTGGAAATCCGCGGCCTTGCGGGGACCTCGATCGACGAAGCGATCCACGCAGGCATCTTGGAAGGTGTTGCCGCACACCCTGAGTTCAAGATCGTGAACTCTGTCACCGGTGATTGGGACCAGACCACGGCGCAAAAAGCGGTCGCCACCGTTCTGCCGTCGCTCCCCGATGTTGTCGGGATCGTCGACCAGGGGGGGGACGGCTATGGTGCAGCGCAGGCTTTTGCCGCCGCTGGCAAGCCGCGTCCGACCATCATCATGGGCAACCGTCAGGACGAGCTGAAGTGGTGGAAAGAGCAGAAGGCCAAGGACGGCTATGCCACCTGGTCCGCATCCATCGCGCCGGGCGTTTCCTCGCTGGCGTTCTGGGTGGCGCAACAGGTTCTGGATGGCCGCAAGGACATTCCGCATGACCTGCTGGTGCCCTACCTTGCCTTCACCCAAGACGACTTTGAGGCCGAATTGCCCAACATTGCCGAGGGCGGCGTCGCCAGCCACGAATACACCCAGGAAGAGGCATTGGCCGCCATCAAGGCGAACATGAAGTGATGAAACTGCGCGCGACATCGGTCACTTTTGGCAATCATGACTGATCCCACGCGTAGCGTTGCTCGGTTGGACGGCGTCAGGAAAAGCTTTGGCGCCGTCCGTGCTCTCGACGGGGTGGACCTTTTGGTCCGCCCTTCGGAGTGCATTGGACTTGTCGGTCACAACGGAGCCGGCAAGTCCACTTTGATGAGCATTCTGGCCGGAACCGGAGCCCCGGATCATGGCCAGATCGCGATTGATGAGGCGGTGCAGCCTGCCTGGACGATCCAGCGCGCCCGATCGCTTGGCGTTCGCTGCGTGTTTCAGGAGCTGTCGTTGTGTCCCAACCTCAGCGTTGCCGAGAACACACGCGTCAGCCACGCCGCCCTGAGCGGATGGGGGGGCGCGCGGCGGGCTGCGGATTTGATCCGCACCAGCCTTGATGAAATCTTCCCCGGCCATGGCATCAGCCCGCAGGATATCGTGGGTGATCTTCCGATTGGCCAGCGTCAGATGGTGGAAGTGGCGCGTGCCTTTACCGTCACGCTTGACCCCCTCAATCTGGTGATACTGGACGAACCGACGTCTTCGCTTGACGCTGAAACCGCACGGCAGTTGCTGGCTCATGTCCGGCGTGCGGTGGAAAAGGGGATCAGTTGTATCTTGATCTCTCACATTCTGGGCGAAATTCTGGATACCAGCGACCGTGTCGTGGTGATGCGCGATGGTAAGGTGGTCGCGGATGCTGCGGCCAAAGACTTAACACGCGAGAGCCTGGTCGCGGCGATGGGGGGAGCCCGTTTGCGCGATAAGGCGGCGCGCTCCACTCAGAGGAATGCGCGGCCGGTTGTTGTATCCGTTCCGGGCCCGATCGGGTTGCAGGCGCGCCAGGGCGAGATCATCGGGCTGGCAGGGCTCGCGGGGCACGGCCAGACCAGGACGCTGATGCAGGTGTTCGAAGCTGCTGATGGGCAAAGGGGGGCCGTTCAAGTATCCGGCGCGGTCGCCCTGGTGGCGGGCGACCGGCAAACCGATGGCATTTTCCCCCTGTGGTCCATTGCCCAGAACATATCTATCCGTTCGCTTGGAGCCCTGCGCCGCGGGATGTTCATTGCGGCCGACGCGGAAGCGGCCATGGCCTCATCCTGGCGGGCAAAGATTGGCATCAGGACGGATGACCTTGATAACAACATTCTGTCGCTATCCGGCGGCAATCAGCAAAAAGCACTGTTTGCGCGGGCTTTGGGGTCTGATGCGCAGATCATCCTGATGGATGACCCGATGCGTGGCGTCGACATTGGCACCAAGCTGGATGTTTACGAGCTGATACGTGCCGAGTCGCAGCTTGGACGCACCTTCCTATGGTACACGACCGAGACGGATGAACTGGACAACTGCGACCGTGTCTATGTGTTCCGAAATGGCCAGATTGTCGCATCACTTGACCACAGCGAGTTGACCGAGGAGAGGATCATCCAGTCCTCCTTCGCCGAGGGGACAGCATGAGCCGATTTGCCCAACCAGCGGCCCGGCCATCACTGAACCGGGGGCGCTTTTTGCGCACCATGCTGCCCGCGCTGTCGATGACGCTGATCCTGCTGGCGATTGCGTGGCTGAACCCAAGGGCTATCAGCTATTTCGGCTTCAGTCTGATGCTGAACCTTGCGATCCCGATAGCGCTGGCCACCGTGGCGCAGATGTTCGTCATCACGATCAATGAGTTGGACCTGTCGATTGGCACTTTTGTCGGCTTTGTTGGATGTGTGACCGCGACGTGGCTGCACGACACGCCATGGCTGGGGGTGCTGGTGCTGGTGGCATCGGTCGGGGTCTATGCGGGCTTGGGCGCGCTGATCCACCTGAGAAACCTGCCTTCGATTGTCGTCACCCTCGGTATGAGTTTCGTCTGGCAAGGGCTCGCCATCCTGCTGTTGCCCAAGCCCGGCGGAGCGGCGCCCGATTGGCTCAAGGGCTTCATGGGGCTGCAGCCGCCTTTCGTACCTTTTCCGATCGTTGCTGCCGTTGTCATTGCGCTGATTGTCTATTTCGGACTGATGCGCAGTTCCTACGGCGCGGTTTTGCGGGGTGCAGGTGGCAATCAACAGGCCATCGGCCGGGCTGGCTGGTCGCTTCTGAAGACCAAGGTGGTGATGTTTGCCCTGACCGGCGCTTTCGGCGTCGTCTCTGGCATGGCGTTGATTGGGATAACGACCTCGGCAGATGCCAATATCGGGAATGGCTACACTCTTCTGTCCATCGCCGGAGTGATCCTGGGCGGAGGTGAGTTTGTCGGCGGACGCGTGTCGCCCATCGGCGCGGTCATCGGGGCATTGACGCTGGCGCTGGCGGCCTCTCCGTTGCTGACCTTCATGCATGTGCCACCTGATTGGCAGGTGGCTGCCAATGGTGTGATCCTGATCACGGTGCTTGCGGCGCGTGCTCTGATCAGCCGAAGGGGGGCATGATGAAGAAACTCTTCTCAACCCCGTGGATATGGTCCTTCATAGGCGCTTTGATTGTCTGGCTGGCCGCGGTGATCTTCACCGGAGGTCACGGCGCAGGCGGCATGATCACGGCGGCCCTGTCGCTGGCAGTCTTCACGGTGATCGTGGGGCTCGGGCAGATGTTCGTCATCACGCTTGGGCCCGGCAACGTGGACCTCTCGCTGCCCGCCAACATCGGCCTGGCCAGCGCCGTGGCCATGAAAACGATGGACGGCAATGACAGCATGATCGCTGTGGGCCTTCTGGCGGCACTCGCGTGCGGCGCGGTCATAGGACTTGCCAACTATGCGCTGATCCGCCTTCTGCGAATCCCGCCGATCATCGCCACGCTGTCCTCAAGCTTCATCATCCTGTCGACCGACATCCACTATGGGCGCGGCTTGCAGATCAAGCCGCCGCAGGGCTTTGCCGATTTTGCCAACGTGCAGATCCTTGGCTTTCCGATCCTTGCGGTGTTTGGCGTGGCCTTGGCACTCGTCGCATGGGTGGCCTTGCAGAGGATGGTCTATGGCCGATCGGTCCTCGCCATAGGCCAGAACATGCGGGCGGCGAAGCTTGCGGGCATCCCGGTGGAGCGGGTCAGGCTTTTGACCTATACCCTCTCCGGCGCGCTTGGCGGTATCAACGGGGCGCTGCTTGCAGGCTATTTCCGGGGCGCGAGCGTGGATATCGGCAACGAATACCTCTTGTCCTCGATCGCCGTCGTGGTGATCGGCGGCACCTCGGTGGCGGGCGGCAAAGCCAATGTGCCGGGCATCTGGGGCGCCTCGCTGTTTCTTGTTCTGCTTCTGACCATGCTCAACACCTTCGGCGTCAGCGCCGGTCTGCGGCTTCTGCTGACCGGGCTGATCATCGTGGGTGTCATCACCGCGGCCGGGGGGCACAAGACCGGACGCTGAACCAAGGGGCCACCCATGCCATTCGTCAACATCCGCATCGTCAAGGAAGTCATCGCCGACGATCCGGTCGGCAAAAAGACCGCGATGGCCGAGAAGATCGTCGCCGCCATCGCCGAGACGGCTGGCATCTCGAAGAACGACGTCTGGGTGGTTTTCGAAGAGGTTGCCGCCCGCGACTGGTTCGTGGGCGACAGCAGCGTGCATGACCGGCGGCTGAAGTCCTGATCAGGGCTTCTGCGCACCGGTGGCCGCAACGTAGATGGAATAAAGCGACGAGGTCGCCGCGATGAACAGGCGGTTCTTCATCGGGCCGCCGAAGGTCAGGTTGGCCACCGTCTCGGGCACGAAGATCTTGCCCAGACGGGTTCCATCCGGGGCAAAGCAGTGCACCCCATCCCCGGCGCTTGACCATATATTTCCTTCGACATCGACCCGGATGCCGTCCGGCAGTCCCTCGTCGATCTCGGCAAAGACACGGCCATTGGACAGCCTGCCCCCCGCCACATCAAACACCCGAATGTGGCGCGGCGCGGAAGGGTCATGGCTGAAGGCGCTGTCGGCGATGTATAGCTTGGTCTCGTCGGGCGAGAAGACCAGCCCGTTCGGCTGTGCAAAGTCATCCGCCACCAGCGTAATCGCCCCCGAGGGGTCAATCCGGTAGACGCCATGCACGGGCTGTTCGGGCGTGGCGCGGTAGCCTTCATAATCCGACAGAATCCCATAGGTCGGGTCGGTGAACCAGACCGAGCCGTCCGAATGCACGATGACGTCATTGGGAGAGTTCAGCCGCTTGCCCTGAAACTGGTCCGCCAGCACGGTGACAGAGCCGTCAATCTCTGTCCGCGTGACGCGCCGTGAGCCGTGTTCGCACGATACCAGCCGCCCCTGCCCATCCCGCGTGTGGCCATTGGCAAAGTTCGATTGGGTCCGAAACACCGACACGCCCTGACCATCCAGCGGATTGGCCGAATAGCGCAGGATGCGCTGGTTGGGAATGTCGCTCCACAAAAGGCAACCCAGATCGTTGAACCAGACGGGCCCCTCGGCCCAACGGCAACCACCATAAAGCTTATCCAGGCGGGACGAACCCACCGTCAGAAACAGAAACCGTGCGTCGTCGATCTGATATTGTGGCTGTGTCATCGCTTCCCTCTCCGCGCTCCGCCTTGTCAGTTTCAGGCCGCCGGCGTGCCGAAAGGCCAACTCAAGCGGTCTGACGCGGTTGCCTGATCCAAGTGGTTGGACACCAATCGCACGTTCATCAGAACGCGAACGCGCCCACCACAAAAGCATGATGGAATAGAACCCGCGACCTTGATAGGCCAAAAAGAACGCGCAGGTGCTTCGTGGCAGGTTTGATGTCGCACGCCCCGGGTCGTGCAAAGCCTGCTGAAGGAACGTCCGACAGTGGCAAACGCTTCCTTGGCGTCAAAGCGCGGCGGGCTGGGCACAGTATGACACCCATGTGCAACTTGCCGTTCCAGGCCGTTCCGAGCGTCATGCGGCGATTGCGAGTGCAGGGTCTTGAAGCAATCCTGCCCCCGTCACCAGATATTCTGTCGTTTTGACAACCTCCTGTTCGCAGGTGCTTTGTTGCGCGCTGATCAACTCATGGCCAAGGCTGCACTGCAGTATCGCCGTCAGATCCCACGTCTGAATCCCTGTGGATAACTTGCGCTTGCCCTCTGTCTCGACCGCGCTGACAGTACCCTTTTCGATCAGGCCAGTCACGACACGCGGGGCGCACCCGCCCCAACATTCACGGCCCGCGAGCCCTGGATGTTCTGGACCCGTCTTTGCCAGTCTGCCGGCACCCCTGCCGGGATGAGGGTCGGGCAGGGGCATCAGGCGCCAGTTTCGTCACGCAATGTTCATGCCGGCTTCACCCAGCGGTCACCCGTCAGGGGCATCCTGTTCTTCACTGTGCCATTGATCAAAGGAGCCGTCTCATGTTGTCGCGCCGCCATTTCCTTGTTTCTTCCGCTGCACTGACCCTTTTCGCTGCGACTGGCGTCAAGGCGCAGGACAAGAAAACCCTGCAAGTCTTCATCGACGGAGATACCAATATCTCCGACTGGTGGAACAACATCCTCAAGCCCGCATTCGAGGTCGCCAACCCGGGTCTGACCTTCAACGTCACCATCACGCGTGGCGTGGCGGACGGTAACGGCACCATCGCCGCCCGTGCGCTGGCGGCCCTTCAATCCAAGGCCGATCCGCAGGTTGACTACTTCGAAGAGATCGAGCCGGCTTCGGTTGCCGGTTCGGTTGAGGCTGGCCTTTGGGAAGAGATGACACAGGCAAACGTGCCGAACCTCAAGCTGATCAACCCGGCTGCGGTCGAAACACCCATCCGTCTGCCCTATCGTGGCAGCCAGGTGCTGATCGCCTATGACAGTGCCAAAATCGCCAATCCGCCGAAGACATTCGCGGATCTGGTTGCTTGGGCCAAGGCCAATCCGGGCCGCTTTACCTATGGTCGGCCTGACAAAGGAGGTTCGGGGTCGAACTTCGTGATCCGCGCAATCCATGAGGCCAACGGCCGCGATCCTGCCGCCTTCACCAAAGACAACTTTGACGCCGCAAAGGCCGAAGTGATGCTGCAAAAAGGCTGGGCGATCCTGAAGGACCTGCACCCGTTTACCTTTGGCGGCGGCACCTACCCGGCGGGCAACACCCCGGCGCTGCAACTTCTGGCGCAAGGCGCTGTCGACATGGTGCCGGCGTGGTCGGATCAGGCCTTGCAGGCACTGAAGCAGGGCGTTCTGCCAGAGACCGTCAAGCTGGTGCAGTTGCAAGACCTCGCGCTTTGCGGCGGGTTTGCTTATTCGGCCATTCCGTCCAATGCGACGGACCTGAAAGGCGCATTGGCGCTGGCGAACTTCATGCTGTCGCCCGAAACCCAGACCTCTTGCGTCAAGGACATCGGCGGCTTCCCGGGCATTTCGTGGGACAACCTGCCAGCGGACCTGAAGGCCGAATACATCGACGTGATCCCGGTTTCGATCCCGACCTTCCCCTCGGGCGACTGGCAGACCGCCAAGAATGACGGCTGGTACAAGAACGTCGCCACCAACCTGACCCAAGGCGGATGACAGGCTTCGCTCCAAAGGCCGGAGGGAGCACCTCCGGCCAACCCCGAAGCCCCGGCCTTGGCAAGCAAGCCGTGTTCGGTCTTGCCCTTGTGGCCCTGCCGGTGGCGCTGCTCTTGACGCTGACCCTGTGGCCGACGGTCAGCATGGTGGTTTCGACATTTGACGTGGACGGCACCCTGAAGGCCGACCGCTATATCTATTTCTTCAGCGACGCCTATTCGATGGCCAACCTGCGGTACACGATGGCGATGGGTCTGATCTCGTCTGTGACGGCGCTGGCCATATCCTTCGGCCTTGCCCTGTACCTGCGGTTTTCCGCAGGCCGCATCGCCACGATGATCCATGCCCTGTCGCTGTTTCCACTGTTTGTGCCGTCGATCATCATTTCCTACGCCTTGGTGCGGTTCCTTGGCCCGAATGGCCTGTTCCAGTTGCTGCTGGAACAGGTGGGCATCGCGCATTACCAGACCCCCTACCTCACTCCCGTCGGCCCATTTCTTGCCTTCGTCTGGGAAGCCCTGCCTTTGCCGGTTCTGGTGATCAGTGCCGGTTTGACCCAAGTGTCAGACCATGCGGTCGAAGCCGCCAAAGATCTTGGGGCAGGCCCCGTCCGAATTTTGTGGGAGGTGTTGTTGCCGCAGGTGCGCCGGTCCCTTCTGATCGCATTCGCGCTGATCTTCCTTGGCATCATCGGGGCTTACACCGTGCCCTACATGCTGGGTCCCGCAGCCCCAGAGATGATGGGCCCCTTCATGCAGCGCACCCTTGGCAATCTGCACGACGCCGGTGCCGCGCAGGTGCAGGCGGTGGTTCTGATGGTGATCTCCTCGGTCGTCGGCGGCTTCTACATCGCCACCATGCTGAAATCGCAGGAGGGCGCCCGATGACACGCACCCCGCTGGGTGGCCTGCTGATCCTGTGCACGATGGCCTTGGCGATGATCGGCCCGATCCTGACCGTGATCCTCTGGGCCTTCGCTGTGAAATGGCGCTATCCCCACCTGCTGCCCACCGAGTGGGGCCTGAAGTTCTGGTTCGGCATGCTGGGGCGCGAGACGGTGATCACCCCGGTTCTGACCTCGCTGGCGCTGACCTCGATCGCCACCACAGCCGCCGCCCTGATCTGCTGGCCCGCCGCCTACGCCTTCGCGCGGCTGAAATTCCCCGGCCGCCAGTTGATGCTGTTCTCGTTCATCGCAGCGCAAGCCGTCCCGAAATTCGCCCTTTTCGTTTCCATCGCGGTGATCTTTCTGCGGCTTGGGCTTGTGGGCAATTTCTGGGGCGTCGTGCTTGTGCAGATGCTGTCGGCGGTACTTTACATGATCTGGATCCCCACTGCCGCGTTTCGCGGTATCCCTCCGGCGCTGGAAGAAGCCGGCTTCGACCTTGGCGCCTCTGGCCTGCGGGTGTTTGTGCAAATCACCCTGCCGCAAGCGCTTCCTGCCCTGGCGGCAAGCTATGTTCTGGCGTTCGTCTCAATCCTGTTTGAGGTCGACGGCGCCCTGTTGATCGGTGCACCCACGGTCACCACCATGCCTTTGCTGCTGATGAGCCTGTCGGCACAGGTCATCGTGCAAGAGGCCGCCGTTCTGTGCGTCATGATCTGGATTCCGTGCTTTGCGCTTCTTCTTCTCACCCGTCGTTTCATGACCGCCCGGGGCATCGCCCAAGGCTTTGGAGCCTGACATGTTGCAGATCGACGACCTCTACAAGGCTTTCGCGGGCACGCCGGCGGTGCGTGGTGTCAGCTTCACGGTGGATCGGGGGGAATTGGTTTGCCTGTTGGGCCCGTCGGGCTGCGGGAAATCCACGTTGTTGCGCGTCATCTCTGGTCTGTCCGAGGCCGACAGCGGGGCGATCCGGATCGAGGGCGTGGATATGACCCGCGCTGCCGCCAACCGACGCCCGACAGCGATGGTCTTTCAAAGCCACGCCTTGTGGTCGCATATGACCGTGGCGCAGAATGTGGGCTTCGGTCTGCGCGTGCGCCGCCTGCCCAAAGCCGAAATCGCAGCCAAGGTGGCAGCGGTGCTGGAGCTTGTGGGATTGCAGGCCTATGGCAAGCGCCTGCCTGCGGAATTGTCCGGCGGTCAGGCACAACGCGTGGCACTGGCCCGCTGCCTTGTGGTGGAGCCCAAGGTTCTGTTGATGGATGAACCCTTTTCAGCGCTTGACGCTCATCTGCGCAAATCCCTGCGCGAAGAGCTGAAATCGCTGCAACGCCGTCTGGACCTGACCACGATCTTCGTGACGCATGATCAGGAAGAGGCGATGGAACTGGCCGACCGCATCGTTGTGATGCAGTCTGGACGGCTGGAGCAGTTCGCAGCCCCCGGCAGCCTGTACCGCAACCCGCAAACCCTTGGCGTGGCGCAGTTCATTGGTGCCATGAACACCTGCACCACCCGCGTCGGCCCATCCGGGGCCCTTTGGCACGGCTGCCCGTTGCGTCTTGCGCTCCCCGAGGGCGAGGTGGCCCTTTTGTGTCGGCCAGAAGACCTTTATCCGGCAACTGCCGGCGCCCCCGCCCGTGTGATCCGCGTCATCGACCTCGGCCCCGTGACCAAGGTCAACCTGATGACCGACGACGGCGATCTGCTGGTCTGGACCTGCCTGCGGGACGCGGCCCCTGCCGTCGGCGAGACTGTCGCGCTTTTACCCCGCCGCCTGCACGCTTTCCGCGACCAAACGCTGCTGGCCCTGATCGATCACCCCGAACCTGCCCTGTGTAAGAGAGCCCTTGCATGATCATCCATGGCCAACTGACCGCAGCCCAGCACAAGAGCCATATTCCTCTGGAGTTCGAGGTGCCCCACGGCACGACCCGACTGACGGCCCGGTTCTTGACCAGTCCGGCCCGCGAACCCGGCGCTCTCTTTGACAATATGGTCTGCCTTAGCCTCTTCGGTCCCAACGGTGCGCGTGGTGCGCGCCACAACAACCCTGGTCGGGACTTCGTGATCGAGGCGGGTCATGCCACACCCGGTTTCCTGCCGGGCAAGATCGAGCCTGGCCTGTGGACCGTCTACCTGGACTGCTTCCGACTGTTGGGCGTCGTAGACTACCGGCTTGAAATCACTTGCGAAACCGACCCTGTTCCCCTGAGGCCGGCCTTCCGGGCCCGGCCTGTCAATCCGCGGGGGCCGGGCTGGTATCGCGGTGATCTGCACGCGCACACGCTGCATTCCGACGGCTCTTGGGATGTGCCGGATCTGGTGGACTGGGCCCATTCCCGCGCCCTTGATTTCCTGACTTTGAGCGACCACAACACCACCTCCGGTCATGCGGAAGTTCACGCGCTTGCCAGTGACAACCTGCTGACCCTGGGCGGGATGGAGTTGACAACCCATTGGGGCCATGCGCTTTCCCTTGGCGGGTCGAACCTGCCCGAGTGGCGGGTCGGGCCCGTTACAGGCCGAACCATGCCCATGTTGGCCGATGATATCATGGCAACGGGCGCGTTATTCGTCATCGCGCATCCCATGTCGCCCGGCGACCCATCCTGCACCGGGTGTCGCTGGGAATATGGCGACATGATGCCGGGGAATGCGCATCTGGTTGAAATCTGGAATGGCGGCCCGTGGTCGGACTACAATGAAAATGGCTTGGCCCTGTTCCAGCACTGGCTTGCATTGGGCCACCGTTTGCGCGCGACCGCAGGCAGCGACATCCACGGCGTCGAGGGTGGCAAGGGTCTGATTGGGTTCAATAATGTCGAAGCTGACGCCCTGACTGAAGCCGCGATCCTGCGTGCGGTTTCGCAGGGCCGCAACTACCTTTCCTCGGGTCCGAGACTGATCCTGACCGCGCAAACGCCCGAAGGCCGCGCTGCAGGGATGGGCGATACGGTGCCCTCCGGATCGCGGTTCCAGGCTGATTGGCAAAGCGATCACATGCCGCTGAAGCTGCACTTCGTCGACGCGAATGGGCGCCATGCCGGCCATGCTATTCCCGCCGAAGCCTCTGGTCTGGCGGAATTTCAGGCCGCGACGGGCTTTGTCATGGCCGAACTGCGCGACGACGGCGGGCGACTGCATGCGGTGACCAATCCGATCTTCACCGTCTGACCCTTGGGTCAGGTGATCTGACGGGCGAGGTATGCAGCCTCTGTCGCAACGGGATCATCGGTGGTGATCTGGTCGGGTTGCAGGGCCATCAAAGCAGAAAACTCGGCCCATTCGGCATCGGTAAAGCCCTGAGAGGGGTTTTGCATCCGATGGGTCCAGGCATCGACGCGAACCCCGTTGTCGTGGGCGATGGCGATCATGTCCAGCCCTTGCCGGCTGGCCTCTACCACCATCTGCCATTGCAAATAGACCATGTCCGGCTTGACGTCATCCTGCAGCACGCGGCGCAACTGGCGTTCCAAAGCGTGCAGCCCGGCGGGCCAGAGTGCCAGAAGATCGTCGGTCGGATCATAGCCGCGCTTGAGGTCAGGAATGCGCCGGGCCATGGCGCGGATCAGCGGGATTGACCCGCTTGAAATGATGATCGACGCGCAGCGATCTGCGAAATGCTGGGCGAAGTGGTCAAGCCCGCGGGCGCCGACCTCTTCCGCATTGTTTTTCATATCAAATTGCAGCAGGGCGGCCGGATGGGCCGCCACCAGCAAGCCCGCCAGATCCTCGGACAGGATCGGTGGGCAGGGCTGGCTGCGGTAAAGCAGGGCGGCAAGGTCACGACCGCTTTGGGCCGCGACGAGGCCGTGTCCGGTTGTCTCGCGCTGCAGCGTTTCATCGTGCAGCACAACGAAGCCCCCATCCGCGCGGACCTGCAAATCCAGTTCCATCGAAGCGCCCAGACGGAAGCCTTCGGCCATGACTGCCGCGCCAAATTCCGGGTCGGACCGGGCGCGGCGCAGACGGTGCCACTTCAGCCGGGTGACGTGGCCCTTGCGTTCGATCTGCAGTCCCAACCCCTGTGACATGTCCGCCCCCTGATGTGCCGTTGCATCAGATCAGAGGGGCATGACAGTTTTTCGGCCGAACGCCGGAGTTCCGGGCAAGAGTTTGGGAGCGCAGCATTAATTGCAGAATATTCGGCATTTCGACCGTCTTTTTCCTGTCTTTCTTCTGTCTTGCTTGTGTCTCTACGCGCGGCAAGACGGCGCGATGTTAACCATGCCTGCGAATCGGGGATGCCCCGCGGCCGCGATCTTGGTCCTCACCTTGGCTGAGCGCCTTGGCACCGCCAAGATGACCCCCGCAGGCCGTGGCCGCCTGATCCACCGCCGCGACATACTGCAGACCGGGAATAACGCGGTCCGGTCCAAGGCCACGCCAGCCGCAGCACCCCGCAAAAAGCAGATCGCCCAGACTTTGGCCCAAGCCTGAGCCCCGGTCCCCATGGCTGAGCCCGGTCCTGATGAGAAATCCAGGCCAGCAAGGGCGCAAGATCAAACCGCTTGTCTGATGGGTCTTGGTCGTCAATCGCAGCTTTGTGCCCTGCCAACAAAGACGGGCAGCGAGATCCGCTAGGGTGCGATCGGATCGGGCTGCGGCAGACGGCCGGGCCAGAGGCCGATGCGCACCATTTCGTTGACGTTCTGGGCGATGATCTGTCCGGCAAAGCGGGCAAGGCGGGGGATCGGGCGGTCTGTCGGGTAGGACAGGATCAGGCGCCGCATCGGGATGGGATGGTGCAGGGGGGCGGCGCACAGGTCGCCCGCCGCAAGGTCCCGGTGGATCGGGGCAAGGGGCAGGATCGTCTGGCCATGTCCGGCACGGACCAGATCTTTCAGCGTCGCATAACTGTCAGCCTCGACCGGAACCGAGAGGGTAAAGCCGCGCTCGGCCGCGCAGCTTTCCACAATGGTGCGCAGGCCATGCCCCGGACTGGGCAACAAAAGGCGTTGCCCCTGCAAGGCCGCGAAATCCACCGGATGGTCCAGAGACAGGCCCGCGCCGGGGGGGCCGATCAGAAACAGAACCTCGTCCAGCAGGGGGTGAACGCGCAAGGTGCGGGCGGATTTGGGATCATACAGGATCGACGCGTCGATTTCGCCGCGGTGCATCCAGTCCAGCAGATAGCCGGAATAGGCGCTGACAATGCGGAGGGTCGCATCAGGATGGGCCGCGCGGAAGGCCGATACCAGCGGTTCTGACAGGATATCCGCCACCGTGGGCGGCATGCCGATCGAGACATGGCCGCGCAAGGGGGCATCCTCGTCTGCGACCGTCGCCCGAATCTCGTCAAGTTCGGCCATGACCCGCAGGGCATGGCGCAGCACGTCCCGCCCCTGATCGGTAACGCCCATTCCCCGACCATGGCGGTCAAACAGTCGGACCCCAAGTTCGGCTTCCAGAAGCCGGATTTGCCGCGACAGGGCAGGTTGGGCGATGTGCAGCCGGTCGGCGGCCTTGGACAGGCTGCCAAGTTCGGCGACATGGATCAGGGTGCGCAGTTGGGACAGCTCCATGCCATACAATACCGCTATAGCTGTTCACGCAAAAGGGTCGATGTGATCGCATTCCGGCAAGGCTATGGTCGGGCGAAACAAGGAGGCGTGGATGACTGACCTGATGGCGCGGGATTTGGCGACGGATTGTCCAGAGGCCTTGTATGATGTGCTGAAGGCGGCGCGGATCGCGCAGATGGCTTATGTCCCCGACGCCGGCCATTCGACGCTGATCCGGTTGTTTGGGGCAGACCCGGACGTGCGCTGCAACGTGCTGACCACCGAGGAAGAGGGCGTGGCCATCGCCTGCGGGGCATGGCTTGGTGGGCAAAGGTCGGTTCTCTTGATGCAATCCTCGGGGGTGGGGAACTGCATCAACATGCTGTCCTTGCCGGTGCAAAGCCGGACGCCCTTGCTGATGCTGGTGACGATGCGCGGCGAATGGGGCGAGTTCAATCCCTGGCAGGTGCCAATGGGGCAGGCGGTTGAGGCGAGTTTGCGCGCCATCGGCATCACGGTCTTGCGCGCTGAAACCGGGGCCGATCTGGTCGAGACGGTCGCGCAGGCGGCGGGCATGGCCTTTGACGGCGATCAGCAGATTGCCGTCCTGATCGGGCAGCGGCTTTTGGGGAAGAAGAAATGGTGATGGATCGGCGCGAGGCGGTGGCGCAGCTTCTGGCGGCGCGAGAGGGGGCTTTGGTGGTGACGGGGTTGGGCTCTCCGTCCTATGACGTCCATGCGGCGGGGGATCGCGATGACAATTACTATCTGTGGGGCGCGATGGGGGGGGCGGCCTTGACGGGCTTGGGGTTGGCGCAGGCGCAACCCGGACGGCGCGTCATGGTGATCACCGGCGATGGCGAGATGCTGATGGCCTACGGTGCGCTGGCCACGATTGCCGTGGCCCGGCCCGTGAACCTCGACATCATCGTGCTGGACAACCAGCATTATGGCGAGACGGGGATGCAGGCCAGTCACACCGGGCAGGGCATTGCCTTGGACAAGGTCGCTGCGGCCTCTGGGTTTGCCGAGACGGCCGAATTGCGGGACCTGGCAGAGGTTGTGGCCCTGACAGACCGCCTGCGTCAGCCTGCCTTGGGGCCACGGCTTTACGTGCTGAAGATCAAGGCGGAAAACCTGCCGCGTTCGTTGCCGCCGCGGGATGCGGTCTTCATCAAGAACCGGTTCAGGGCCCATCTTGGCCTTGGCACCTGCTAGGGGGCGGCATGGAGCGGTTTTTCAACACGGTTGGCGGCAAGGTGCAGGCGGCGCGTGCGGTCTTCGAAAGCTTTGATCCCTACACCGGCAAGCCTTGGGCGTTGATCCCCGCCGACGGCGCGGCAGAGGTGGACGCTGCTGTCGCCGCAGCCAAGGCCGCCTTCCGCGCGCCCGCTTGGGCGGGGCTGACGGCCACGGCACGCGGCAAGCTGCTGGTCAGGTTGGCCGATCTGATCGCAGCCAACGCGGACCGGTTGGCCGCATTGGAGACGCGCGACAACGGCAAGCTGATTGCCGAGATGGGGGCGCAGCTGCGCTATATCCCGGAATGGTTCCGCTATTTCGGCGGGCTGGCTGACAAGATCGAGGGCGCGGTTCTGCCCATCGACAAGCCCGGTATGTTCGCTTTCACGCGGCGCGAACCCTTGGGCGTGGTGGCGGCCATCGTGCCGTGGAACTCGCCCCTGATGCTGCTGACGTGGAAACTTGCTCCTTTGCTGGCGGCGGGCAACACGGTGGTGATCAAGCCGTCCGAACACACCTCGGCCTCGTGTCTGGAGTTCGTCAAGCTTTTCGAACAGGCGGGTTTTCCCGCGGGCGTTGTCAATACCGTGACGGGCATGCCGCACGAGGTGGGCGTGCCCTTGGTGCGTCATCCGGATGTGGCCAAGATCGCCTTCACGGGCGGCGAGCCGGGCGGCATCGCGGTCTATCGCGCGGCGGCAGAGGGGTTGAAGACCGTCACGCTGGAATTGGGCGGAAAGTCGGCCAATATCGTCTTTGCCGATGCAAAAATCGAGAATGCGGTGAACGGCGCGGTCTCGGGGATTTTCGCAGCGTCGGGGCAGACCTGCATCGCAGGCTCGCGGCTTCTGGTGCAGCGGTCGGTGCATGATCAGGTGGTGGACGGCGTGGTGAAGCTGGCCGCCACGGCGCGGATGGGCAACCCGGCCGAGATGACGACGCAAGTCGGCCCGATCACCACCCGCGCACAACGCGCCAAGGTGCTGTCCTATCTGGACATCGCCCGCGCCGAAGGGGCCGAAACCGCCCTTGGCGGCAAGTCTCCCGATGGGATGGGGGAGGGCTGGTTCGTGGAGCCGACGATCTTCACCGGTGTGCACAACCAGATGCGCATCGCCCGGGAAGAGGTTTTCGGCCCGGTCCTGTCGATCATCCCCTTCGAGGACGAGGAGGAGGCCTACGCCATCGCCAACGACAGCCCCTATGGTCTTGCCGCAGGGCTTTGGACCTCGGACATGGGACGCGCCTTGCGGGGCAGTGCAGCCTTGGAGGCGGGGACGGTCTGGGTCAATTCCTACCGGGCGGTCAGCTATATGGCGCCCTTCGGTGGCATGAAGCGCAGCGGAATCGGGCGGGAAAGCGGCCAGGAGGCGATGGGCGAATATCTGCAGACCAAGACGGTCTGGATCGACACCGGCGGCGTGATAGCCAATCCCTTCGTCATCCGATGAGCCCGGTTGTGATCATCGGCGGCGCGATCATCGGCAGTTTCGTCGCATGGTCGCTGCGCCGTGAGGGGTTTGCCGGGGCCATCACCGTGGTGGAAAAGGACCCGAGCTATCGTTTGTGCTCCACCGCGTTGTCGGCGGCGGCGATCCGCACCCAGTTCGGCACGCCGGTCAACATCCGGATGAGCCTTTACGCCATCGACCTTTTCCGCCGCCTGTCGCAGGTGTTTGGGGCCGGTGCCGATATCGGCTACCGCGAGAAGGGCTATCTGATCCTGGGCGGGCCAGAGACTGTCGCCGCCCGCCGGGCCGCCGCCGCGATGCAGCGGGCCGAGGGTGCGGATATTCTCGCCCTGACGCCGGATGAGGTCGCCGCCCGCTTCCCCTACATGGCGCTGAATGGTGTCGGTGTCGGCACTTTCGGTGCGACGGGCGAGGGTTGGTTTGACGCGTGGTCCCTGCTGTCCCTGGTCAAGACTGCGGCGCGGGCGGCGGGGGTGACCTATGTTGACGCCGAGGTGACCGGGTTCGATGTGACTGCCGACCGCATCACGGCGGTGCGGATCGGCGATCAGAGCTTGGCTTGCGACACCTGCGTGCTGGCGGCGGGCGCGGCCTCGGGGGGATTGATGGCAAGGCTGGATCAGCCGCTGGCGGTTTCACCGCGCAAGCGGACGGTCTTCAACTTCCGCGCGCCGCTGACGGCGCCGAACTTCCCGATGTTGTTTGACACCTCCGGCATCTGGATCAGACCGGAAGGTGCGGGGTATATCGGCGGCATCCAGCCCCCGGCCGACCAAGACCCTGACGCGACAGGGGATTTCGAGCCGCATCACCACCTTCTGGAAGACATCTATTGGCCCGCGCTTGCCGCCCGTCTGCCCGCGATGGAGAGCCTGCGACTGGAGCGGTCCTGGGCCGGGCATTACGAGGTCAACGCGCTGGACCACAACGCCGTCATCGGACGCCATGACGAGATTGCCAACCTGATCCTTGCCACCGGCTTTTCCGGCCACGGCGTCATGCACGCGCCCGCAGCGGGGCGCGGCGTGGCGGAACTTCTGACTCATGGGGGCTATACCTCGCTGGACCTGTCGCCTTTGGGCTATCATCGCATTCGGTCAGGCCAAGCGCTGACCGAATCCATCGTCTATTGAAGGAAATATCCATGCGCTTTACCGGGAAAGTTGTCGTCATCACGGGGGGCGCGCAGGGCATCGGCCGGGCCACCGCCGAGCGGTTCCTGACGGAAGGCGCCAAGGTGGTCATCGCCGACATCAACGCCGAAAAGCTGGCGGCAACGGCGGCCCAGACCGGTGCCTTGGCCGTCGTCACCGACGTGTCGGACAAGGCGCAGGTCGATGCCCTGATCGCCGCTGCGGTGGCAGCCTATGGCCGGATCGACGTCATGGTGAACAACGCCGGCATCGCCCCGGTGATGGACTTCCTCGACGTCTCATCCGAAAGCTTCGACCGGGTGATCGGCGTCAACCTCAAGGGCGCTTTCCTTGGGACCCAAGCCGCCGCACGGGCGATGATCGCGCAAGGGCAGGGCGGGGTGATCATCAACATGTCCTCGATCAACTCTGGCCTCGCCAACCCGAGTGTCGCGACCTATGCGATTTCCAAGGGCGGGATGAACCAGGTGACCTCCACCGCCGCCGTGGCCTTTGCGCCGCATGGCATCCGGGTGTGCGGTGTGGGCCCCGGGACGATTGCAACCGAGATCATCAAGGGCGCCTTCACGGAACGGGCCGGCATGCACGCCATCCTTGCCCGCACCCCCTTGGGCCGCTTGGGAGAGCCGGAAGAGATCGCCGCCGTGGTGGCCTTCCTCGCCTCGGACGATGCATCCTATATCACCGGTGAGACGATCTATCCTGACGGCGGGCGGCGCATCCTGAATTACACGGTTCCGGTCAGGGAGTAGGCCATGATCTTCGACAAGCTGCATCACGTTTGCATCGTCGTCCATGACATCGACAAAAGTCAGGCATATTATGAAAGCATCGGCATCGGCCCCTGGGTCGCCTATCCCCCGCTGTCGGAATATGTCGATTTGCAGGTGCCAAGCCGCGAAGGCTTCACTGCCATGCAGTACCGCATCTGCAACCTGCCCAGCATCCAGCTGCAACTTTGCCAACCCGACCACAACCCCAGCCCGCAGCGCCAGCATCTGGATGAAAAGGGCGAGGGCGTGTTCCATCTGGGTTTCGAGGTTCCAGATGCAGACGCGGCCGAGGCAGCCTTGGGCCTGCCGGTCAAGATGAGGGGGCGGCGGGCCAATGGCACGGGCTTCACCTATTACGACACGCCGATCGTGACGCTGCTGACGCGGGCCACCAACAAGCCCGGCACGTGATCGGGATGGATCGGGGCGATGAGGCCACGGCTGGCCGATTGCGGATGCAAAGGGCAGCCACGACATCCTGCATCCGCACGCAGGAATGGGGAAAGTGCGGACTGCCGCAGCACTTGGGCGAAGGTGGTTGTGCGACCGGATCTGGCGGATGACCTGACGGGCTTTTGACCGCAGCGGCGGAATGGTCAATGATTTTACGCGGCCATATATCTTGACTGTTTTGCTTTCCGAGGGCTACAAGGGCACGTCGGCGGGACCTACCGCGCCGCGCCCGGGCAATTCGGCCTCAGGAACCTGCCGCCATGTCCTTTCCTGCCCCAGACGCGCCGTTTTGCCTTGGAATGGCGGCCAAGGGGTTTGCAGGGCAGGTCATGGCCATCGTGGTCAGTGATCCGGCATCCAGCCTGTCGCCCGCCGAAATGGAGCGGCGTCTGATCGAGTTGGGGTTTGTCGAGGGGGCGCAGGTGCAAATCCTCCACGAGGGCCTGTTTGGCCGCGACCCCATCGCTGTGCGGGTGAACGGGGCCACCGTGGCACTGCGCCGGCGCGAAGCGATGGCCATTCAGGTCGCCTGATCAATACCAAAGGAATACCGTCATGGCCGATCTTATCGCGACCCAAGAGCTGCGCTTTGCCATTGTGGGCGCACCGAACTGCGGCAAGACTGCGGTCTTCAACGCGCTGACCGGCAGCCGCCAGAAGGTTGGCAACTATGCCGGTGTCACCGTTGAACGCAAATCCGGCCTGGCCCGCACGCCCGAAGGGCGGATGCTGCAGATCGTGGACCTGCCCGGCACCTATTCCCTGCGAGCCCGCAGCCCCGACGAGGAAGTGACGCGCGATGTCGTGCTGGGCACCCATGCGCGTGAGCCCGTGCCGGATATGTTGCTGGTGGTGGCCGATGCGACCTCGCCGCGGTCAGGCCTGCGGCTGGTGATGGAGTTGCGCAAGGTCGGGCGGCCGATGATCCTGATCCTGAACATGATCGATATCGCGCGGCATCGGGGCATCGAGATTGATCTGGCCAAAATGTCGACTGGCCTTGGGATTCCGGTGGTGGCTGCCACCGCCGTCCGCCGAGGCGGTCTTGATGCCCTGTGGCAGGCACTCGATGCCGCCGTGACACAGGGCATTGAACCCGCCGGCACGAACCGTTGGGCTCCGCCGACCGCCGGCGATCTGCGGCAGGGCCATCGCGCGGCGGACGCTTTGATCGCTGCGGCCGTGAAAGAGCCGGCAAAGCCCGATACGCTGACCAACCGGATCGATCAGGTCCTGTTGCACCCGGTGGCTGGGCTGGTGATCCTGCTGGGGCTGATGTTCCTGATGTTTCAGGCGGTGTTCAGCTGGGCCAAGCCGCTGATGGACGGGATCTCGTTCATATTTGACCACATGGGCTTGATCGTTGGCCAGGTGCTGCCCGAGGGCCTGCTGCAAAGCTTCCTGCGCGATGGCGTGATCTCGGGCGTGGGCGGGGTGCTGATTTTTCTGCCGCAGATCCTGATCCTGTTCCTGTTCATCCTGTTGCTGGAGGATCTGGGCTACATGGCGCGCGCTGCCTTTCTGATGGATCGGATCATGGGCGGGGCAGGGCTGCATGGCCGGGCCTTCATCCCGCTGTTGTCCAGCTTCGCCTGCGCCATTCCCGGCATCATGGCGGCGCGGGTGATCGACAACCGCCGCGACCGGCTGACCACCATTCTGGTGGCGCCGTTGATCACCTGTTCGGCGCGCATCCCGGTTTATACCCTGATCATCGCGGCCTTCATCCCGTCGCGTCAGGTGGCGGGTGTCTTCAACCTGCAAGGGCTGGTGATGTTCGGCCTTTATGCGGCAGGCATCGGGGCGGCGCTGGGCGTGTCGGCGCTGGCCAAGCTTCTGTTCTGGCGCAACCAGCCCGCGCCGCCGTTCATGCTGGAACTGCCAGATTACAAGATGCCGCAGGCCCGAGGCGTGCTGCTGGGGCTGGCCACCCGGGCGCAGATCTTTCTCAAACGCGCCGGGACCACGATTTTCAGCATGACGGTTCTGATCTGGCTTCTGGCCACGTTTCCCCGCGCCCCCCTGGTCGCGACCGAGCCCGGCATCCTGTACAGCTTCGCCGCGATGATCGGTCATGTCATCCAGCCGGTTCTGGCCCCGATCGGGTTCAACTGGCAGATCAGCATCGCGCTTGTGCCCGGCATGGCCGCCCGTGAGGTTGCCGTATCATCGCTTGGCACCGTCTACGCCATTCAGGGCGATGGCGGTCTGATCGGCCAGACGCTGGCCCACAGCTGGAGCCTTGCGACTGCCCTGTCGTTTCTGGTCTGGTACATCTTCGCCCCGCAGTGCGCCTCGACCCTTGCGGTGATCCGGCGCGAGACCGGGGGCTGGACCTGGATGTGGGTGACCTTCTTCTACATGTTGGCGCTGGCCTATCTGGGGGCCTTTGTGACCTATCAGACAGCGGTTCTGCTGGGTGCCGGATAAGATGCGGGGCGATCAGACCTCGTCATAGCCGCGCAGTTTGTACAGCGCCAACGAGGCGACCCAGCCCAGAATGAACAGACCGATGATGCCATAGCCCAACAAGCCGAAGCTGTCGTTCAATGCCCCGACGCCATCCCAGAAGGTGCCCGCCAGTCCAAGCTTGTCCTGCACCAGGCCCAAAGTCTCGATCCCGCCAACAAGAACGGCCACCATCACCGACAGCGCCGTGATGGTCAGGTTGTAGTAAAGTTTGCGGATCGGCTTCTGGAAGGCCCAGCCATAGGCCCCCAGCATCAGAATGCCATCCGAGGTGTCAATCAGGGCCATGCCGGCGCAGAACAGCGTCGGAAAGACCATGATCGACCACGGCGAAAGGCCGCCCGCAACACCGGCGGCCGAGATGCCCAGCAGGCTGACCTCAGTCGCGGTGTCAAAGCCCAGGCCGAACAGCAGGCCCAGCAGATAGATGTGCCAATCCCGCTCGATCAGCCGGAACAGACGACGAAAGATCCGCGCCATCAGGCCGCCACCGGACAGCAGCAGGTCGAGGTCGTCTTCTGCCAGCGTGCCGCCGCCTTTGACTTTCTGAAAGCTGCGCCAGGTGTTGATCAGGATGAAGAGGTTTGCACCGGCGAGGGTGAACAGGAAGAAGGCCGAGATCATGGTGGAGGCCACCCCACCTATCGCCCGGTAGGCCTCGAACCCCTGACCCTGCAGCATATGGGCCGTCAGGGCGACGACCAGTGACATCAGCACGACAATGGTGGAATGGCCAAGCGAGAAGAACAGGCCGACCGCGACGGGCCGCTTGCCTTCTTGCATCAACTTGCGGGTGATGTTGTCGACGGCGGCAATGTGGTCGGCATCGACGGCATGGCGCAGGCCGAAGCTGTAGGCCAAAAGCGCCGTGCCCAGCAGCAGCGGATAATCCCGAAAGGCCACGAAGGCCCAAAGCCAGGCCACCGCGTTGAAGGCCAGCAGAAAGCCCATCACCAAGATGACCTTGCGTTTCAACTGGGGCGGGGCGGACGCGAAGATCCGGTTCAGCATCATCTTCCACTTTCTCCCGGACACCCTCCGTGTCGGGTAAAGACCGATGCGCCACGCCAGAGCCCTGGCATGGCTTTGCGGCCATTGGCACGATGACGGGCAGGTCTCCTGGCTCGCGGGTCTATCGACTTGTCCGGCCTTCCCGGTTTCCCAGTGGCATGTCGGACAGATCGTCGCCGCTTACAGTTGCGGGGGCAGCCACGGATCAGGCCCCTGTTGGGTCATCCCTACCGTGTTCCCTATTACTCCATCAGGCTTGGCCTGATTGGAACCAGTCGAGGTGCAGAAGTACCCAGCGGCCCGCAGTTGTCCAGACCAATTGCGACCCATCCGGGCCAGGATGCGGCGAAAGCAGGCGGTCCGTTTCGCCGCGTCACCTGTGATCGGCAACTCCAAGACCTGTCTGCCTTCGTCCGCCGCAAGCGCGGGCCAGAACCTTGGTGATCATCCTGTCAGCGGGCGGGCAATGCCTGCCGCCGGTCATTCAGGCCAAGGCGGGATGTGCCGCAGCCTTGGGCAGCTGCGGAGCCACCGAGATCATGCGGTTGATTTCGGTGCCTTTCAGGCCGATGGCCTTGGGGTTGCGGATGCCGGGCAGGAAGGCGACGTCGAACAGTTCGTCAATCACCCCCTCGATGCGGACCCATTCGACGACCGCGCCACTGCGCGTGTCGATGACCAGAAGGCCGGTGCGGGCATCGACGTCATGCGCGCGCAAAGCCTCTTCCAGGGCCAGTCCGCCAAAGGTGCGGTTCTCGCGGGCGCGGGACAGGCCCACCACGGCGTAGGGGCCGGCAAAGGTCAAACCCCGGGCATAGCCGGGGCAGAAGGTGACGGGGCGAAACTGGCCATCCTCGATCCAGCCGAATTCGCCGCTGCCCGAGTTCAAAAGCCACAGCTTGCCGTCATGCAGCCTGGGCGAATGCGGCATCGACAGGCCCGCGGCCACGACCTTGCCCGAGGCCACCTCGACCACCACCCCGCCGTCGCGTCGGCGGTCGCGCCAGCCATCCGCGACATCCGATCGCGACACACAGGTCACATAGCGCGGTGTGCCACCCTCCATCGCGAGGCCGTTGAGGTGGCAGCAATCCTCTGGCGCCAACTTTCGGATGAACGGCGGCTGCCACAGGGGGCGAAAGCTGTGACCTTCGGCCGTTGTGGCAAGGCAGTTGAACAAGGTGTTGGCAAAGACCGGCTGACCCTGCGCGTCCAGGCCCACATCATGGATGTCGATGTCGCCGGTGATCCAGGTCTGGTGCGGGGCGTAGAGGGCGTCCGTGTCCCCATCGACGGACCCGGCCGGAAGAAGATTGTCGAAACGGTAAAGCTGGATTTCCGTCGCAAGATACAGCGAGCGGGCATCCTGCGACACCGCAAGGCCCATGCAGCGCGGGAACGAGCGGTCGAAGACGGCCAGCGATCCATCGGGCTTGGCCCCAAGGAAGAACACCTTGCCACCCTGATAGGTCGTGAACGCCAGCGACCCGCCCACCACTGACAACCAAGACATGAACCCGCGTGACGTGGTCAGCGCGAAGGCGGGCGTTTGGTCGGCAGGGACTTCGGATGTCATGGCGCGCTTTCCGGAAGGGTGTATTTTGCACTACGCCTGCACGAATTAAGTTGTCAATCTTTGCCTTGCATTGAATTGGACGAATGGCGCGACACCCAAGGAAAAGACAGGGTTTTGCGAAAGTATTTCACGATAAACGAAAGTTTATAAAATGGTACAACCGTATATTCTTGGCCCCCTTATTTGCAATTTCATGGCGGCCGGATTAAAGCGTCATGTCAAGCTCTTTGAATACACTTCATCTCCGACTAACATAAATAGTTAACTATATCAGTATCTTACATATTTCTCATGGTTATCCACTTGTGCCACACAAGTGGACGGCAGAGCGAAAGTCTGGCTTGATGGATTTGAACGACTTCTGTTGACGCATTGCCGATCTTCGGTGGGGTTTGCGAAGTCGCCGTCCATAGATCCGTAGCAGGATCACATATGAACCAGGGCTGGGGGTTTGCTTGACTCTGCGGTGCGCCGCACGGGTGGGGATCCTTTGGCACGCAAGGCACAAGAGGCGTGAATGACCTATCAACTCGGCAACCTGACTTCGGATCAAGGCTTCACGATCTTCGGGGAAAATGCCTTTAGCTATGCCGGCATCAGCGTCCACTCGGCCGGCGACGTGAATGGTGACAACATCGCTGATGTAATCGTCGGGTCTATGGGGACGGCCTATGTGGTCTATGGCACGACTTCGACCACGCGGGCCGATATCGATCTTAACAACCTTGCCCCGTCAGACGGCTTCAAAATCTCTGGTACAGGCAATGCATATTTCGGGTACACTGTTTCTGCTGCGGGTGACGTCAACGGCGACGGCTTTGCTGATGTGATCGTGGGCGTTCCATTTGAGGGCAATGGCTTGGGAGCCAGCGCTTATGTGGTGTTTGGTGCGGCGTCTCAGCCGGTTGGCGGTGTCGATGTCACGACGATGACCGCGGCCCAAGGGGTCCACATTGAAGCGGCGGCAGTCAACGCTACCGATAGCTGGATAAGTGTGTCGAATGCCGGTGACCTGAATGGCGACGGCTACGATGATTTGATCATCGGGATTCCCACCGTACAAGGCTACCAGGGTGCGGCCTATGTGGTCTCTGGCCTCGCTGTGACGAATGCGTCGAATGGCGTGATCAATCTTAGCGCATTGGCTAACGATCAGGGCGCGGCGATTTCCGGCGCTGCCTTTGGGGCGGCGCAGCTTGGGGTCAGCGTCGCAGGCGGCGGGGACTTCAACCATGATGGCCACCCTGATTTGCTTATTGGTATCCCCTACCTGTCAGCGGCTTACGTTCATGCCGGAGGCGCACTGCTGCTGAACTCCCAAAATTTTGTGGCCAGTGCGTTGATTACAGCGACGGTACCGTACGAGAACAGCGGGCGCAAAGTTGCATTTGTAGGTGATATCAACGGCGATGGCATAGATGACATCACTCTCAGCAACAAAGATATGGGCGGGTACGGCGATCACGGCGGTATGGTCTACGTTTTGTACGGCAATACGGCCCTTATGGGACCAGCGGGTAGCCACGTTGCTGAAGTAGGCTTGAACATGCTTCCGGCCGATGGCTTTGTCATCGTCGGCGGTCAGGATTGGGCCCAAGCTGGCATCAGCGTCTCTTCGGCGGGCGACTTCAACGGCGACGGCATTGGTGACCTGTTGGTGGGTGCCATCGGCGTATATGGAAATACCGGTGCAGCTTACATCGTCTTCGGGGTTGACGGAGGCACGCGCGGCCTACTTGATCTGAGCCAGCTGAGCCCCGATCAAGGCATCCCCCTGTACGGCACCAACGACTCCGAAGCAGGCTTCAGTGTTTCTGCGGCGGGAGATGTCAACGGCGACGGCTTCGACGATATCATTATCGGCGCGCGGTTTAACAGCTACGATATCAATAATTCTTATGGCAATTCAGGCAGCGGCTACGACATCGGCGCGGCCTATGTGGTCTATGGCTCCGGGACGACCCCTCCGCCGCCGCCCGCCGTGAACACGATCACCGGGACGAATGGCGGCGACGCGCTTCTTGGCACTTCGGGCGTTGATGAGATTTTCGGCCTTGACGGCAACGACGTCATCGACGGCAATGGTGGCGATGACACGATGCACGGCGGTGCGGGGAACGACAACTACACCGTCGACAGCGCAGGCGACGTGGTGATCGAGGCGGCGGATGAAGGCAATGACTATGTCAATGCTTGGATCAGCTACGCATTGACCGACAACGTCGAGAACCTGAACCTGCAAGGGTCCGATGGGATCAATGGAACCGGCAACGGGCTGAACAATCAACTGATCGGCAACACGGGAAACAACGTACTGGATGGCGGGGCCGGGAATGACATTCTGATCGGCGGCGATGGCAGTGACACGATGATTGGCGGCTTGGGTGATGATGTCCTTGTCGTCGATAGCAATGGCGATGTGGTGATCGAAGCTGCTGGTGAAGGTAATGACCGTGTTGTCGCGTCGATCAGCTACACACTGACGGACAACGTCGAGAACCTGACGCTGACGGGGTCATCTGCGATCAATGGGACGGGCAATGCGCTCGACAACCAATTGACGGGTAACTCCGGCAACAACGTGCTGGATGGCGGTGCGGGCAACGACACGATGATAGGTGGCGCCGGCGACGACACCTATGTCGTCGACGCCGCTGGCGATGTGATCACCGAGATGACGGGCGAAGGCACCGACCTTGTGCAATCGTCGATCACCTTCACACTGGTCGACAATGTCGAGAACCTGACCCTGACGGGATCGAACGCAATCAATGGAACGGGCAACGCGCTCGACAACCATTTGACAGGTAACTCCGCGGCAAACGTGCTGGATGGCGGTGCGGGCAATGACACGATCACCGGCGGTGGCGGCAATGACACGATCAACGGTGGCGATGGCGTGGACTATGCGGTCTATGACCAGAACCGCGCTGATGTGTCAGTGACCTACAACGAGGCAACCGGTACCTTCACTGTGACGTCGGCGAATGGTGGGACGGATACTGTATCGAACGTCGAAAATTTCCGATTTGCGGATGGTGATGTCAGCGCTTCAGCATTCACGGGAACCCTTCTGGACGGCACCAACAACACTTGGACGGGCACGGGGCTGGATGATCAGGTCCATGGTCTGGCCGGGAATGACACGCTGTCTGGGCTTGACGGCAATGACACGCTTTATGGCGGAGACGGCAATGACAGCCTTTCGGGGGGGGCTGGCAATGACAGTCTGGAGGGCGGGGCTGGCAACGACACTTTGCTGTTCGGGGCGGGCGATGACACGGTGCATGGCGGTGACGGAAACGATTTCATCGATGATGTGGTTGGCGGCGCGCTGGCGGGGGCCAATCTGATTGATGGCGGTGCGGGCAATGACACTGTCTGGGCTGGCAGCGGCAACGACTCGCTGTGGGGCAACGACGGCGCCGACCGGCTTTCGGGCGAGGCCGGGTCGGACGCGCTGTTTGGCGGTGACGGCGCCGATACGCTCGACGGGGGGTCGGGCAACGACAGTCTGGCGGGCGGGGCGGGCAACGACAGCTTCCTGGTGTTGGCGGGAACCGACACGGTCACCGACCTTGGCGGCAGCGATGTGCTGACCGTGGCCGCGGGCGCCACGGGGAACGCCGCCTTGGCGGCGGCCTGGACGGCCACGTCCGCCACCAGCAATGCCGGCCTGGCCATGCTGACCACGGCGGGCTATGCGGTGAACCTGTCGGCCGCGGCGGGCACCCTGGGCTACAGCGTGACCAACACCGGCGCGGCCACCAGCCTGACGGGCTCAAACCTGGCCGATACGCTGATCGGCGGCACGTCCAATGACACGCTGGCGGGCGGCGGCGGCAACGACAGGCTGGACGGGGGGGCTGGCAATGACAGCCTCACCGGAGGTGCGGGCACGGATACCTTCGTGATCGGCAGCGGCACCGACACCGTCACCGATCTTGGCGGACAGGATGTGCTGACCGTCGCCTCTGGTGCCAGCGTGGTGGCCACGGTCGGGACGGTCTGGTCGGCCGGCGGTGCCACCCTGAACGCCGGCAGTGTGACGCTGACCACCGAGGGCCATGCCGTGAACCTGAGTGCCGCAAGCGGACCGAACGGCTACATGGTGACCAACAGCGGGGCTGCGACGACGCTGACCGGCTCGGGCCTGGCCGATACCCTGATCGGGGGCGCGGGGGCCGACACGCTGGTCGGCGGCGCCGGCAATGACAGTCTGAACGGCGGCCTTGGCAATGACGTTCTGGTCGGGGGCGCGGGCAACGACAGCTTTGTGATTGCGGCCGGGACCGACACGGTGGCCGACCTCGGCGGCGGGGATGGCCTGTCGGTTGCCTTTGGCGCGGTGGCACATGTCGCCGTGACCGCCGCCTTCACGGCGACCAGTGCGATCACGAACGCAGGCACCGCCAGCTTCACGACCGCGGGCCTTGCGATCAACCTTGCCGCGGCAAGCGGTCCCGTGGGCTATGGCCTGACGAACATCGGGGGCGC